>JAEUHD010000264.1 GCA_016793645.1 Verrucomicrobiales bacterium
CACGGCATCCGCCGCCGCCACACCGCTCTTGAGCGCGAGCATCAGCCCGCTGGAGAAGACGGGATCGAGAAACCCGTAGGCATCCCCGGCGAGCACGAGACCGTCCGCCGCGGAATACTGAGACCGGAAGGTGTACTCGGCCGTCAGCCAGTATTCCCCGACGCATTTTCCGGTCGCGAGGCGGGACGCGATCCACTGGTTCTGTGGAATCTCGCGCTCGAAGATGGCCTTCGGATCCTTCAAGCCGTCGCGGGTGAGATACTTTCCGTCCGCCACCACCCCGACACTGACACGGTCGCCGTGCTGCGGGATGTGCCAGAACCATCCCTTGTCGGGAATGAACGCGACGGTGGTCTGTCCCTCATCAATTCCAGCATCCCGGGCGGATCCTTCGTAGTAGGTCCACACGGCCACTTTGTTGAGTTTTGGATCCCCCCGCCTCCAGGCGTTCCGGGTCGCCGCGATGGCCTCGCGTCCGCTGGCATCAATCGTGACAGGTGCCCGGGCCTCCAAGATCTCCCCGTCGGAAGTTTTCGCCCGGACTCCCACATACTTCCCGTCCTCCCGAAGCAACTCCACGACTTCGTGACGTTCCCGGACGTCCGCGCCCTTCGACCGCGCCTGCTCCATCATCATCTGGTCAAAATCGCTGCGCAGCACCTGCCAGGACTGCGCCACCGTCTCGCGGTCGTACCGGTTGAAGAAGTAGAACGGCTGGCTGGCCTTCCCCGAGGGGGACACGAACTGAACCGAATATTTCTTCACAAACCCGGATTGCCGTAGACGCGGAATCATCCCGATGCGCTCCAGTGCCGGGTACGTGAACGGGATCATCGATTCCCCGATGTGGTACCGCGGGAACTGTTCGCGCTCCAGAACCAGCACCCGCCGCCCGCATTCCGCCAGCACACAAGCCGCCGAAGTCCCCGCAGGCCCGCCCCCCACAATCACCACGTCCCAAGTCTCGGTGCGTTTCATACGTGTTCGTACTATCTACGAAGCACCTCTAGGCTGAATTCAAATTCCTGCAAGCGGACATTTCAGAAGCGGGCGATGCGCTCCTCGAATGGGCACCGTCGGGCCGGCTGAATTCGGAGCGGATCAGTAATCCTGGGCCCGGTTCATGACCGGGGACTGCCACGCTCCCTTGGCACCCGGCGTATTCGGGCGGGGCGGCGCATCGATCGGCGGGCCCATCTGCTGCTGGGGTGATTGCTGGGCGAGCTGGGGGGTACCCTGACCGGGCTGGGGCATCGGTTGTCCCTTTTCCGCCAGCTTCTGGCGTACGCCCTCCAGTTCCTCCCCGACCTGTTCGGCCTTCTCGCCCGTTTCCTCGGAGGGATTGAGCCCCTGCAATTGGTTCAGGGCCTGCTCCGCGCCCTCCAGACGGGCGGCCTGCTGTTCCAAGGACTCCTTCGACGGCGCCTTCATGAGACGGTCCGCGAGTTTGGACAGCGCCGATTCAAGCTGCTGCTGGGTGTCCTGCGCCTTTTGCGGCAAACCCTGTTCCTGGGGCTGGAGTTCCATCGCCTGCTGGTAGAAGTCGAGCGCCTGGCTCAGCCACTGGGTTTGCTGCTCCAAATTGCCCTGGGGTGTCTGCTGCACCAACTGGTCGGCACGCTCCTCCATCACCTCGGCCAGCCGCTTGTTGACATCCGCCAGGGTCTGCTCCGCGGGTTTGTATCCGGGCACCTCCTCCAGCGCCTTTTGAACGAGTTCCTTGGCCATGCGCAGGATGGCCAACTTTTCGTTGGGCCAGGGCATCTGCTGCTCCTGGGCCATCAGGATTCGGGCATTGAAGGTCAGTGCATTGGCCAGCCGCTGCTGGGCCTGTTCGAGTGCGGACTTGATCGAGGGGTCGTTGGGTTTGAGCTGCTGCGCGTCATGGATCATGGCGACCCCTTCCCCGATCTCCTTGTAATCGGGGCGCGGGACCGGCGCCTCGTTGGGTCGCGGCGGCACCAGCCGGGCCGTCTCCGCCTTGCGGGACCCCTCCTGGGTGAGGGCCTTCGCCAGTTCGTCCCGGGAGGCCTGCTCCCCTTCATTCGCCTCGGAGTTCCCCGGTTCCACCTCCTTCGCCTCCGTGAACCGTTCAAACGCGTTTCTCAGCTTCTCAATCCGCTCCGCCGGAGCCCCCCCCGGCTTGCGTCCCTCCTTCAGATTGCGCTTGGCGTCCTCCATCAGCAGGCCGACCAACTCCCGCCGGACAAACTCAAAGTTGGCACGCGCCCGCGGGTCCTCAGCCTCCTTGAGCACCTCGGAAAAATCCCTCAGGGACTCCTTCCATCGGGCGATCGTCTCCTCGAGGTTGGAGGTCCGTGCCGCCCATCCGATCCGATACTCCACATTTCCCTTTTGGAAGCGCGCCCGCCGGGCCAGCCAGCGGCGGCCCGTCAATTCGGCGCGGTCCAGGGACACCAGCGCGTCCTCAAAGCGCCCCGCCGCCGACGCGGCCACGCCATGGTCGTACAGCAGTCGCGGGTTGTCCGGATCGGACTGCAGCGCCGCCGAAAGGGCATCCGCCGCCGCCGAAGCGCGGCCGGATGCGACGTCCGCCTGCAACGCCGGGATGTCGACCTGGATCCGGTCGGCACCCGGCCCCGGAGCCGGTGCCGCGAGCAGGGCGATGGCGAGAAGACGGATCATGGAGTCAAACAGGAGGAGTGGGGGGCTTTGATCCGGGTGACGAGTTTCGACCGGAGACTGGCCGGATTGCCGAGGGCACCCGCCCCACGGTCCTTCGATCGGCCGCGAGGACAATCTTGCCCACCAGGCACATCAACGCCAGTGCAAGCGGCACCTGATAGAGTTCGCGGTAGTTCTTGAGATCCTCACGAGCGACGGCCTCGGTGGTGGGAACCAGCACCGATTCACGGAACTCGGACAACCCCTGGCCGCGGTCTCCAAGCCTGAAATACCGGCCGCCGGTGGCCGCGGCAAGCCGCTGGAGATTGCTTTCGTTCAATCGGGAAACGACCTCCTGTCCGAAACTGTTCCTGGCCGCGCCTCCCCGCAGCAGCGGAACCTTCGAACCGGACGACGTCCCCACGCCCATTGTGTACACCTTCATCTGATACCGCCGTCCCAACTCGCGGGCGGTCTCGACGGGATTGCCCGTCAAGTCCTCGCCATCCGACACGAGGAGCATCAGGCGCGGAGTGATCCGGTTGGTCTCGAAGTAGCGTCCCGCCCGGTCCAGCGCCGAGGTCAGGGAACTGCCCGGGTCCTCCAGGACATTCGGGTCGAGATAGCGGAGCATGGTCCGCAGTGCGAGGGTGTCGAAGGTCAGCGGTGCATTGAGATAGGCCACGCCACTGAAGGTCAGCAGACCGATGTGGTCCGCCCGGGTGCTCGCCAGGAATCGGTCGAGGGCATTGGTGGTCACCGCCCACCGGGAGGGCCTGAGGTCGGTCGCGAGCATCGATCGGGAGGCATCGAGTGCGATCAGGTAGGGCACTCCGCGGAGCTCGTTCTGTTGGTCGGGCCGGTACCAGAGGGGCCGGGCAAGGGCGAACCCCAGCCAGAGAACCGTGGCCAGAGTCAGGACCCGATCCAACATCCGCGCCCGGGTCCCGGCATTGGGACGCGCCCAGGTTTTCGCCCCCGGTCCCGCGAAACGATTCCGGAGACGGTCCCTGCGGCGTTGTGCCCAGGCCATTCCAATCCCGGCCAGCAGGAGCACAACCGGGAGCGCGTAAAGAACGAGCGGACTCCCCCACTTCATGGCACGCGCCTCCGGAACAATTCACCGAACATTCTTGGAACCACCCAGAGGACGACCCCGCTCCAGAGGAACCACGGGTACAACTCGCGCCAACTGACGAAGCGCTTCTGCACCAGCTCCCGCTTCTCCAAACGATCAATGGAGGCGAAGATGTTCTGGAGGGCGTGGGCGTCCTGGGCCTGGAAGAACTGTCCCCCCGTCAGTCGCGCGACCTTGTTCAACTCGTGGTTCGCCGCCATCGACGGAGTGACCATTTCGGGCCCGATCAAAATGGTGTAGACCTTGATCCTCTCCTTCACGGCCAACGGGGCCATTTCGGAGGGCTTGGGTCCCGCGGAATTGTCGCCGTCCGTGATCAGGATGATCACCTTGCTGCGGTCACTGTCGTGCTTGAGAAACGTCGTCGCGGCGGCGATGGCCCATCCGATGCCGGTGCCGGTCGCCAGTTCGGACTCCCGCAACGACGTCATCGCCCACTTGTGATCGAGCGTCAGCGGGCTGACGAGCCAGGGCGTCCGGGCAAAGCACACGATGCCGATGCGGTCGGTCGGACGCCCCTTCACAAACTCCTCGGTGACCGACACCAGGGCATCGTGGCGACTCACACGACGGTTCCGGAGCCGGAAGTCCGTCTCCGCCATGGACCGGGAAAAGTCCAGGGTGAGCATGATGTCGATGCCTTTGCTGGGGTCGGGAACATCCCCCCGCGGCAGTCGCGGCCGCGCCAGGGCCACGATGAACAACGCGACCGGCAGCAGGACACCCAGCCAACGGAACGTCCCACGGTGCCTCCGGGGCACCACGCCCAAATGGGAGATTCCACGGATCGAAGGCACCGGGATCGAGGGCAAGGGACCGCGACGTCCGGTCCACCACGCGAGCACCGGAAGAATCAGCAGCAGTCCCAGCACCCAGGGGTGCAGGAACTCGAATCCGGCCCAGGAATCCGGAAGAAACGTCATGGAGCCACGCCCTTCCCAAGGCCGTCCTGAATGAGTTCGATCATCGTGCGGCCCCCTTCCTCACCACGGCTGCCGCCGTCTCGATCAGTTGATCCTCCTCCGCGGGCGTGGCTTCCTGCCGGGCAAATTTGACCCGATCACAGAACCGGAGGTACTCCCCGAGGACCCCGCGCTGTTCGGCACCCAATTCGGCCCGATCCAACGCGGCATCGAGAAATTCCCGCGTGGTCTGGAACCGGATGCCCAGCCGGTAGCGCCATTCCACGTACTCCCGAAGGACTTCCGAGCATTCGAACGCGAAGTCATGCGGGGTAACCGCCTCCTTCCGGCCACGGAGGGCATCCAGGCGCGCAAGGAAATCCGCAGTCCGATCCGGCTCGGGCGCCGGGGCCGGCGACGGAGGGACGCGCCGGGACCACCACCGAAACACGAGCCAGGCCACGACCGAAACCGCCAGTAGTCCTCCCAGCAGCGAGACGATCCCCCGGGGCGTCTGCCACCACGGCTGCAGCGGGATCAGTGTCAGGTCCTCGATGAGATTGGTGCGGATCACGGCGTCACGGGCTCAGGCCACCCGCCGCTTGGCGGAATGATCGAGGAATTTCTGGAGACGATGGGGCCAGGGCTCGTCGGTCCGGATGTCCAACTCGGGAACCTGTCCCCGGCGAAAGGTCATCACCAACTGCTTCGCCCGGCTCTCGGCCGCCGCCGCCCATCCCTTCCGAATCTCGGGATCGCTGGTGTCGATTTCCAGCAACTCCCCGGTTTCAGAATCCTGAACGAGCGCAAGCCCGACATCCGGAAGCTCCAATTCCCGGCGATCCACGGTCCGGAGCGCGATGACCTCGTGGCGCTGGTTGGTCGCCGCGAGGGCGCGCGGCCATGCCTCCTCCGCCGAATCCTGAAAGTCCGAGAGCACAAACACCAATGCCGGACGGTGAAGGAGGTTGTTGAGGAAATTCAACGCCCCGGTGATGGAGGTTCCCGTCGAGCGCGGCTCGGTAAACAGCAGTTCATGCAACAGGCGGGTGACATGGGCCCGGGTTTTCCGAGGCGGCACGTACCGTTCAATCCGATCGCTGAACAGTACCAACCCCACGCGATCACCGTCCCGGATCGCGCTGAACGCGAGCGCTCCTGCGATTACCGCCGCCAACTCCCGCTGCGTGGTCGCCTGTGCGGATTCCGCGTCCGCCGTCCCGAAATGGCCGCTCGCCGAGACATCCACCAGCAGCATCACCACCAGTTCCCGCTCCTCGGTGTGACGCTTGATGAAGGGCTTCCGGAGCCGGGCCGTGACGTTCCAGTCAATGCGCCGGACGTCGTCCCCCGGCACGTATTCCCGCACGTCGGCAAAGTCCATGCCGCGCCCCTTGAAGACGCTGATCATGCGGCCGCCCATGAGCTGCTCGCTCACGATCCGCGCGCGGACCTCCACCTGGCGGAGTCGCTGGAGATAGTCGGTCGGAAGCATCTTGGATCCCGCGAAAACCGGCGTCCCAAAACCCCGATCACGGCACCTTCACCTTGCCCAGCAGGGTTTGGACGATGCTCTCCGTTCCCACCTCCTCAGCCTCGGCTTCGTAGGTGAGAAGAATTCGGTGCCGGAGAACGTCCGGTGCGATCAGCTTGATGTCGTCCGGCGTCACATGGTCCCGGCCGTCCAACAACGCACAGGCGCGTCCCGCCAGGGTCAGGTTGATCGTCGCCCGCGGACTGGCGCCAATGCGAACCAGGCGCTTCAACTCGGGGGCCACTCCCCGCCCGGCTGCGGCGTCGCGGGTCGCGACCACCAGGCGGACGATGTAGTCCCGCACCAGCGGATCGACATGGATCCGGTTCACCAAGCCCTGATAGCCGACGATTTCCTCAGGTGATACAACCGCATCCAACTCAAAGGACGGACGGGTGGACGCCATCCGGTCCAGGATCACCAGTTCCTCCTCGGCGCTCGGATAACCCACGATGACCTTCAACATGAAGCGGTCCATCTGGGCTTCGGGGAGCGGATAGGTCCCCTCCTGCTCGATCGGATTCTGGGTCGCCAGTACCAGGAAAGGTTCCGGGAGGGCCCAGGTCTTGTCGCCGATGGTGGTCTGCCGCTCCTGCATGGCTTCCAGCAGCGCGGATTGCACCTTCGACGGGGCGCGGTTGATTTCGTCCGCCAGCACCAAGTTGGCGAAGATCGGACCCTGCCGCGTGGAATAGGTGCCCTTGACCGGGTCGTAGATCAGCGTGCCGGTGATGTCGCCGGGGAGAAGATCTGGAGTGAACTGGATGCGCGAGAACTGGCAGTGGGTTGCCCGCGCCAGGGCGCTCACGCTCGCGGTCTTGGCCAGGCCGGGCAGTCCTTCGAGGAGGATGTGACCCCGCGCCACCAACCCCACCAGGAGCCGGTGAACCAGGTCCCGCTGCCCCACAATGACCCGGCCGACCTCGGTTCGGACCTTCTGGAGATGGTCGGCGGCAGCCTGGAGTTGGGCGGACAGTTCCGGGGAAGCGGTGAGCGACATGGTGGATGCAGTGAGACCGTCCCGGTGAGCCAATCAGAATCCGCCGGTCCGAGTCGAGCAATCGGACGGGGAAATCCCGGGGGCGTTCAATCGAAGTTCCCGGGCGGGCTAAGGATCCACCACCCGATCCACCAGTCCGTATTCCAAAGCCTGCGCCGCCGTCAGCACGTAGGTCTTGTCGGGGACCAGAGGCAGCCACGCGGCGGGCAGCCGGGCATGACGCTTCCAGAACCCGGTGTAGGTTACCTGGACCGCCCGGACAAAGTCGGGAGGCGGGCTTCCGTGAACCTTCATGCCATGGACCACGATGATCGAACCGCGATGGGCACTCCGCTCTCCGGTTCCCGCCGCGAGCAGGACCGCCCCACCGGAATTGCACTCCGCCATTCCCACCGTGTTCACCCGCGACCGCAGCGCCTGCATCACCTCGACAATCGCAAACGAGGCCTTCAATTCGCCCCCCGGCGTCAGGAGGTACAGGGTGATCGGCTCGCCGCTGACACCGTCGAGGTAATACAACTTCCGGATGACCTCCTCGGCGACGGTCTCCGTGATGGAACCAAAGACGAAGATTCTCCGCTGGTTCAACACAGGGTCCGAGTAATCCACTTCGGCCCGCTTCCGGGTGACACCCCCGGGAGTTCCCGGTGACTCAAGAGACACGGCGCAGCCGGCGCAAAGCGCGATCAGAGATGCGGCCAGAAGACTGAAGGACCGGCGCTCGAATGCCGGCAAGGCTCGGCGCCACCCTGGGTGGGAAACGGGTTCCATGACTCCAGGGAGTAAGGAACGAGCCGGCGCCCGCTGTCGAGTCCCGGCACCAGGGATCCACCCTCACACGGGGCGGGGCCGCCCGTGCGCCAGGAGACCACGCAGAATCAACTTTCTGTTCCCTCGTCCGGACCGGTGCCGATTAACTCTTCGAACATGAATGTCACCGACCTGCTGACGGAATTCCGGGAGCATCGCTCGGAAGCGGCGTTTGCAGGAATCGTGCGCCGCCATTCCGCGCTGGTGTTCTCGGTGGCATGGCGGCGCCTTTCGGATGCCGCCTGGGCGGAGGAGTGCACCCAGGAAGTCTTCATCCGCCTCGTGAGCGCGGCATCCACCCTGAAGGACGAACCCGCGCTGGTCGCCTGGCTGCACGCAACGGCGCACCGAGTGGCCATTGACCGATGGCGCGCGGAAACCCGCCGAAAGGCCCGGGAGGAGAAAGCTGTCGAACTCATGAGCCTCGATTCGGAACCCCGCGACGCCCGCTGGAAGGACCTGGCCCCGATTCTCGACGAAGCGCTGGGACGGCTCGACGCCGAGGATCGCCAAGCCGTCCTGCTTCGATACTTCCAATCCCAATCCCTCCACGACGTCGGGCTCGCCCTGGGCCTCAGCGAGGACGCCGCCAAGATGCGACTCCGCCGGGCCTTGGCCCGACTGCAGGGGATCCTGAGCCGCCGCGGGATCTCCTGCACCGCCGCAGCACTGGCACTCCTGATCGAGGAAAACGCCGTGGACGCCGGAGTCCCCGCAGGGATCCTTCAGATGGATCCTGCCACCCTTCTCGCCCGGGCTGCAGCCCGTGGTTCCGGTGCTCCCGGAATTCTCAGTGGAGTCCTGCTCATGAAGACCAAACTCGCGGTAATCCTCGGGGCACTGATCCTCGGGGGATGGTGGTGGCACCGGTCCCCATCCGAACTCCGGACGCCCACACCACCGGAGTCCACCACCACGGCGGGATCCGTTCGCCGGGCGGCGCCTGCCCGGACCGCCGTGGGATCGCGATCCCATGAGGAGGCCCTCGCGGACTCCCTCGTTCAACTCGAAGACATTCTCCGCTCCGCACGGCGGCTCAGACACTACCCTCCAGCCTCCCTCGTGGAGGCACTCCGCCGCTGCGACGCGACGCCCACCAACGCCGTGGCCCTGCTCCGAAACTCCCTTGCCTCTCCGGACTACGAAACCCGGCACTGGGCCGTGGAAGGGCTGAAGGTCGTGTTGCAATTGAGAAGCCTGAAGGAGGGCCACGAGGCCGCCCGCCAGGCATTGGCCCGGGTCGCCGTGTCCCGGGAACCGGACAGCACCAGCGCCTTGATGAGCATTTTCGGTCTTCCTCAATCCATGAATACCACCACTCCGAGCAAGGAGGCGGTATCCCCGGAAGTCCTTCGAATCCTCTCCGAAGGGTTTCGGTCCACGGATCCGGAAATCCTCGCCCACCAACTGACGGTGGCGGATTTCCTGAACGCACGGCTCACCGCGTCGGGACAGGATGTCTCCGAATACCAGCAATTGCTCAAGAGCCTCCTTGCATCCGGAGATGCCCACCAGAGGCTGGCCGCAGCCTACGCACTTTCCGAAATCCCCAACGACTCCAAGGAACCGGTGCTGGATATCCTGCAAGCCGCCCTCGCGGACCATTCCCCAGGGAGTCAAAGCATCAATGCCGCCGCGGCGCTGGGGCGTTTCGGTCCGGATGCCAGGGAGTCCGTGCCGGCCCTCGAGGAATTGCTGAATTCCTACCCATCCAACGACCCGCGCCGAGGCATCGTGAAGAAATCCCTCCACGAGATCCAATCCGGGGAGACCGACGTCCCCGGAGATCCCGGGTCCGCGGGAGCTTCTCCCGACGGCTCCAAACCACCCCCGGCTCCCGGCCCGGGATCGATCCAACAACAATTTCGCAGGAACCTGGTGGAGCCTCTCCTGGCCATGCTGGCCGACCCCGATCATCGCCGTCAGTTCGACGAGGACGCTTGGTTTGCAGAGGTTACGTTTCCCTACGAGGACGCCGCACGCGACGTCCTGGAGGAGTCTGCAGCCTCCGTCACCGACCCGGAGACGGCCGCCCTCCTCCGGAGGCTCAAGGACCGCGTCACCGCGAAGCTCCCCGAGGAACAGGATCTTCCCTTGGACGAAAATCTCCCACCGAGGGGTGAACTCCTGGATCGCGCGTGGGGAGTCAACGAACTGCAGGCGATGAATGTCCCGCCTGAAACCATGGCCCGAGTCAGGGACCTTGCCCGAAAGTATGGTCTGCGGTCCGGACAGGCCGACAACGGTACGCCGGCCGATCTTCGCAATATCGCCACGGACCTCCGTCAGATCGACCCACGTCTCTATCTCGCCGTGCGTCGTTCGTTTCTGGAGTCGTATCCGTGGCTGGATCGTGTCCTGCCCTAGAACCGGGCCTTGCGTCGCGACTCCGGCAATCCCCGGACGCGCGACCTTTCGCCGATATGGACTCTGCGTCGTCGGCCCCCCTACCCTGCGGTCCGTCCGATGATCGGCGCACTCCTCCTTCCGGAACTTCGCGAACTGATCCGTGCGCGCGACTTCGAGGGACTGCGGCGATTCCTGAGGGAGTTGCCCGTCCCGGATCTGGCCGAAGTGCTCGGGGATCTCGAACCATCCGACACGGCGGTCCTCCTGCGCATGCTGCCGCCCGACCAGGCGGCGGAGGCCTTTGAATGCCTTTCGCATTCCGATCAGGAACGGCTGCTTCAGGCGCTCGGGGACGCCGAGGTGGCGGCGATCCTGAATGAAATTGCCGACGACGACCGGACGGCATTGCTGGAGGAACTGCCCGCCAAGCTCACCCAGCGGCTCCTGACGTTGCTGTCGCCCGAGAACCGCAAGGTTGCCCTCGCACTCCTGGGCTATCCCAAGGGGTCGGTGGGACGCCGGATGTCGCCCGACTACGTGGCGATCAATGAGCAATGGACGGTGGCGGACGTACTCTCCCATCTCCGACAAACGGAGCAACGCCAGAACCCCATCGCGCTCAATCAGCTTTACGTGGTCGATTCCTCGGGACTGCTCAAGGACTGGGTCCGCCTGCACAGCGTCGTCATCTCTCCCCCGACCACGCCGGTGGTCGAACTCCTCGAGGGAACCAATCTCGCGCTCAAGGCCACGGCCGATCAGGAAACGGCGGTCACCGAATTCCGAAAATACGGCGTCACCGTCCTGCCCGTGGTCGATTCCCGCGGGATCCTGCTGGGGGTGGTCACGGTGGATGATGTGCTGGCGCTGGCCGAGAAGGAGACGACGGAGGACATCCAGAAGCTGGGCGGTTTGGACGCCCTCGACGGTCCGTATCTCGACGTCGGAATGGCCTCCATGGTGCGCAAGCGCGCCGGCTGGCTGTCGGTGTTGTTCCTCGGGGAAATGCTCACCGCCACGGCGATGGGCCACTTCTCTGGGGAAATTGAAAAGGCGGTGGTGCTCTCCATCTTCCTGCCGCTGATCATTTCCAGCGGCGGCAATTCCGGCTCGCAGGCCACCTCCCTGATCATCCGCTCGCTGGCCGTCGGCGATGTCACCCTGCGCGACTGGTGGCGCGTGCTGCGGCGGGAACTCGCCGTGGGGACGATTCTCGGCGGTGTCCTCGCCGTGCTCGGATTCGGGAGGATCCTGCTCTGGCAATGGGCCGGGATGTACGACTACGGCCCGCATCACGCGCTGATCGCCCTCACGGTCGGCGGAAGCCTCGTCGGCGTGGTCCTCTTCGGAAGCCTGACCGGAGCCATGCTCCCCTTCCTGTTGCGGTCCGTGAAGATGGACCCCGCCGTGGCGTCGGCACCGCTGGTCGCCACCCTCGTGGATGTCAGCGGACTGGTGATCTATTTCACCATCGCCTACTGGGTGCTCCACGGAACGCTTCTCTGAGCACCCTCAACGGGGAGGCAGCGCCGGGCGATTCAAGGCCCCCTGGGCCGTGGTGCGGACGCGATCCTCGGAATCGTTCAGCGCCCGTTCCAACGCGGCACGCGCCTCCGGGGCTTGAGACTGACTCGCCAGCAACTGTGCCCCCATCCATCGCGCGTAGGCATTGGTGTCGGAGAGAAGCCGGATGCCCAGGGGAACCAGACGCGACGCATCGCCGTCCGAACGATAATGGGACAGATATAGAACCAGATTGGCCCGCACCGTTGGGTCCGGTTCCTCCGCGGCGCGCCGAATCAAGGCGTCCTGAACCCCTGGAAGGCAACGGATCTTGCGGTCCTGGGAAACCGCCCAGCCCGACTGATCCCGAACCTCGGCGTCTCCAGAAAACAACAGATCCAGCAGGGCGGAAACGCCCGGCGTTCCCGCCCAGGCAAGAGCGATCGCCATCTCCGGCTCCACTCCGGAGGCGCTCCGAATCCGTGAACGCAATGCGGGGACCAGCGGAGAGGTGTCCACACCGGCGTCCGCGGCGAGGATCCGCGCCGCCTGGGCGGCCCGGTTTTGCAGATCCCGATGTGACAGGACGCGTGGTCGAAGGAAACGACGCCGTTCGGCCCATCCTCGAATTCGGATGCGAAATGAGTCAGGACGTTCCCCGAGGATCTGCGCCAACCCCGGAATAGCCGAGGCACCCATTCCGCGAATCGCCGCCGCCGCACGATCCCGTGTCACCGCGCCCGTTGCGGAAGGATCCAGATCCACGAGCCACTCCGTCAGCGTCTTGCCCTCGAACCGGGGCACGGGACGAAGGATGCAATACCCAGCCACCAGGAGCCCGGCCGCCAGCAGGAACAACCACACCTGTCCGCGTCTCCTTGGAATCATGGCCCAGAACAGAACGGTCAGCCCCACCCCAATCGACCGATGCCGCCGAATCCACGCGGCTCAGACCATCGACTGCCCCCCTCCGTCGTATCCCTCACCCTCCAGATCGATCAGGATGTCCCTCGGTTCCGCCCCCTTGCTGGGTCCCACCACGCCGCGGTCCTCCAGCACGTCCAGCAGGCGGGCGGCGCGTCCGTATCCGATCTTGAGCCGGCGCTGCAACAGGGAGGTGCTCGCCTTGCGTTCGCTCCGGATGACATCCATGGACTTGGCCAGGAGCGCCTCATCCTCGTCGCTCATCGCGTCCTCATCGTCGGGATCCAGCGACATCGAACCCATGCTGCCCTGGGCCTTCTGGAGCGCATTGTGAATTTCCAGGTCGTAGCTGGGCTTGCCCTGGGCGGCGATGTGTTCGACGACCTTCTCGATTTCGTGATCGGTGATCAGCGCGCCCTGGCACCGGAGGAGGCGTCCGCTGCCCGGTGGGAGATACAACATGTCCCCCTTCCCCAGCAGCTTGTCCGCGCCCATCTGGTCCAGGATCGTGCGCGAATCCACCTTGGCCGCGACCTGGAAGGCGATCCGCGCCGGGATGTTGGCCTTGATGACGCCGGTGATGACGTCCACGGAGGGACGCTGCGTCGCCACGATGCAATGGATGCCGGCCGCCCGCGCCATCTGCGTGATGCGTGCGATCGCCATTTCCACGTCGGCGGGCGCCACCAGCATCAGGTCCGCCAGCTCATCGATGATCACCACGATGTAACTCAGCTTCTCAGGGATGACGATGTCCTCGTCGCGCGGCACGACGATCTCCTCGTCCACTTCCACGGCAAAGCCGTCCGCCCCCGGCTCGATCTTCTCCTTCTTCTGAAGCAGGGGCAGCTCGGGCTGCTTCTCCGGCGCCGGAGCGCCCTTGGGACGATCGTTGAAGGCCTTGATGTTTCGGACGCCCACGCGGGCAAAGATCTGGTAGCGCTTCTCCATTTCATTCACCACCCACCGCAGGGCGAGGATGACCTTCTTGGGGTCGGTGACCACCGGGACCACCAGGTGGGGGAGCGCGTTGTACTGCTGCAGTTCGACCACCTTGGGGTCGATCATCACGAAGCGAAGCTGGTCGGGTCCGAACCGATACAGCAGCGAGGCGATGATGGTATTGATGCAGACGGATTTTCCGGAGCCCGTGCTCCCGGCGATCAGGACGTGCGGCATTTCGGCCAGATCGGCGATGACCGGCTGTCCGTACACATCCTTTCCCAGCGCCAGCGGGATGCGCGCCTTGGTCCCCAGCCATTCCGGGGATTCCAGCAGGTCGCGCATGATGACCTTGGTCTTCACTGCATTCGGCACTTCAATGCCGACCGAGGATTTTCCGGGAACGGGCGCGAGGATGTGGATGCGTTCCGCCTTCAGGGCCGCGGTGATGTTGTTGGAAAGGGCGACAATCTTCTCCAGCTTCACTCCCGGTGCCGGATGCAGCTCGTAGCGGGTGATCGTCGGTCCGCGCGTGATGTCTCCCGGTGCGACCTCGATTCCAAACTGGGCGAGCGTCTGGACCATGAGACGCGAATTCGCCATCAACTCCTCCTTGGTCTCGGTGGGACGGACCGTGTGATCAGGGAGGTGAAGCAGATCCAGGGACGGGAGCCGGTAGTTTCCGATGAGCGGTGTGGTCGCCACCGTGATCGGCTTGTTCCGGCGGGGCTGCATGCGTCCGCGGGGTACCAGGGCCGCAGGAGCGGCTGCGGCCACTTCCTCGTCCGTTTCAAAGGGAGCCTCGTCCGCGCCCTCCGTCGTCTCCGACGCAGCGGCAACCGGCGGTTCGGGATCCGTCGGTGCCGGCGTGGTGGCCGGAGGGGTGCCCGCAGATCCCGGGAGGGTCCGGGCGACCTCCGCGGCGGAGATCCGGGTGCCCTCCACGGCGGCCGCGCCGGGAAGACGGGAAAGACTGTTGTCCTGAAACCGCGGCTCGGGAACCGGCTGAAGGTCCGGGCCCAGTCCGCTGCCGGCGGGTTCGGCTTCATCCGAAGGCTCGAGCGCCTTCTCCGCGGCAGCCCCCTTCCTGGCGGGAGCCTCAGCCGCGGCGCGCTCCTCCAATCGGCGGGCTTCCCGCGCCAAACGCCGGGCCTCCTTGTCGAGGGCCGTCTTCTCCGCCGCCAACCGCTCGTCCTCCGTCTTGGGCGTCCGCACAAACAACCGCCGGACCGCCGTCAGGAGGAGAAAATCCGTCAGCAACACCAGGCTGCCGAGATAAAGGGCGGCATAGACCAGCTTCGCCCCGGTGCGGTTGAGCAGATACACCACCAACCCGGAGTTCAACTGGGAGCCGAACAGGCCGCCCGCCGACGGCGAACTGCCGCGGGTCCCCATGGACGGCAGGTCGCCGCTGAAGAGATCCAGCATGCCCATGCAGGAAACCAGCAGCCCGATGGCCGCCAACGGCGCCCTCCAACCGCGCCGCAGGTAGGCCAGGGCCGGAACAAAACTGGCACAACCGAATCCGATCAGCAGCACCGGCAGCAGATAGGCGGCAGCCCCCAGGCCAAAGATCAACCAGTCCGCCACCGCCGCTCCGATGCGACCCAGCGCATTCTGGATCAGCGGATTCGGCGGGGACGCATTGACTGCGAGATCCCCGCGGTCGTAGGTGAACAAGGCGAGCACCAGCGCCAGGGCCAGGCCGATGAGGAACAGCCCCGTCATTTCGCCGGAGCGGATGCGGGGGTCTTCGGTGGCGGGAGTCTTGACGCGCGGCACGCCCCCAACTTCTCCGGCGCCCCGAACCGGACGCAAGTGGATTGCGGTCCGGTTTCAACCGGCCGACACCCGGCGGGAGGCACCAAACATTCTCCACGGTTGTCCTCCTTCCCGGCTCCCGCTTACCCTGCGGGTCACCTTTTATGGCAAAGCCCACCGTTTATCGCTTCTGCGCGGGACCCTGGAATTTCAGCGAGGGTCAGGACCCCTACGGCCCCCCGACGCGGTCGGGAGAGTCCTTTGATTGGAAGCTGGCCGCACTGAAGAAGCTCGGCTTCGAGGCGATGATGTTCCACGACGATGACGCCGTTCCGGACATCGACACCAAGTCCCCCCGCCAGGTGCTGAAGGAGGCCAAGGAACTCAAGAAGCGCCTCGACGGCGAGGGCATTGCCGCCGAAATGGTGGCCCCCCGCCTGTGGTTCGCGCCCCAAACCGTGGACGGTGCCTACACCAGCAACAATCCCAAGCACCGCCGGTACGCCATTGACCGCTCCAAGCAGTCGATCGACATCGCACGCGTCCTGGGCACCGACATTCTCGTCCTGTGGTTGGCGCGCGAAGGCAGTTACATCCGCGAGTCCAAGGACGCCGGGCGGTGCGTGGACTATCTCGTCGAAGCCTGCGACGCCATGCTCGCGCATGACCGCAAAATCCGCCTCGCCATCGAGCCCAAGCCGAATGAGCCGATGGATGTCGCGTACGTTCCGACCATCGGACATGCCCTCGCCATCGCCCAACTGACGCGGGATCCGAAGCGGGTGGGCGCCCTGATCGAATCCGCCCACGCCATCCTCGCCGGTCTCGACCCGTCCGACGAAATCGAGTTCGCCATGGCCTTCAAAAAGCTTTGGTCCCTCCATCTCAACGACCAGAACGGCCTCAAGTTCGACCAGGACAAACCGTTCGGATCCGCCAATCTGCGCGTCGCCTTCAACCAGGTCCGGGCCCTTGAGCGAACCGGATACGGTCGCAACGGCGAGTACGTGTGCTTCGACGTGCACCCGTTCCGCACCACCCGTCCGGAGCACTGGCTCAAGCACCTGGACAATTCCCGCAAGACCTTCCTGCGCCTCGTCGAAAAGGCCCGCACGTATCCGGAGAAGGAAGCGAAGACCCTGATCGCCGACCTCAACTATCAGGACCTCGACCAACTGGTCCTCGACCACCTGCTCGGACGCTAAGAGCCTCAACTGGGAAAACCTTCTGCCGTCGCACCCGATGGGTTCCACCCAGCCCGGGTGCGGCGGAGTCGCGAGGTTCGATAGCCTCCCAGTACGAGAGCAAAGGCAGCGGCACACAGGTAAAACCCGTATCCCGAGTGGTCGCGCACCAGCGTTCCCTCGAGGATCAAATCCAGCAGCACACTTGCGTGGGCCGCGGCATCCCAACGGTTCTGGAAATAGCCGCGCTTCCAGGCGCGGAAGAAGAATCCCAATAGGATCCCGGTCGCCACAAGCGTCACCGCCAGGATTCCTCCCCGGTCCAGCACACCCCACAGATGAAACACGGCGACGTACGCCAACAGCAGGAAAAGGGTGAATCCCCAGCGGCGAAGGACCATGACGCACGCTCGCACCGATCCGACGTCGCGCCAGACGAATCTCCCTTAACGCAATCCGCGGACATCAACGGGTGATTGGCTGGGACTGACGGAGATAGGCGAAGAAATCGCGGAGTTGCGCATCGGTCCATCCCTCCAGCAACCCGTCCGGCATCAGGCTGCGGCCGGCGGATTCCAGCGACTGGATTTCCGAGCGCCGGACCGCCACATCCGAGCCATCCAACTCCCGCACCATCACCAGGTGTGCATCCTGGTCCGCCAGGAATCCGTTGAGGATCCGTCCGTCCCGGGTCGTGACGACCACATTCTCGTACCCCTCCCGAATTTCAGCGCTGGGATTGTGGATGGAGGGCAGCAGGGTGCCCAAGTCGTCCCGCTGATAAGGGGTGAGATCCGGACCGATTCGCCCTCCCTTGAAAAACAGGGTATGACACGAGGCACATCGTTCCATGAACAAGGGCTCCCCCCGGTAGGGATCCCCGGGACCCGCCGCCAGGATCGAGCGGACTGCGGCGATTCGGCGAGCGGACTCCCCCCTGTCCACCGGAGGAGCCGGAGATGAGCCCGGAAGATCGCCCAGTTCCCGCTGAAGGGAAGGGTCCGGAAATCGCTGGATTCGCTGCCGAAGTTCCGGCGACGCCAGCGACAGGGGAATGGCCCCCTCCCGCCACGCCGCGACCAGATCCCGGCTCCATCGACTGCGGGAGGCGAGCAGGTTCAGCACTGCGGGCTGCAATCCGGAGGGAAACTGGTTCCAGGACGCCACGACGGCGGCCCCGATGGCCGGGTCGTCAAATTCCTGGAGGGCGGACAATGCCGCGGATCGCAATGCGGCGGGAGCATTGGTGAATGCCACTCGCAGCAACACTGGGACGGCCTCCGGATAGCGCACTTCTCCCAGGTTCCGGGCGGCTTCCACGCGTCGCTCCAAGGCGGTGTTCGACTCCGCCAACTGTCCCTGCAGTTCCCGGAGCGCAGCCGGATCCCCCTGCCTTGCCCGAAGCAGGGTGTTGGTCTGGCCTGAGGCAGCGAGAGCGGTTACCAACTCCGCCGGCAACGGAGGAAGGGTTCGGCCCCGAAACGCCTCCTCAAATCCGGACAGCAGCGCCTTTCGATCCGCCTCGGCGGGCGCCAGGGACAGCAGTTGCGCACACGCCAGCAGCTCCTGTCGTGTCCCGGAATCTGCAAAGCGACGCATGACCCGGGGAACCAGGTGCTGCCGGACCAGCGGTGCGCTCCAAAAGGTCGGATCGGAGAACAGCGCGAGGACCGAGTTCCGATTCGCGGCACACTGCGATTCCAGGACAAACCACGCCTGCAGCGGAATCAACGGATCGGCCACATCGTTGGTGCGACGCGCCACGGTTTGGAGCAGCGACAAGCCTTGCGCGACGGGCAGCCGTCGAGCGGTTGAAAGCAATTGGCTGCGCACCTCCGCGTCCGGTTCGGACGCGGCCAGCGCCAGCAGGGACGGCTCGAGTTCCTTCGGCCAGGTCCGGTCATCACCCACCAAGCGAACCGTCCAGGCGCGCACCATCGGTTGCGGATGTTTCAGCCCTCGGGCGATGCGCGCCGGATCCAACCGCCCCATCTGATACAGGGTCCAGAGGGCCTCCAAGGCGGGGTGGACCTCCGCCTGTTCCAAGGCCGCGTGGAGTCCGGGAATCGCGGCAGGATCCCGACGCTCGGCCAGCAAGCGCACCGCCGTCTGACGATGCCACAGGTTGGAATGACCGAGAATTCCCACCAATTGGGACGTGGATTTCCGCGTCAGATCCACATCCCGTTCGCGCGGCAGGTTCCGACCCCGAAGCCGATAAATCCGGCCCGTGGCAGGATCGATCTGGCTCTGGTAGTTCTGCCCGTGGGCAATGTACTCCTCTCGAAAGTCCGCAACGACTACGCCGCCGTCCGGGGAATTGGCCAGATAGACCGGACGAAACGTCAGGTCCTCCGTCTGCAAGGGAAGCCCGTCATCGGTGGTGACAAAGGTCGATCCATCCATCGCCCGGACCGCGGCGATGACCTGATGATGCAACGGATCCGCGCCAAAGAAGCGTCCCCGCCAGCGCGCGGGCAGCGCCGATCCGTCGGCGAGAATCGTCATGTGCGTGAATCGCGGAATCGGATGCGTGCTCCGCATCGCGGGCATTTCCCCGTACGAATAGGGATTCGGAGGCGGCCCGAACTTTCCGGGATCCTTGCCCTGCTTCAGGTACTGCCCCTCCTGCACATGATGCCATCCGCGGGTGTCGCCACCGTTGTGTCCGGTGAACAAGCGCCCCTCGCCGTCAAAACTGACGCCAAATGTGTTTCCGCTGCCGTCGGCAAAAATCTCGTAGCGCCTCTGCTCGGGATGATACCGCCAGACCATGCAGCCCTCGACGTACACTCCGGGTGCGTTGGTGGGATCCCGATCCGGCCGGATCACGCGGCTGGAGGTGGTGCTTCCCTGCGCGCCATAGATCCAGCCATCGGGTCCCCACGCGAGGCCGTTGGCGACACTGTGCGTATCCTCGAGTCCAAATCCCTTGAGCCGAACCTCCGGAGGACCATCGGGAACGTCGTCGCCGTCGGCGTCCGGATAAAACACCAGGTAGGGCGGGTTCATGACCCACAGGCCGCCATGGCCGTGCAGGATGGCATTGGCCAGATTCAATCCGGTCAGGACCCGCCGGTGGATCTCATAGGTCCCATCACCATCCCGATCCTCGTGGACGCTGATGATATCCGCTCCCGGCGCATTCCCCGGCGGCGGAGGCGGAACGCCGTCGTACTTGGACCGATAGTACTTGTCCCGGCTGATCATCCGGACCCCGCTGGGAAAGGGATACTGGCGATACTGGGCGATCCACATCCGCCCCCTGCCATCGAAGCTGAGCTGCGTCGGCTGGGCCACCTCAGGCTCATGCAGCAATTCCTCCACCACCAGGTCCTCCCCGGGTTTGAGGAGCGCGAGCGCAGCGTCCGGGGCGACGTAACGCCCCCGCTCGGGTTGGGGGCTCGCAGACATCACCGTGGTGGACGGACGAAAATCCCCTTCGCCGTACGCCGCCCGTTCCGGTGACGAATGCGCTGCGAGAAACTCCGCCGGCGACGGCTCCTGTCGGGTGATCTCCCACGGGCGCTCCATGCGAACCTCGTCGAAATATCCCGCAAACACCGGGGGCGCCACCAAGCCACCCGTCGCCAGGCGTCCATCGATCCGAACCACCCAGGTGTTGTAGACACCCTTCTCCAGGATTCCCTTGGGAACCTTGAAGCGTTGCAGTTCACCGGACGGAATATCCGCGGTCGCGACGATGCGCCGTCCGTTGAGGAAGACCTCCACCGGTCCTCGCAGCGATCCCAGCGTCAGCGTCATGGAATCCCGCCACAGATCAGGACCGGAGTCCCCGGTGATGGAATCCGGCACCTTCAACCAGGAGCGAAACCAGACCGGAGCCGAGGGTACTTGATTCGCACCGGGCCCCACAGGGTGCTCCGACCAGTCCGCTCCACAGGCGACTCCGTCGAACAGCAGCGCGATCCACAATGCCGCCCAAAACGTCCGAAACAGGTTACCCAAAGGAGTCACCCGCCCGATGTACAGGAAGCTGCAGCCTGCGGGAAATGGAAAGGCGGGCGATGCCGCGGTGAAGATCGCCCGCCCCGGAAAAGAAAATCCCCGCCCTGGCCGTGGGAGACAGGTCCCTTCTACCCAAAGGACCAAGTGGGAGCAGCGGGCAGCCGTCGCAGTCCTGTAAAACGAGGCCTTGCGTTGGCATGCTTATGATCCGCTTTGATGCTCCCGAGGTTGTAACAAGGTCGAAGGACGTTGTCTCGATACACGCACCGGGCAGGGAAAGCCTTCTGAAAGAACCGGGTGACCTCGGCCACCCCGGCCAAGATGTCGTCCCAAATCGTCCCGGGCTCAAGAGACAAATCTATGGAAAGTTTTAAGAGCCCGGTAGGATGACGCCCGTGTTCCACCGATGGCCCATTGCCGCCGCCCTGGCGGTCCTGATGTTCGAACTTCGAGCCGCGGAACCTCCAGCGGATGGAACGACCACCGAATCCATTCGCCGCGGGCGCGCCCTCTACATCGCCCACTGTTCGATGTGCCACCAGGTCACCGGCGCCGGCGTCCCGGGCACCTATCCCCCGCTCGCCAACTCGGACTTTCTGCGCGCCCACCCCGACGACGCCATCCGCGCCGTGGTCGAGGGATTGGACCGCCTCATCACCGTCAATGGCCGGGACTACCGCGGACAGATGCCCCCGGCCGTTCTTACGGATGCGCAGGTCGCGGACGTCCTGACCTTTGTTCTCAACCACTGGAACAACGGGGGCGGAGCGGTGACGTCGGAACAGGTGGCGCCCGTGCGCGCCCAATCCCGGTTCCCCACCTTCGAAAAACTGTCCGCCGCGAATGCCTACCGCCCCCTCCCGCCGGCACCGGAGGGATTTGTCCTGACGGAGGCCGCGCGTTTGACGGAATTCGCGACCCGGCTCGCCAGTGACGGACGGGGCGGATCCGTGTTCGTGCTCGGGCAGGGCGGTTCCATTGGCCGACTCGACACGACGGCCCACCGCGTCGTCCCGTTGTTTTCGCCCCAGGATTATCCGGCCGTGGCTCCGGGGGAGTTCGGGACACTCGGCCTTACTTTCGGACCCGACCGGCGTCTCTGGATCACCATGAACCAACGAGTCGAAGGAGGTCCGCTCATCAGCAATCTGGTGTCCATTTATCGGACCGGCCCCGTGACCGCCAACGGTAAGCCGACCCCGCCGGAACTTTGGTTCCGGACCGCCTATCCCCACGGGATCGGACCCTACAACCACGGAATTTCCGACATCCGGTTCGGTCCGGACGGTTTGCTCTACGTCAGCAGTGGCTCCCGAACCGATGGAGGGGAGTCCGGTTCGGATCCCCGGTTGGGAACCATGGGAGAAGTGGATCTGACCGCGGCCATCTGGCGGCTCGATCCGCAGTCACCCGCCCCCTCCGTGGAAATCATCGCCCGCGGCATCCGCAATGCCTACAGCCTGGGTTGGGACGCCTCCGGAACCCTCTTCACCGTCAGCAACGGTCCGGACGCCCACGCGGGCGAGGAAATGGACGTCGTCGTTCCTCCAACGCCTGGGAAAGCACCGCGCCATCACGGATTCCCCTACCAACTGGGGGACACCCCGGCCGGAAGGCGTTGGTATCCGCACACCCCCGATGCCCCTGCAGGAATGGACTTCGTGATGCCGGTCGCCAACCTCGGTCCCGACGGTTGGGCGGGAGTGAAACCCGGCACCACTTTTGATCCGCACAGTTCTCCCGCGGGATTGACGTGGCTGGGGGACGCCTTCCCGGAAAAATATCGGAACGCGTTCGTCGTGGGCCGCTTCGGGAACCTCATTCCTACAGGCACCGGTCAGGACAGCGGATTCGATCTGCTCCTGGTGCGACCCCGCCCGCGTCCCGACGGAAGGTGGGAGGCGACGGTCAACACCTTCCTTGCCCCTGTCGCGCGTCCGCTGGACGCAACCGTGGTGGCCCCCGGGAAACTGATGGTGCTGGAGTACACCCGGACCGCGAGTTTCAAGGAGCAGATCGGCTGGCTGCCCGGACGAATCCTCGAACTGACCGTTCAGTCCTCACCCCGCTGACCGTCGTCGGGATCGATTCGGAGGATTTCCAGTTCCTCCGTTCCCTCCGGAGTGACCAGAACAATCCGATCTCCGAGGCGTCGCTGCAGCAGCGCCTTCGCGACGGGAGAAATCCAGCTCACCCAACCCCGCTCCGGATCGACCTCGTCCACCCCGACAATCCGGTAGGAACGCTCCCCGTGCGAACCCCGAACCCAAACCCGGTTGCCGAAGCGAACCTGATCCGTCGCTCCGGCCCGGGGCTGGACCACCGTCGCCGTGCGAAGAATTCTCCGGATCTCGGCAACTCGATCGGCCGCATCGATGGGCGAGCCCGCGGGAAGGGACGGGAGGCCCTCCCCGGATCCGGCCAGAAGGCGATCCAACTCGACCTGCAGCATGCGGGCTCCGTCCGCCGTGAGGTAATTGCGCGCCCCGGGCGGCAACGATCCTTCCGACCGCCGCGCGGGCCGCGGTTCCGGACGGTCGTCATCCTCCTTGGTGAAGGCCTTGCTCATGGCGGGGACTGTTTCAACACCCTGTCCCATGGGGCGCGGGACGCAAGCCCGGGGCGAGACACCCGTTTCTCCCCAGACATTTTGCTCGCCCCCAGCGGGAGGGTCGCCTTTGCTGGTCGTTCATGAAGCGCTGCCTTCCACTCCTGGCCGGCGTCCTCGTCCTGGCCCTGGGGGCACATGCCGAGGATTCGAAGACCCTGTCCCTCCGGGACCGGGCCGTCGCCGCCTGGAAGGCTCGAAATTTCACCAACGCCGTCACCCTGGCGTCCGAGGCAATTTCCGCCGACAAGAAGGATCCCCGCCTCTGGAACTTCAGGGCGCAAATGCGGTCCATCCTTGGGGATTACAGCGGGGCCGTCTCGGACTTCTCCGAGGCGCTCCGGCTGGCCCCGGATTCTGCGACCCTCTACCAGGAACGCGCCATGGCGCGGTTCAAGATGGGTCAGATCCCCGAGTCGGTCATCGACTTCGACCGCGCCAATGAACTCGATCCGGGATCCGCGCCCCAGAACTGGCAGCGCGGGTTGGCCCTGTACTTTGCCCGGCGCTACGCCGACGGAAAGCAGCAGTTCGAGTTGCACAAGACGGTGAATCCACGCGACGTCGAAAACGCCGTGTGGCACTTCGCCTGCGTCGCCCGGGCTGAGAATCTGGAGTCTGCGAAAAAACAGATCATCGACGTGACCGGCGACAGCCGCGTCCCGATGGCGGAGATCCAGGAATTGTTTGCCGGGACCGGCGACGCCAACGAGGTGCTCGAAGCGGCCCGGGAGGCTTCCGGGGACGCCGCCGAAAAGCGCTCCGCGGAGTTTTACGCCCACCTGTACCTCGGTCTGTACTTCGACCTTCAGGGAAAGACCGATGACGCCATCCAGTCCTTGAAGACCGCGGCCTCGCTCGCCCCCCCCGGGGATTACATGGGCCACGTGGCCCGGCTGCATCTCCAGTCCCTGACTTCGTCTCCGAACCCGGCTCCCGCAACGCCGCCGCCAGCGACCCCTGCTCCCTCCGCTGCCAAACCATGACTCCCACGACTCCCGAAGATTCGACGCCACACGGTTCACGCCCCCCCAAGAAGGGCGAACCCTGGCCGAAGCGGTTCACGTTCACACCCGACGGGACCATGAGCTTCGTCAAGCAGGGGGACGATTCCCGTCGCCGTCCCGGACCCCGGCGTCCGTACCCGAACCGGGACGCCGGGGACGACCGCCGTTCGTGGGGTCCCCCCCGGCCTTATGGCGACGGCCCGTATCGGGGCGGACCTCGTGGGCCGCGTCCCGGAGCCCCGGGCGGACCGGGACGTCCCGGTTCGTGGAATTCCGGATCCCGCAACGATCCCCGCGCCCGTCGCCCATTCGAGGGTCCGGGACGCCCCTTTTCTCCCGGCGGGCCCGGTGGCCCTCGCGGACCGCGGGACTGGCGCGAGGATCGAAATGCACCGGCCGAGCGGCCGAACATTCGAACGTCCTATGGGCGTTCCGGCCCCCCGGACGGACCCCGCCGTGACGGCCGTGGTCCGCGCCGTGACGATCGCAACGACAACGCCCGCGACTCCCGGAGCGGACCGCCGGCCCGGGATTGGAAACGCCCCGGCCGGCCCTCCACCGTGATCGACCGAACCTCGGCACGCCCGGCACCCTGGGCGGGCGGAACCGGCGAGGGGGAGCGCAGGCCGGGACGCCTGCCGCGTCCGCAAGCCGGTCTCGAATCCCGCACGGCATCCCCGGAGCGCGCTCCGGAGGTGCCGGCCGGACGTGAGCAACTCGCCGTGCGCATTCTGGCCAAGGCAACCGCCACCATTCCTGCCGACCTGCTCCTGCGCCAGACGCTCTCGCGCAGAAAGCTGCTCAGCAGGACGGACGGCGCGTGGATCAGTCGCGCCGTGTTCAGCACCTTTCGCTGGCAGGGATGGCTCGACGCCACGACCTCCGCGGAGGATCGGCTCCAGAAGGCGTTGAGTCTTGCGGACGACTACGCCATCTCCACGTCCTCCATTTCGGACGACGAACTCCGCGCAAAGGCGATTCCCGGATGGACCGCCGAAGCGCTCGACGTATCCCCAGCCTGGCTGCGGTCCCTCCAGGCGGAGCCGGCGCTTTGGTTGCGGACCCGTCCGGGAATGCGGGACAATGTCTCCACGCAACTGGGGTTCTGCGAAGCCCCGGCATCCGCGGCATTTCGCGACGCCCTTCGCTACGACGGACAGGAGGACCTGTACCGAAACGAACTGTTCCAGGCAGGCGCCTTCGAGATTCAGGACATCGCCTCCCAGGCAGTGGGAATTCTCTGTGATCCGAAGCCGGGGGAAACCTGGTGGGACGCCTGCGCCGGCGAGGGTGGGAAGACCCTGCACCTCTCCGGGCTCATGGAGGGAAAGGGTCTGATTTGGGCCAGTGACAAGGCGGAATGGCGACTCGACCGCCTCAAGCAACGGGCCGGGCGTGCCGGTTGTTTCAACTACCGGGGCGTCCTGTGGAACGGAGGCCCACGGCCACCCACCAGGACCCGGTTTGATGGCGTGCTCGTGGACGCCCCCTGCTCGGGCGTGGGAACGTGGGGCCGGAATCCCCACGCGCGCTGGACCACGACCCCCAGGGACGTTGAGGAACTCGCCGTCCTCCAGCGCGACCTCCTGTCGCACGCGGCGGCCTCGGTGAAACCGGGCGGAAAGCTGGTGTATGCCGTGTGCACGCTCACCCGCGCGGAGACCTCCGGCGTCACGGACGCCTTCACCGCCGCCCACCCGGAGTTCGAACCGGTACTCCTGTCCAATCCCTTCGCCCCGAACCCATCACCCTCCCCGTCGCAATTCCTCTGGCCTCAGGACACCGGAGGCAATGGAATGTTTGTGGCCGCGTGGCGCCGGCGCGCCGATCCCGCCTCGACCCCTTCGAACGTTTCGACGACGGAGGAGTAGGACCGCCCGGTCCCGGGGGAAGTGTCCCCATCCGTTTCCCTCAGGCGGCGCCGAGTTCCCATCCGGGCATCGGCTCACTGTCCAGCGGGGTGGGGGCGACGCCCAGCATCTGCTGGCGTTCCGCCAGGATTCCCACCATCGCCGCGTTGTCGGTGCACAGGGACGGCAGCGCGATTCGAAGGGCGATTCCCGCCCGGTCACAGCGCGCCTGCAGCTCCCGCCGGAGTCCGGAGTTGCAACTGACGCCACCGCTGGCGGTCACGCACGTCACCCTCGACTGCTTTGCGGCGCGAACGGTTTTCGAGGCGAGAACGTCCACAATCGCCGACTGGATTCCCGCACAAAGATCCCGAAGCGCGCGCGGGTCGTCCGCCAGCCCGGGATGGCGGTCGAGAAAGTACCGCACGCTGGTCTTCAACCCGCTGAAGCTGAAATCGTGATTGGCCTCGTTGAGCAGCGGGCGGGGGAAGGAGAATACCGCGGGATCCCCCTCGGACGCCAATCGATCCACCCATGGGCCGCCCGGGTAGGGAAGCCCCAGCAGCTTGGCGGTCTTGTCAAAACACTCTCCCGCCGCGTCGTCGAGAGTTCCGCCCAGGATCCGGTGCCGCAGCTCACCCTCGACCGAAACGAGCATCGTATGCCCGCCGCTGACGATCAGGGAGACATTGGGCCGGAATGCATTCCAATCCGCCACAGGCGGGTGCCCGGCAATCCACGGGGAGTACAGGTGCGCCTCGTGGTGATGAACGCCGAACAGAGGGATTCCGAGCCGGAACGACAGCGCCTGCGCCGCGGTGAACCCGGCGCGCAGCGCAGCCGGAAGTCCTGGTCCGCGCGTCGCCGCCACGACCGAAACCTCCGCCATCGAGGCTCCCGCCTCGGATACCGCCTGGCGGGCGACCGGAATCAACTGGCGAAGGTGTTCCCGGGTCGCCAGTTCGGGAACGACGCCGCCATACTCGGCATGCAGCCGGACCTGGGACGCAACCACGCTCGACAGCACCCGTCCGTCCCGGACGACGGCCACGCTGGTCTCGTCACACGAGGTTTCGATCGCCAACACCATGGCGACGCCGGTCAGTTCACCGCGGGTCGCGGAACCGTGCCCGCCTTTTCCGGCGCGGCGTCGGTTCCCTTGCGCCCGTAAAGTGAGATTCCCTTGAGCATGTCCCGGGCACGCTCCAACTGGCTGTCGCGATGCTCCTCCGCCAGGGTCCTCAGCCGCTGCTGACGATCCGGAGGAAAGGCCTTGAGCGCCAGTTCGAGATTGTCCCTGCCCCCCGGGAGCCGGGCCAACTGGATGGCAATCTCCTCATCCTCGGACAGCGGCACTTCGATATTGGGCGTGATGCCCTGCCCGTGGATGACCTTCTTGCTCGGCGTGTAGTACTTCGCCGTAGTCAACCGCAGCGCGGAACCGTCCGGCAACTCCATGACACTCTGGACGGACCCCTTGCCAAAACTCTGTTCCCCAACAATCACCGCCCGCTTCAAGTCCTGCAGGGCGCCGGATACAATCTCCGAGGCGCTGGCGCTTCCGCCATTGACGAGAATGGCCATGGGAAGTTTGTCGCCCGTGCGCTTGCGTCCCGACCCCGAAGCACGCCGCTCGACGTCATTGGCGGCATTGCGGCCCTTCGTGGAAACGATGGGTTTCCCTTCCTCCACAAACTTCTCACAGACGGCCACCGCCTGTTCGAGCAGCCCGCCCGGATTCCCCCGAAGGTCGAGCACCAGGGCCTTCATCCCCTGCCGCTCCAGCTTCTGAAGGGCTTTCTCCAGTTCGTCCGCAGTCCTTTCGCCAAACTGGGTCAGGCGGACATACCCCACCTTCGAGTCATCCAGGGGAAATTCGCGCCGGTTGTTGATGTCCTTCGCCGTGTAAACCTGGATCTTCTCCCGCACGAGGGGAAACTCACGCGGCTCATCGTTGCCGGACCGGACCACGGTGATGGTGACCTTGGAACCGGGCTGGCCCCGCAGGATCTTCACGGCGTCCGCCACCGTCATTCCCTCGGTGGACTTCCCGTCAATCTTCACGATCCGGTCCCCGGCCATGATGCCCGCCTCAAAGGCCGGCGTGTCCTCCATCGGAGCCACCACCACCAACGCATCATCCCGCTGGGCCACCTGCATTCCCACCCCGCTGAACTGGCCCTCGGTATCCTCACGCAATTCGTCGAAGGCCACGGGTTCCATGAACTCACTGTGGGGATCCAGCGTGTTCAGCATTCCCTTGAGGGCTCCATGAACGAGATCCTCGTAGGTCAGCTTGTCGCCATCCACATAGTCGCGCCGCACCCGTTCCAAAACGCGGGAGAAAAGCTCCAACTGCTCGTAGGCGTCATCGCCCTTGTCCTTGGCCGCGCTGGCCTGGAAGACCTGCGAGCCGATGAACACATAGCCGCCCAGGCAGGCAATGACCGCGGCGTAAAGCAGGCGTTTCTTCATGAAGGCCGCATGGGCGGCAGGAGGAGACTACCGTTGGCGATCCCGGACTGCAACCGCCGGTCCCGACACCCGAATGTCCACGATCCGCAAAAGGGCAGCGGCGGCAGAAGGCAACCCGGAACGGGACGCCGTCCCTCACCCCCCCATTCAACGGGTCGGCGAGAAGTCCGTGGGCTTGAGAAACAGCGACTTCACCCCGTCCTTCACGGTCAGGGAACCACCCGCCTTCTGCTCGCTGGCAGCCCGTGCCGCAACCCAGGCCGGATCCTGCCGGAAGGCGTCGAACGAGGCCTTGGCCGCGGCCTCGGACTTGTGGGTGAGGAAATAGATCAGCGTGACGTCCGCCTCCGGCTGGTCCGGCATCTTGTGGAAGTAGGCGTAGTTGTGCATCCCGTGCTTCGCGAACAGGGCGAGCGTGTGGTCCCGGAACCGGGCGTCGAGATTGGGCAGCAATCCCGGGGGCGTGGTGTAGGTCCGCAACTCAAAGACGCCGCCGTGCGAGACATTTCCCGTCACGATCGGCGGGGAATAGTCGGTGGGCACGAGGAACGGATTCTCCACCTTCACCACCAGGGGACCGTTGGCTTCGCTCGCCTTGTAGGCGGCCTTCCATTCGGGATCCTCGCTGAACGCCTTCCAGGAGGCCTCACGGGCTTCACGACTCGGATACCGCAGGAGAAAATAGAGCCGCTGGTCATCGGGATTCACCGGAAGCCAGTAACCGATGCTCTCGATGCCATGCTTGCGGAACAGGGCCAGGGTGTGGTCGCGGAACCGGTTCATCAGCGCGTCCTGCTTTCCCGGGGCGATGGAATACGTGCGAAGTTCGTAGACGTGGGTGTCGGGTTTCACGGAGGAGGTGGCACACCCCGCGATCAGCGTCGCGGAAGCCGCCGTGGTCTGGAGGATAAAATCTCGACGATTCATGGAGGAAGGACCGCATTGCGCGGCGGACCCCCTCGGGGAGTCAAACCAAAATGCTCCGGGGCTTGGACACCGGACCACGACCCCGATGACGGGACGGCCCCGCGAACCCAGGGTCCGGATCCGTCGCGGGCATTCGATGTTCGACGAAACCCGCGCGACTGCGGGATCATGAGGGAAGGTCCGATGGCCGGGTAACGGGTCCCGCGCCTCGACTCGAAACGGGATCGCCGGGTGGTCCCACCCCATTTCCACGGTTTTCGCTTGGTGCCCCGGGGGCCCGTCCGCTTTGCTCGCGGCATGCGGAAGCGCACGGCGTCCATACGACGCACCACCTCGGAAACGGACATCACCCTCCGGCTCGTGGTGGACGGCCAGGGCCGGTCGGACATCCGGACGGGCCTGGGATTCTTCGATCACATGCTGACAGCCTTTGCGCGGCATTCGGTCTGCGACCTGAAGCTCCACTGCCGCGGAGATCTCCACATTGACGCCCATCATACGGTGGAGGACTGCGGACTCGCCCTGGGGCAGGCCTTCCTGAAGGCCTTGGGAGACAAAAAGGGCGTCCGCCGGTACGGCACAGGATTCGACCCCCACAAACCCGGGACCGGCGAAGCCTACGTCCCGATGGACGAGTGCCTGGCCCGGTGCGTCATCGACTTCAGCGGAAGGCCGTATTTGGTGTGGCGCGGATTGGACGAACTGGCGCCCCGCAGGATCACCTTGGACGAAAAGCAGCAGGACCAGTCGTCGGCGTTCCGATTTGGCCTGGCCCGGGAATTCTTCCAGGCCTTCGCCAACGAGGCGAAGTGCAACCTCCATTTGGAACTCCTTTATGGCGGGGAACCCCATCACGTGGTGGAAAGCCTGTTCAAGTCCTTCGCCCGGGCGGTGGATTTCGCCTGCCAAAAGGACCCTCGAATCGCGGACCAGATCCCCAGCTCCAAGGGAAAACTGTGAGTTCCGCATCCACAACTATTTCCGGCCCAAAGCACTCGGAAAGGCACACACCCGGCCCCGCCGATCGTTCCACGGGAACTGATGGAACCGTGCAGGCGGGTGAATAAGCCCGGGTTCGAACCGTCCACTCCCATGTCGTTGAAACGGGATTACGCGGCAGCCGCTGACGACGCGTTGGTGGGCTGGTCCCAGCAAGGCGACACGGAGGCGTTTGAGCAGCTCGTCTTCCGTCACCGCGACAAGATCTACGCCCGGGCCATGTTGATGATGCGAAATGAGGAGGAGGCACTGGATCTGTCTCAGGAGGCCTGGGTGAAAGCCTGGCAGCGCCTGCACCAGTTCCAGGGGGATTCCTCATTCGCCACCTGGATGACCCGCATCGTCATCAACCTCTGCCTCGACCAGATCCGTCGTCAGAAAAAGACCCGGAGTGAGTCCATCGAGCAACTGGAGGAGGACGCCGGAGGGGTGGAGCGGCAGATGCCCGTGGAGGTGATCAACCCCACGGAAGGCCTGGAAAAGACCGAGTTGCGTCGCCGCATTGACGAGGCGATGTCGAAGCTGACCGAGGCCCACCGCGTGGTGCTGGTCATGCATGAATTTGAAGGACTGCAGTACAAGGAAATCGCCGACCGGATCGGAATTTCCATCGGAACCGTCATGTCCCGCCTGTTCTACGCCCGACGGCGATTGGCAAGCCTCCTGCAGGGCCTGCGGCGGGAACGCACCGAATAGCCCCTTTTACCCCAATGACCATGAAGACTGAGACCTGCCTGGAAATTCAGGCCTATGTGGATGGCGAGCTCGATCTTGCTCGCCGCGCCTCTGTCGAGACCCTGTGCTCCGAGGATCCGACCGCCCGCCGGCTCTTGGAGGACTTGGCGTCCTTCCGGGACTGCATCCAGGGACACGAGCCCGAGTTTTCCGTTCCGGAAACCCGGGAGTTCTACTGGAACCAAATTCAGCGCCAACTGAAGTCCACCCCCTCCCCATCGGCTCCCACTCTTTCCCCCTGGCTGGGATGGGTCCGCTGGCTGGTTCCCGTCGCCGGCCTGGCGGCCGTCGCCTTTCTCATCACCCTGCCCCGTTCCGAGGCTCCAGTCTCCCGGACCCTGGCGTCCATGACGCCGGCGTCGATGGAGGCATCCTCGGTGGTGTACCGCTCGGAAGCCGACGGCGTGACGGTCCATTGGATCAATTGATTGCGGTTTTCACCGACCCACGCCTTACTCCACGCCGTTCGAAGTCCTTATGTCATCCATTTTCGGTTGGCCGGTCTTCCTTCGCCTGATGGTCCTGGCCGGCATTTTGATTCCCGCCCGCCTCGCCGCGGGGGATTTCAAGCTGGAGGCCCGCCTGGTGTGGGGCACCAATCAACCCCGTCCCGCCGGGTCCAGCTTTGCCGCCCTGGACGAGATCAGCCGCGACAAGATCCGGCCCTTCAAGTGGACCAACTACTGGGTCGTCAACACCGTTGCCGCCCCTGTGGACAAGGGAAACCCCAAGTTGGTCAACCTGAGTCCCAAGTGCGCCATCGACATCAACGACCTCGGCAACGGTAACGTTGAGATCCGCCTCTTTGAACTCAAGGAAGGGGCCAAGCCAAAGCTCGTAAAGCCGGTCCAACATTCCCTTTCGGCCCTGAAGAAGGGCGAGTACTGCATCCTGGCCGGGGACGACAAGAAGGTTTGGGACGACGCCTGGTTCGTCATCCTGACCAACAGTCGGTAACCACAATCTGTCCGGCACGACCGAACGCGGCTCCCCAATCCATTGGGGACCGCGTTCCGCCTTTTGGGGAGTTTCCTATTGTGGCCTCCGGTCCCGCTGGTAGCCTCTTCCCCCACGAATCCGACGGCTCAACCGCTCGGCCTGTGAACACCATGGCAGACAGCTCCCCGTCCTCGAATTACGACGCTTCAAAACTGGGCAAACTGGAAGGTTTGGAAGCCGTGCGGAAGAAGCCCGGCATGTACATCGGCGGCACGGATGAGCGGGCCCTTCACCATTGTGTTTCCGAGGTTCTCGACAATTCCGTGGATGAACATCTGGCCGAACACTGCGACCGGATCGAGGTGACCATTCACGTCGACGGGTCCATCTCGATTCGGGACAACGGGCGTGGGATCCCGGTGGACATCCACCCCCAGTACAAGATCCCCGGTGTGGAGATGGTCCTCACCACGCTCCATTCGGGCGGAAAGTACGGCCAGGGAGGCTACAAGTTCTCCGGCGGAACCCACGGCGTCGGCGCCAAATGCGTCAATGCCGTTTCGGAATGGTTCGAGGTGGAAGTCAGCCGCGAGGGCAAGGTCCACCACATGGAGTTCGAGCGCGGCAAGACGGTCAAGAAGCTCGAAGTCATCGGCAAGGCCAAGGGCACCGGCACCCTGATCACCTTCAAGCCGGACCCGGAGATCTTCCGCGAGACCGTCGAGTTCAAGTCGGACCGCATCGCCCAGCGGCTTCGGGAACTGGCGTTCCTCAACTCCGGACTGGAAATCATCTTCACCGACGAGCGCCAGACGGCGAACCCTCCCGAGACCTTCTACTACAAGGACGGTGTGGAGGAGTTCGTAAAGCAGCTCAACAAGAGCAAGACGGTCATCCACCCCAAACCGTTCTCAATCCGGAAGGAGTCGAAGATGGTGACGCCGGACAAGGAGGTCGAAATCCACCTCGAACTGGTCGCGCAGTACAACGACTCCTACAACGACCAGGTCCTCTGCTACACCAACACCATCCACAATCCCGATGGCGGCGCCCATTTGTCCGGCTTCCGAAGTGCCCTGACCCGCGCCATCAACCAGTACGCCAAGGCCAACAGCCTCCTGAAGGAAAAGGACCCGGCGATCACAGGCGACGACGTCCGGGAAGGCCTGACCGCCGTGGTCTCGGTCAAGCACAGCGATCCGAAGTTCGAGTCCCAGACCAAGGTGAAGCTGATTTCCCCCGAAGTGGACAGCTTCGTCGGCTCCGCCTCCTACGAGGGCTTGATGAACTACTTTGACGACAATCCGGCCGTCGCGAAGAAGATCGTCGACAAGGGCCTCAACGCGGCGCGGGCGCGCGAGGCGGCTCGAAAGGCCCGGGAGGCGGTGCGCAAGTCGGCACTCTCCGGCGGCGGTCTTCCCGGAAAACTGGCGGATTGCTCGGATCGCGATCCGGCGAACACCGAACTGTACATCGTCGAGGGCGACTCCGCAGGCGGCTCTGCCAAGCAGGGGCGCGACCGGAAATTCCAGGCCATCCTCCCCATCCGCGGCAAACTGATCAACGTGGAGAAGGCCCGTCTCGACAAGGTTCTCCAGAACAACGAAATCCGGACGATGATCACCGCCATCGGCACCGGCATCGGCGGCGGCGAGGGCGAGGGTGCCTTCAAGCTCGAAAGCCTGCGTTACCACAAGGTCATCATCATGACCGACGCCGACGTGGACGGCTCGCACATCCGTACCCTGCTGCTCACGTTCTTCTACCGGCAGATGACCCAGTTGATCCGTGACGGCTACGTGTATATCGCCCAGCCGCCGCTGTATTCGATCACCCGGAAGAAGCGGACCGACTACGTCGATGACGACGCCCAATTGAACCGGATCCTCCTTCAGAACGGCACCGAGGAAGTCCGGCTCAAGAACCTCGCCGACGGGCGCGAGGTCCCGGCCAAGCAATTGGAGGAAATCCTCGGCCTGCTTGAAACCCTCGACAAGCACGCCACCTACATCCGACGTCAGGGCGGCGATTTCGCCGACTATGTGGACCAGCGGACTTCGGACGGCACGCTGCCGCAGCACATGGTCAAGGTGCGCGAGGGCAATGCCGAGACGGTACACTACTTCTCCAGCAACGAAGCCTTCGAGAAATTCAAGGCCGAGAATCCGGATCTCTTCGGGGACGCGGAGGCGAAGGAGAAACTGGAAAAGGCCAAGGGACAAAGCCGTCGTGCGGCCCACTCCGATCTTCATCTGGAATCCCGCGCCATTGCCGAACTGCTGGGCCGCCTCGCCAAGAAGGGACTCGCCGTGGAGCATTACGCCGCGCAGGACAAGCCGCTGTTCGAGTTGATCGAGGGCGAGGGCGACAAGGCCGTGGTGACCCCCATCTTCTCCATTCCCGAAATTCTCAACGGCGTGAAGGCCGTCGGAAAGAAGGGCATCCAGATCTATCGGTTCAAGGGACTGGGCGAAATGGACGCCAAGGAGCTCTTTGAAACCACGATGAACCCGGCCAAGCGCAAGCTTCTGCGCATCGACCTGACCGACGCCGTCGAGGCGGAGGAGATGTTCACCCGGCTCATGGGCGACGAGGTCGAACCCCGACGCCAGTTCATCGAGGACAACGCGCTCAACGTCCGCAATCTCGACGTCTGACCGGTCCCTCCCGCACCCGTCCCCCGCACCGCCCCTCTCCCCCTTTCAGTTCCCGACATGCCCGACGACAAGGAATCCAGCGCCCCGCAGAACAGCGGCGGCGCCTACACCGGCAACGAGAAAATCCACAAGATCAACGTCGCGGACGAGATCAAGGCCTCGTTCCTCGACTATTCGATGTCCGTGATCATCTCACGCGCCCTGCCCGACGTGCGTGACGGACTCAAGCCTTCGCAGCGCCGCATCCTGTACGCGATGGAACAGCTCTCGCTGTTCCCGGGACGCAAGCACATGAAGTGCGCCAAGATCTGCGGACAGACCTCCGGCGACTATCATCCCCACGGCGAAGCGGTGATCTACCCGACGCTGGTCCATATGGCCCAGGCATGGGCCATGCGGGAGAAGCTTGTGGACGGCAAGGGGAACTTCGGTTCCGTCGAGAATGACCCCCCGGCGGCCATGCGGTACACCGAGGCACGCCTGACGCATCTCGGGGCCGCCCTGATGACGGACATGGACCGGGACACCGTCGATTTCGTCCCGAACTACGACGAACGTCTGCTGGAACCCTCGGTCCTTCCCGCCGCATTCCCCAACCTGCTGGTCAACGGAGGCACCGGCATCGCGGTCGGCATGGCCACCAACATGGCCCCGCACAACCTGGGCGAGGTCATCGACGGGATTTGCGCGCAGATCGACAAGCCCACGATCACCATCCCGGAGTTGATGAAGTACATCAAGGGACCGGACTTCCCGACCGGCGGCTTCATCTGCGGCATTGAGGGCATCCAGAACTACTTCACCACCGGGCGGGGCAGCATCAAGCTCCGGGGCCGGATTGGCGTGGAGGAGATGAAGGGCAACCGGGAACAGCTCGTCATCACCGAGATCCCGTACAACGTCAACCGGGCGAGCCTCGAGGAGCAGATCGCCAGCCTGGTGAACGAGAAGATCATCACCGACATCTCGGCGATGCGAAACGAGTCGGACGAAAATTGCCGACTCGTGATCGAGCTGAAGCGGGACGCCAACCCGAAGGTGGTCATCAACAACCTCTTCAAGCACACCCAGCTCGAGACCACCTTCAGCGTCAACTCCCTTGCCATCGATCACGGCAAGCCCAAGACGCTCAATCTCAAGGAGCTCATCCAGTGTTACATCGAGCACCGCCGCGAGGTGGTGGTCCGGCGCACCCGCTTCGAGCTTCGCAAGGCCGAGGAGCGGGCCGAACTGCTCGAGGGCTACCTCTGCGCCCTCAGCAATCTCGACGAGTTCATCCGCATCATCCGCGGATCCAAGAACCGCGACGAGGCCAGGGTGAAGCTGCTCGCCTTTGAATGGACCCGCGCCCAGGTGGAACGCTGGGGCATCCTGATCCGGAGTGAGGAACGATTGAGCGGGTCCGGCCGCTACGCCCTCAGCGAGCGCCAGGTCGACGCCATCCTGGACCTGCGCCTGTACCAGCTCACCGGACTCGAAATCGACAAGGTGAAGGCCGAGTACGCCGAACTCATCGAGCGCATCAAGGACCTGCTCGACATTCTGGCGAAGGAATCCCGCGTCCTCTCCATCATCAAGAAGGAACTGAAGGAGATTAAGGACAAGCACGCCACGCCGCGCATGTCGGAGATCGTTCCCGACGAGGGGGAGATTGCCATCGAGGAACTCATTGCCAACGAAGGCGTGATCGTGACGCTCACCCACAACGGACTCATCAAGCGGACCAATGTCTCGAGCTACCGCGCCCAGCGGCGCGGCGGGAAGGGCGTGATCGGCATGAGCACCCGGGAGGCGGAAAAGCCCGAGGACGCCGACTTCATCGAGCATCTGTTCACCTGTTCCACGCACGACTACCTGATGTTCTTCACCACCCTCGGACGGGTGTACGTGGAACGGGTCCACGAGATTCCCGACATGGGGCGCGCCTCCAAGGGACGCTCCATCGCCAACCTGCTTGAACTTCGAAACGAGGAGAAGATCCGCACCCTCGTCCGCGTCGAGGCCAGGTACGGGGCCAACAAGGAGGATCTCACCTGGCAGCAGAACCATGAGCTGTTCTTCGTCACCCGCCAGGGAACGGCCAAGCGGACCGCGCTCAGCGATTTTCAGAATGTCCGCAAGGGCGGCATCATCGCGATCACCCTCGAACCCGGCGACGACCTCGTCGAGGTGCGCCTGACCACCGGACAGAACGAAATCGTGCTGATCACCCGGGAGGGCATGAGCATCCGGTTCCCGGAGGAGCAGGTGCGCTCCATGGGACGCAATGCGGCCGGCGTGAAGGGAATCGAGTTGGAAACATCGGATGCCGTCGTCGCCTGCGCCCTGGTGGAACCCAACGCCATGCTGCTCGTCGCCGGCGGGAACGGCATCGGCAAGCGGACCAATTTCGAGGAGTACCGGACCCAGAGCCGGGGCGGCAAGGGCATCATCACCATGAAGACCGGGGAAAAGACCGGGCAGGTGGTGGGCGCCCTCACCGTCCGTGACTCCGACGAACTCATGTTGATCACGGTGGGGGGCCAGATGGTGCGCATCCCCGTACAGGGCATCCGCGAGGCGGGCCGGAACACGCAGGGAGTGAAACTGATCGACCTCGCCCCCGGCGACCGCCTGCAGGCGATCGCTCCGGTCATCACGGAACGCGAAGAGGACGCCGCTTCAGGCGAGACCCCCGCGCTTCCCCTGCCTCCGGGCTGATCCGGATCCCACCATGCCCCCCCTGCCCCACCCGCGACCGGTTTCCCACCCCGCGGAGGTTCGGGTGGTGGGGGCCTCCCTGTGGTTTCTCCCGGTCACCACGCGGGTTCCCCTCAAGTTCGGAAGCGAAGCATTGACGTCCGTCACCTGCGCACGGGCGCGGATTCGCATCGAGGGCCGCGATGGACGCATCGCGGAGGGATGGGGAGAGACTCCGTTGAGCGTCCAATGGGTGTGGCCCTCCCCCACGCCCTACGCTCCCCGCCACGACGCCCTCAAATCCTTCTGCGCGCTCGTGGCGGAGGCCTGGATCCGATTCGACCGCTGGGGACACCCGCTCGCCCTCGGCTCGGAGTTCACCGGCGAAATCATCCCCGGATTGCGGGCCGCATCGGGAAGTCACGGTTCCAACGGGAGTCCCGGTTCCCTGCCCACCCTGGCCGCACTGGTCTGCTCCTCCCCCTTCGACCTCGCCCTGCATGACGCCTATGGAAATTTGTGGGAGCGCCCCGTGTACGACACCTACGGACGGGACTTCGTCGGCGACGACCTTGCCCGGTTCCTCGAGCCCGCAGCCGATTCCGAGGTTCAGTTCTCGGGAAAATACCCGGACGCCTTTCTTCGCCCCAGGCCCCTGGGCCGACTGAAGGCGTGGCACCTGGTGGGAGGATTGGACCCGCTCTCGGAGTCCGATCTACGCGGGGATGAACCCCGGGACGGGCATCCCGTGCTGCTCTCCGACTGGATTCGCCGCGACGGACTGACCTGCCTCAAGGTGAAGCTTCGAGGAAACGATGCCGCCTGGGACTATGATCGACTCGTCGCCGTCGGCCGGATCGGTTCAGCGCACGGCGTGGACTGGCTGACAGCGGACTTCAACTGCACGGTCGGAGATCCCGCCTACGTCTGCGAGATTCTGGACCGGCTGTGCGCCGAGGAACCGAGGCTCTACGGAATGCTGCTCTACGTGGAACAGCCGTTTCCCTACGAACTCGAGGAACACCCGATCCGCGTCCACCCGGTCAGCGCCCGCAAGCCCCTGTTCCTTGACGAGAGCGCCCACGATTGGAGGCAGGTCCGGCTCGGGCGACGCCTGGGATGGAGCGGTGTCGCCTTGAAAACCTGCAAGACCCAGACCGGAGCCCTGCTGTCCGCCTGCTGGGCACAGGCCCACGGGATGACGCTGATGGTTCAGGACCTCACCAATCCGATGCTGGCGCAAATTCCCCACTGCCTCCTGGCGGCCCATGTTCCGACCATCATGGGCGTGGAGACCAACGCCATGCAGTACTACCCCGCGGCCAGCGATCCCGAGGCCGTGGTGCATCCGGGCCTCTATCGTCGATGCACAGGACAGGTCTCGCTGGAAACAGTCCGTGGGTCCGGTTTCGGATACCGGCTGAACGAAATTCCCCGAACACTGCCCGACCCCGTCATGGATCTGTCGCGGTAGGACAGGACGGCGTCAACGCCTCAACACACGGCGCAGGTGTCGTCCCGTATGGCTTTCCTCGACGCGGGCGACCGCTTCCGGGGTCCCCTCGGCAAGGATCCGTCCCCCGCCAGCCCCGCCCTCCGGTCCCAGATCAATGACCCAGTCGGCGACCTTGATCACATCCAGATTGTGCTCGATGACGATCAACGTGTTGCCCGTGTCGCGAAGCCGAAACATCACATCCACCAGCCGCGCGATGTCCTGAAAGTGGAGCCCCGTCGTGGGTTCATCCAAAAGGTACAGCGTGCGCCCGGTCTGCCGCCGGGCGAGTTCCGCCGCCAGCTTGAGCCGCTGCGCCTCGCCCCCGGACAACGTGGTTCCCGCCTGCCCCAGCTTGAGATAGCCCAGCCCGACTTCGGCCAGCGTCCGGCAGGGATCGTGAAGCTTGGGGAGGGCCCGGAAAAATCCCACCGCCTCGTCCACGGTCAGATTCAAGACGTCGGCTATATTGAGCCCCTTGTATGTCATCTCGAGCGTCTCCCGGTTGTAGCGTCGTCCACCGCAGACATCACACGTGACATACACCGGGGGCAGGAAGTGCATCTCGATCTTGAGCATGCCGTCGCCCTCGCACTTCTCGCAGCGCCCCCCCCGGACGTTGAAGCTGAAGCGGCCCGGTCCGTAGCCGCGAACCCGCGACGCCGGGAGGGAGGCGAACAAATCCCGGATCTCGTTGAAAAGTCCGGTATAGGTGGCCGGATTGCTGCGGGGCGTGCGCCCAATGGGGGCCTGATCCACCACGACGCACTTTTCCAGAAATTCCGAGCCCCGGATCTCGCGGTGCTGTCCCGGACGCTCCTTCGATCCGTACCACTGCCGAAACAGGGCGCGCCTCAGGATATCCTCCACGAGGGTCGACTTCCCGCTGCCGCTGACCCCTGTGACACAGATCAGGGTCCCGAGCGGAAAGCGGGCATCAATCCCGGCAAGGTTGTTCTCCCGGCAGCCCAGGACCTCCAGCCATCCCTTTTCGGCACTGGGATCGTTGTGTCGTCGGGGCAGTTCAATGCGGAGTTCCCCCGACAGGTACTTGCCGGTCACCGATCGTGGATGTGCCATGATCTCCGCCGGGGTGCCCTGGGCCACCAATTCCCCACCTTGAACGCCGGCGCCCGGTCCGAGGTCGAGGACATGGTCGGCCTGGCGGATGGTCTCCTCGTCATGTTCCACCACGAGGACGGAATTCCCCAGATCCCGCAGGTGACGAATGGTCTCCAACAGGCGTTCATTGTCCCGCGGATGCAGTCCAATGCTGGGCTCGTCGAGAATATACAGCACTCCCACGAGTCCGGCGCCCAACTGCGTCGCCAACCGGATGCGCTGGGCCTCCCCGCCGCTGAGGGTCCCGAATTCGCGATCCAGGGTCAGGTATCCCAGCCCCACCTGCGCCATGAATCCGAGCCGTTTTCGAATTTCCGCAACCACCTCCCCGGCTATCCTCCGCTGCAGTTCATCCAGGACGAGCGAATCCAGAAAGGTCGCCGCCCTGGAGATCGGCAGCGCGCAAAACGCCGCGATGCTCAGGCCGGGAATCGCGGGACCGTTCGCCGGCGCCGGCGCGCCCGGGATACGCTCCGTTCCCAGCGTGATGGCCAGCGATTCAGGTCGCAAACGACGGCCGCCACAGGCGTCGCAGGGACTCAAAGACATGTACGCCTTGAGCCGGTTCCGCGTGAACTCGCTTTCACTCTCTGCATAAAGCCGGTCCAGGTTCGGCATCACCCCTTCAAAGGGCTTGGATGCCTTGCGCGGTGTTCCGGCGTGCTTGAACCAGAACTCGATCGGCTCCTCCCCCGTCCCCTGGAGCATCCGCCTGCGGAACGCCTCCGGCAGGTCGTTCCACGGAACGTCCATGGAGACCCCGTCGTGCTGGGCCATCCCCTTCAGGATGCCCTGATAGTAGCTGACCATGCGCTTCCCCCCCAGTCTCCGGTACGGATGGATCGCGCCATCGGCGAGGGATTTTGTCCCGTCGGGAACCACGAGGGTCTCATCAAACACCCGCTTCTGACCGAGCCCGTGGCATACCGGACAGGCACCCTTGGGGGAGTTGAACGAAAAGTGCTGGGCGGTGGCGGTCTCATAGACGCGACCGGACCGCATGGACCGCATTCCGGTGGAATGGGCGCGCTCGGTCCAGGTCTCCCCCGCGGACTTTCCCGGTTGATGCAGGATGGTCACGCGGCCGCCGCCCCACTTCAAGGCCGTCTCGAGTGAGTCCATCAACCGCGGACGCAATCCTTCGGCCAGCACCAGTCGATCCACGACGACATCCACGGAATGCGCCAGTGTGGCATCGAGCCGGACCGGACGATTGGCGACGAGCTCGACAAACTGCCCATCCACCCGCGCCCTCACGAATCCCTCGCGGGCCAGGCGCTCCAGCACATCCCGAAATTCCCCCTTCTCTTCCGTGACCACCGGTGCGAGGAGCAGGACGCGACTGCCGGGCGGCAACTCCAGGATGGCTGAGGCGATATCCCCGGCGGTTTCCCGGACCATGGGTTCGCCGGTCTCCGGATCGTGGGGACGTCCCAAGTGGGCATACAGCAGCCGGAGATAATCGTAGATCTCCGTCGTGGTCGCGATGGTGGAGCGCGGATTGGCCGCACTACCCCGCTGCTCGATGGCGATGGCCGGCGACAGCCCCTCGATGTGATCCACGTCGGGCTTCTCCAACTGATCCAGAAACTGCCGTGCGTATACCGACAGCGATTCGACATACTTGCGCTGTCCTTCGGCAAACAGGGTGTCAAAGGCCAGCGAGGACTTCCCCGAACCGCTGGGACCGGTCACGACCACCAGACGATTGCGCGGGATTTCCAGGGTCAGGTTCTTCAGATTATGCTGACGCGCCCCGACGATCCGGATGACTTCCCTGGACATGAGGCCGAAAGGAAACACCGATTCGGCACCGGGAGGAACCCGGATTTGGTCCAAGCTCCGAGCGCCTTGACCATTGGAAGGCATCCACACACGATGCGCCCGTGCCGGAGCTAAAGACCATCCTTGGGGAGTTCCGCTACGAGATCGTACATCAGATCTACGTGGGCGGCATGGGTGAGGTCTATGAAGCCCTTCAGCACGGGGCGCGCGGCTTTGTAAAGCGGGTGGCGATCAAGGTCATTCGGGGAAAACTCGCCAGCCAGCCGGACTTCATCGCCAATTTCATCGGGGAGGCCCGCCTGGTCGCCGACTTGATCCACACCAATATCGTCCAGACCTACCATCTCGGCGAAAGCGATGGCACCTGCTTCATCTGCATGGAGCTGATCCGGGGAGTCAATCTCGAGCAGTTCCTCAACCGACTCCAGGCCTCCGGCCGGCGCCTTCCCATTGAACTGGCCGTGTTCATCGTCAGCCGCATCGCGAGGGGTCTCGCCTACGCACATGCCAAGCGGGACCGCGACGGGCGCCTCCTGGACATCGTCCACAGGGACATCAATCCCAAGAACATCCTGATCGCCTTCGAGGGCGACGTGAAGCTCACCGACTTCGGGGTCGCCAAGGCGCGGGGATTCCTCAAGGACAAGGAGGGGGAGGAAGTGGCCGGAAAGCCGGAGTACATGAGCCCCGAACAGGCCGATTTCCTGATCACCGACCGCCGCTCAGACCTGTTCTCCGTCGGGATCGTGCTCAGCCAACTCCTGACGGGAAGCAACGTGTTCCGCGGCCAGTCTCCCGAGGACTCCCGAAACCGGGTCCTCAAGATGCCGATCCCCGATTTCTGCCGGCTGGTTCCGGAGATCGAACCGCGCCTCGATCAGATCCTCCAGAAGGCCCTGCAGCGGGAGTTATCCGCCCGATATCAGTCGGCGGACGAACTCCTGTATGACCTCGAGTTCTACATCTACCACCGTGGATACGGGCCCACGAATGAAACCCTGGGCAAGTTCATCCGGGACCTCTTCCAGGAGGACACCTTCGGCGTCGACGACCCGACGCGCGGGGGCACCGCCCATCTCGACAAGGCGCGTTCGGGAAACAGTCGGGCCAGCAGCCTTTTCGAACGGATCAAGTCCCAGGCTCCATGAAACGCGCCGCCTCCCGGTCCGCCAACCGCACGGTTGCCCTCGGACTCCTCCAACACGCCTGCACACCGGATCCCCGCGAGAATCTGGCGACCTGTCTTGAGGCCGCCGACCGCGCGGCACGGGCGGGTGCGCAGATCATTTGCACCCAGGAACTGTTCCGGTCCCAGTACTTTTGCCAGAGCGAGGATCACGCCTGCTTCGAACTCGCCGAGCCGATTCCCGGGCCCAGCACGATCGCGTTTCAGAAACTGGCGCGCCGGCGCCGCGTCGTGGTGATCGCCTCCCTCTTTGAGAAGCGGGCGCCAGGACTCTACCACAACACCGCCGTCATCATCGATGCCGACGGTACGCTGCTGGGTTCGTACCGGAAAATGCACATTCCGGACGACCCGCTCTTCTACGAGAAATTCTATTTCACCCCCGGGGATCTCGGATTCCGCGCCTGGGATACCCGCTTCGGCCGCATCGGCGTTCTGATTTGCTGGGATCAATGGTATCCGGAGGCGGCCCGGCTGACCGCCCTCCGTGGAGCGGAAATCCTGTTCTACCCCACGGCTATCGGATGGCATCCCTCGGAAAGGGCGGAGTACGGGACCAACCAACACCTCGCCTGGGAAACCATCCAGAGATCCCATGCCGTGGCCAACGGATGCTTCGTCGCCGCGGTGAACCGGATTGGCCTGGAGCGCCCGGTGGGTGGGGACGGACTCGAGTTTTGGGGGCAGTCCTTTGTCGCCGGCACCAGCGGACAAATCCTCGCCCGCGCCAGTGTCGAAAAGGCTGAAAACCTCATCGTCCCGGTGGAGTTGGGGAAGGTGGACGTCACCCGGACCCACTGGCCGTTTCTGCGGGACCGGCGTATCGACGCCTATGGCGGACTGACGTCCCGCTATCTGGACTCCTCTTCGGAGCCCCGCCCCGGAAACGACCGCTGATCCGGTTCAGCAGCATTCCAACTCAGTCCCCCACGGACTGGACCTTTCCTGCGGCAACCATCCGCTCGAGGCCTCCCTCTTCCAAACGGGGATACGGAACCCAACCCCGTTCCCAGTCGTAGGATTCCAGACCATGGAATCGCTTCTTGTAATCCATGCTGGAGGCCTCCAGCAGGGCATACCCGGGATAATACAACTCACAACCCTGGGCACGGGCAAACGCGATCTCCTCGAGCATCGTCAGCAATCCCAGGCTTCGCCGGCCAAAACGCGGATCAAAGAAGCCGTAGAGACTGGCGACGGACCGCTCTCCTCTCGCCAGATAACTCACGGCAATCAGCCGATCCCCTTCAAACACATCAAACTCGGTCACCGGCACGGGAACCCTGGCGGGGAGCGGTCCGATGAAGTCCTCCAAGGCCTGAGGAACCCCCTCCCGAAACCGCTCCTTGTGACGATCAAAGAGATTCCGTCGCTGCGCATCCACGATCGCCGCCCGGCGGACCACCCGAAGGTCGCGATTGCGACGCAGAATTCTCCGCTGACTGGAAGTGGGCAGGTGCTGGTCGAGCCGGAGTCGGAGATGGATGAGGGGCTCCATGCGCCCCCTCCAGGGAATGGCCGCCTGCCGGAAGAATGTGGTACCCAAGTGCCACCACGCCCCCGCCCAGAGCTGGTCCATCACGACCGGGGCCACCGCCCAGCTCGCAAAGACATTCTCCAGTTGCGCCCTCACGTAGACTAACAAACGGACAGAACGGGCGGCGTCAATGAAGAACCCTCCTGGACCGCAAGAAAGGGGGCCTACCTGTCCGGGGAAATTGTCCCATCGGCCTGGACGGTAATCGCCCGGGCCCCGGGTGGAACGGGGGTGACGGTGCGTCGTCCCCCGGGCCAGGTGACCCGCAGTTCCCTCGCCCCATCCCTCACCCCCAGCACGCTCACCGCGCTGTCCTGCGACCAGTAGCCTCCTCCCCCGTGCACCTCCCGCGCA
>JAEUHD010000311.1 GCA_016793645.1 Verrucomicrobiales bacterium
CACGTCGCGGCTGCCGCGGCCGGTGCCGCCATTGGCGTGGGAATGATCGGCATGAAGGCATCCGAAGCGGTGGGCCGGAATCCCGGTGCCGCCACCAAGATCCTCGTGCAGGCGATTTTGAGCACCGCCTTCGCTGAAGGCATTGTGTTCTTCGCCATCTTCCTCGCGAAGTAACATTCCGGGTGCCGGGCTTCGGTCCGGCACCCCCATCCCTTTCCAGTCCCAGTCCCATGATCGCATCTCCCATCCTGGCAGCGGCCGAGGGCGGCCTTCTGCAGATCGCCAAGACGACGGGCGAGCAGTTCGGGTTCAACACCCCGCTGTTCATCTCCCAGGCGGTCAGCTTCGTCATCGTGGCCGTCCTGCTCCACAAGTTCGCCTACAAGCCCATCCTGGCGCAGCTCGAACTGCGGCGTCAGAAGATCGCCGAGGGGCTGGCCAACGCCGAGAAGGCGGGCCGGGAGCTGGCCAATGCGCAGGCGAAGGCCCAGGAGGTCATCGGCCAGGCGGGCCAGCAGGCCGCCAAGATCATTGAGGAGGCCCGCGCCGCCGCCGGCGTCGTGGCCGAGCAGGAGCGCCAGCGCGCCATTGCGGACGCCCAGAACATCCTGACCAAGGCCCGGGAGGCCGGCGACGCCGAAGTCGCCCGCCTGAAGGGCGAGCTGCGCAAGGAATTCGGACGCCTCGTCGTCCAGGCCGCCGCGCGGTCCACCGGTGAGGTGTTGTCCGCCGACCAGAAGGGTCGTCTGGCCGAGGATGCCGTCCGGCAGCTCGCCGCCTGAGTTCCGAAGTTCCGAAGTTTCGAATCCCGTCCGCACCATGAAAATCTCCAAGCAGGCCCGCCGCGACGGACGCGACCTTTTCAATGCCTGCCGTGTGAACGGCGTGCTCGACGAGGCGCGGGTTCGCGACGCGGTGACGCGCGTGATCGCCGCCAAGCCGCGCGGCTACCTCGGGGCCCTGTCCCATTTCCACCGACTGGTGAAGCTCGATCTGGATCGGCGCACCGCCCGGGTGGAGAACGCCGTGGAGACCTCGCCGGAGCTCATGAAGTCCATCGAGTCCCGGCTGACGGCGCAGTATGGTCCCGGACTCAACATTTCCTACTGGGTCAACCCCGCCCTGATCGGCGGACTCAGGATCCGCGTGGGCAGTGATATTTACGACGGCAGTGTGGCCGGGCGGCTCGCCTCCCTGGAGGCGTCCCTGTAACCGGAGTTTCCCTTTACCAGTTCCCGATTCCCAAACTCAGTTTCCGCGATGAGCAACATTCTTCAGGAGATCGAAGCCCAGATCGCCGGCGTGAAGACGTCGGTGGCGAAGCAAAACGTCGGTGTCGTCCGTGAAATCTCGGACGGCGTGGCCAAGATCGAGGGCCTCACCGACGCCATGCTCAACGAGATGCTCGACTTCGGCAACGGCGTGGTCGGGCTGGCGCTCAACCTCGAGGAGACCGAGGTCGGCGCCATCATCCTGGGCGACTACCTGGGTGTGAAGGAGGGTGCCGAGGTGCGCACCACCGGCAAGCTGCTGTCCGTGCCCGTCGGCAAGGGACTCCTGGGCCGCGTGGTGGACACCCTGGGCCGCCCCCTGGATGGCAAGGGTCCGGTGAACAGCGATGTGTTTTATCCGGTGGAGAAGATCGCCCCGGGCATCGTGAAGCGGAAATCCGTCAGCCAGCCGCTGCAGACGGGCATCATGGCCATTGACGCGATGATCCCGATCGGGCGCGGACAGCGCGAGCTGATCATCGGCGACCGTTCGACGGGCAAGACCACCATCGGGGTGGACACCATGATCAACCAGGCGCGCATCAACAAGGTGGGGCGCGCCTCCGGCGACAAGTCGTTCCGCCCGGTGTACAACATCTACGTCGCGGTCGGACAGAAGCAGTCGAACATCGCCCGCGTCATCGCCGAGCTGGAGAAGGCCGGTGCGCTGGAGGATACGATTGTCGTGGCCGCCGCAGCCTCCGATTCCGCCGCCAACCAGTACCTGGCCCCGTTCGCCGGCGCGGCGATGGGCGAATGGTTCATGGACAACGGCATGGACGCCCTGATCATTTACGATGACCTGTCCAAGCAGGCCGTCGCCTACCGCCAGGTGTCCCTGGTGCTGAAGCGTCCCTCCGGCCGCGAGGCGTATCCGGGTGACGTGTTCTATCTCCACAGCCGCCTGCTGGAGCGCTCCGCGCGTGTGAACGAGAAGAACGGCAATGGATCGCTGACGGCCCTCCCGATCATCGAGACCCAGGCCGGCGACGTCTCGGCGTACATCCCGACCAACGTCATTTCGATCACCGACGGCCAGATCTATCTCGAAACCGACCTCTTTTACCAGGGCGTCCGGCCCGCCATCTCGGTCGGTCTGTCGGTCTCCCGCGTCGGTTCCGCCGCGCAGACCAAGGCGATGAAGCAGGTCGCCGGCAAGATCAAGCTGGACCTCGCCCAGTATCGCGAGCTGGCGGCCTTCGCGCAGTTCGGTTCGGACCTCGATGCCAAGACGCAGGCCACCCTTGAGCGCGGCAAGCGCATCGTCGAGCTGTTCAAGCAGAACCAGTACAACCCGATCCCGGTCGAGGTGCAGGCGGCGGTGCTCTGGACGATGCAGAACGCGCTGCTGGATGACGTCCCGGTTGAGAAGGTGAAGGACTTCCAGGCCAAGCTCACCGACTTCCTCGGCACCCGCAAGGCGGCGCTGCTCGACAAGATCCGCACCGAGAAGGCGGTCAGCGACGCGCTGGCGGCCGAGCTCAAGGCGGCCGTCACCGAGTTCAAGCAGAGCTACCGCTAACGAATTCCGGCGCCGCGGCCCGTCCGCGCGCCGACCTGAACCATGCCCAGCACCCGCGACATCCGGCGCCGCATCAAGTCGGTCAAGAGCACGGCGCAGATCACGAAGGCGATGCAGATGGTCGCCTCGGCCAAGATGCGCAAGGCGCAGCTGGCGGCCCTGGCGGGCCGTCCGTACGCCGCCCTCATGAACGAGGTGCTCGCCGCCGCGACGGCCGGTGCCGGGGAGTTCTCGCATCCGCTGATGGAGGTGCGTCCGGTCCGCAAGCGCGCGCTGATCCTGATCACCACCGACAAGGGGCTGTGCGGCGCCCTCAACACCAACCTCCTCCGCGAGGTGGCCCGGGTGGACAAGGGTTCGGTGGCCTATGTGTGCGCCGGCAAGAAGGGCGCGCAGTTCATTGCGCGGACCAAGCGCGAGCTGGCGGCGGAGTTCACCTATCGCGATACGCCGCAGTTTGCGGAGGCCCGGGCGATTTCCCGCTTCGCCCAGGAGCTGTTCCTCAAGGGCGATGTGGACGCCGTGGATGTCGCGTTCACCAACTTCATCTCCACCCTGGCCCAGAAGCCGGAGATCCGGCAGTTGCTGCCGCTGGGGGAGATCAAGGCCGTGTCGGCGGATGTCACCGGGGATTCCGCCGCCGCCGATCTCGAGGCCGCGAAGCAGGAATACCTGTTTGAACCCGCCCCGGGCGAGGTGCTGGGCAACCTGCTCCCGCACTACCTCAATTACCAGGTGTACCAGTTCCTCCAGGAGGCCAAGGCCTCGGAGCACTCGGCGCGCATGGTCGCGATGAAGAACGCGACCGACAACGCCAAGCAGATCATCAAGGACCTCACCCTGGAGTACAACAAGCTGCGCCAGGCCAACATCACCAAGGAACTGCTCGAGATCACCACCGCCCAGATGGCGATGGGCTGAGGTCCCCCGAACCCGCGATGAACATCCAGAGCATCTACTCCCGGATTTCGCCCCACTTCCGCCGCCGGCGGATGAAGGCGTTTCTGGACGCGATGCGCCCGCCAGTGTCGAGCCCGCTGCTCGATCTGGGAGGGCATCCGTGGGGATGGGCATTGGCCGGGGTTTCGTTCCCGGTGGTGATGGTGAACATCGACATTCCGGAGGGTGCGGAACAGTACGCCCCGAAGTTCACCATGATCCGGGGTGACGCCACCCGGCTTCCGTTTGCTGATGGAAGCTACGAGGTCGTGTACTCGAACAGCGTCATCGAGCATCTCGGCACTTGGGAGAACCAGCAGGCCTTCGCCCATGAGGCGCGCCGGGTCGGTCGACGGCTCTGGATCCAGACGCCCGCCCGGTGGTTCCCGATCGAGCCGCACCTCATCGCGCCGTTCGTGCATTATTTTTCCAAGGGCATCCAGCGCCGTCTGCTGCGCTGGTTCACCGTGTGGGGCTGGCTCACGAAGCCGACCCGGCATCAGGTGGACGCCTTCCTGGCGGAGGTCCGTCTGCTGACCGCCCGCGAAATGCAGACCCTGTTTCCCGACTGTCAAATTCTCCGCGAACGCCTCTTCGGCCTGACGAAGAGCTACATCGCGGTCCGCAATTGAGTTTCAAACGCTGAGTCCCATGAACAAAGGCAAGATCGTCCAGATCATCGGTCCCGTGGTGGACATCGAGTTCCCCGGCCAACTCCCCGCCATTTACAACGCGCTGACCGTTGAGTTCACGCCGCCGGGCGGAAGCCTCACCAAGCTGACGCTCGAGGTGCAGCAGCACCTGGGTGACAACTGGCTCCGCGCCGTCGCCATGAGCACCACCGAGGGACTGCGCCGCGGCATGGAGGTCACCGATGCCGGCGTGCCCATCTCGATGCCCGTGGGCGAGGCGGTCATGGGACGCGTGTTCAACGTCACCGGCGAGGCAGTGGACGAGCAGGGCCCGGTGAAGGCGGACCGGTACAATCCGATCCACCGCGCCGCGCCCCCGCTGGTCGACCAGTCCACCAGCCCGCAGATCCTCACCACCGGCATCAAGGTCATCGACCTGATCTGCCCCTTCCTCAAGGGCGGCAAGGTCGGTGCGTTCGGCGGCGCCGGCGTCGGCAAGACGGTCGTCATCATGGAGCTCATCAACAACATCGCGAAGCTGCACGGCGGCATCTCGATGTTCGCGGGCGTCGGTGAGCGCACCCGCGAGGGCAACGACCTCTACAACGAAATGATCGAGGCCGGCGTCATCAAGGTGAAGAAGGACGCCAAGGGACATCCCGCCGTCGGGGACAACGGACTTCCCATCATCGAACCCGGCTCCCGCATCGGTCTGGTGTACGGCCAGATGAACGAGCCCCCGGGCGCCCGTCTCCGCGTGGCGCTGTCCGCGCTCGCCGTCACCGAGTACTTCCGCGACGAGAAGAACCAGGACGTGCTGCTGTTCGTCGACAACATCTTCCGGTTCTCGCAGGCCGGTTCCGAGGTGTCCGCGCTGCTCGGCCGCACGCCGTCCGCGGTCGGATACCAGCCGACGCTCGCCGCCGAGATGGGCAACCTGCAGGAGCGCATCACCTCCACCAAGAAGGGGTCGATCACCTCCTTCCAGGCGGTGTACGTCCCTGCGGACGACCTTACCGACCCCGCTCCGGCCACGACGTTCGCCCACCTCGATGCCACCATCGTGCTGGAGCGCTCCATTGCCGAGCTGGGCATCTATCCGGCCGTCGATCCGCTGGCCTCCAACTCGCGCGCGCTGTCCCCGGACATCGTCGGCGAGGAGCATTACAATGTCGCCCGCGGCGTGCAGAAGGTGCTGCAGCGGTACAAGGACCTGCAGGACATCATCGCGATCCTGGGCATGGATGAGCTGTCCCCCGAGGACAAGCTCACCGTGTTCCGCGCCCGCAAGATCCAGAAGTTCCTCAGCCAGCCGTTCTCGGTGGCCGAGGTGTTCACCGGCCGCTCGGGCAAGCAGGTCCCGGTCGCGGAAACCGTCCGTGGCTTCAAGGAGATCCTCGAGGGCAAGCACGATGAGGTCGGCGAAAACGACTTCTACATGAAGGGCGGAATCGACGAGATCAAGGAGTGAGGCTGAGGGGGTTCGGTGCCGGGTTCCGGGAAGGGAACTCGGACGAGAATCCCGCAGTTCTGGTCGCAACAACGGATCCGGAAAGAAATAGCCATGGCCACACTGAAGCTCGAAATCGTCACTCCCGAGGCGAAGATCTACTCGGAGGACGTGGACAGCGTCACGCTGCCCGGGGTCGAGGGCGAACTGGGCATCTACCCGATGCACATTCCGCTCATGACCCAGCTCGCCGCCGGCGAGGTGTGTGCCCGCAAGTCGGGCGAGGATCATTTCCTCGCGGTGGGTGAAGGCTTCGTCGAGGTGACCGGGGAACGGGTGGCGATCCTCACCGACATGGCCATCAAGGCCGACGACATTGACGAGGCAAAGGCCGAGGAGGCCCGTCGCCGCGCGGAGGCCCGCCTTCAGGACAAGCTGGGTGCCGACGAGCACGCCACCGTCCAGGCGGCACTGCTGCACTCGCTCACGCAGCTCAATGTGAAGCGGCGCCGCCGCGGCTGAGGATTCCCCACTCCGGGCACGGTCCCGGGGGGCCGCCTCAACGCTGCTTCAGCCGTTCCAGCACGGTGACCCGGTGTGTTCGGGACAGTGTGACCCGTGATCCACTCCGGAGCTGGAGGCTCTGGTCCCCGTGGGATTTTGGGGAAACGGACCGGACCGCGTCCAGATGCACCGCGGTAAACCGGCTGACGCGAACAAAGCGATCCGGCGGCAGCCGTTCCATCAGTTCCCCAAGGGACTCCTGGATCTTCAACTGGGATCCGTTCCGGAGGGTGGCGTCGCATCGGGTGTTGGCGGCCGTGATGAACTCGAGGTCGTCGTGATCGAGGATCACCCAGCGGCCGCCGGATCGGAGCGCGATTCGCCCGGCGGAAACGGAGGGTGCGGGGGGCTCCAACTCGGCGGTCTGCACCGCGCCCGGCCGACGCTGACGGGCGCGATCCAGGGCGGACCGGAGGCGGACGGAATCAAACGGCTTGAGCAGGTAGTCCACGGCTCCGGCGTGGAAGGCATCGAGGGCGCGATCCGAGAACCCGGTCACGAAGATCACGGCGGGAGGCGGCTCGCCGGAGATCGACTTCAGGACATCAAAGGCGTCGAGTCCGGGCAGGCGGATGTCGAGGATGGCAATTTGGGGTTTCTGCTCACGCAGTAATCGTACGGCGCCCGGGCCGTCCGTGGCTTCCCCCACCAACTGGTAGTCGGTTTCGACCCGCAGGAGTCGCCGCAACCGTTCCCGTGCCAGGGGTTCATCGTCGGCGATGATGACGGAGGCGCCCATGGGGGATTCCTACAGACCCGCCTGCTCGCGGTGCACATGGGACCGCTTTTGCTTCGGATCGATGGGGACGGGCGTCATCCGAATGGCCACGGAATCCGCAGTTCCTTCCTTCAACTGGTACGCATGATCCAGCTCGATTCCCTTGAAGACCTGGCGGGTTCCGGAACCCGGCCAAGTGACTTCCACCGAGGTCACGGCCGTGGCGTCTCCCAGTCCGAGTTCCTGCCTCAGGGGATTGGATCCAAAACTGGCGCCGCTGTTGACGGTTTTGACGACGCGGCGCGGTCCGGACGGGGTCTCCAACTCGACACGAATCAACGCGCCAATGGCCGCCCGGTTCGCCTTGACGCCCTCCAGCTTGAGTTTCAGCCAGTGGTTGGTTGATCCCGGATTCAGGAACAGCGCGTTGCGGTAGTTGTCCCCGGGGAATGCGCCGCCCAGGACTGCATACACATCCTGGTCCCCGTCGTTGTCGAGATCCGCAAAGGCGACCGCGTGTCCCTTTTGGAGGTGTCCGAAACCTCCGGCGGTGGTGACTTCCTGGAAGCGTTTGCCGCCGGCATTCCGGAACATCCGGTTCGGAATCAGGGTGGTCAGGCTGGGGTCGCCGGTCGCCATGTACATGTCGAGCCAGCCGTCGTTGTCGAGGTCCCCGAAATTGCAGCCCATCGTATGGCAGAGCCGGTTCATGCGCAGGGCCACGGTCACGTCGGAGAACGTTCCATTGCCATTGTTGTGATAGAGCTTGGTCAGGGCCCCCTCGTGGGGCAGACCGAGGTAGTCCGCCGCCACGTCGCTGACGTTCCGGATCTTGTAACCGCAGGCGATGAGGTCTTCGAAGCCGTCATTGTCGTAGTCAAAGAACCAGGTGGCGAAGCTGAGGACCGTGTCCGAGACGCCCGCCGACTGGGAGGAGTCGCTGAACTTCCACGGACTGCGGGCGCCGAGGGCGGGGTTGAAGGGACCGTCGTTGTGCAGCAGGACGTTCTTGCCATCGAGGCAGGAGAGGTAGAGGTCCGGACGCCCATCGCGGTCATAGTCCGCGCACGCCACTCCCTTGACGAACCGCCGCAGATCCACGCCGGTGACGGCGGCACATTCGGTGAACGTGCCGTTGCCGTTGTTGTGAAACAGTTCGCAGGGATCCGGATTGTTCCGGTCCGTCGTCTCATTGCCCACGAAAAGGTCCAACCAGCCATCGCCGTCGTAGTCGAACCAGACGGAGGTCTGCGTCGGATGCTCGCTCAGGAGACCGGCCTCCTCGGTCACGTCGGCAAAGGTCCCGTCCCCGTTGTTTCGCAGAAGCGAGTTGGGCATGCGTCCGGCCTTCCCCAGCCAGCCACCCCGAAGAATCCAGACGTCAATCCATCCGTCGTTGTTGTAGTCGGTCTGCTGGATGTTCAGTCCGCTCACGAGCCCGAGCAGGCCGGCCTGCTCCGTGACCTCGTTGAAGGAGCCCTTTCCGTCATTGAGGAAGAGGCGCAGTTGTCCGCCCAGGCCCCAGGCGCTGGCCATGACGTCGAGAAATCCGTCATTGTTGAAATCGTCCACGATGCAACCGCCGGCCAGGTCATCGACATCGAGTCCGACCGATCCCGCCACGTCCGGGAATCGCGGAAGGTCATATTCGGAGGCGAACACCTTCGGCGGAATGACCCACGCCTCTGGAACCTTGTCGGGCCATTCCCCAAGGGTCATGTGGGCGATGTTCAACAACCATCGTGCCCCGAGGTCATCCGGAAACTCCGCCAGTTGTTCCTTCAAAACGGCGATGGCTCCCCGGGATCCGCGGGGCAGCAGGTGCTGTCCGGACGCTTCGATCGGGAGAATGCAGGAGGTGGCGGTGTGGTTGGCGAGGCAGTTTTCCTGTTCGCCGAGGCGCAGGTAGGCGGTGGCCTTCCTCAGGCGGAGCTCCACGGACGGCCCCGGGGGCAGTTTTGCGCCCAATTCAGCCAGTTGACGCTCCATGGCCGCGATGGTGTCCAGGGCGTCCTGGGTCTTCCCCGAGAGAAGCTGCTGATTGGAGAGGTTGAACTGGACGTTGAGTCGCTGCTGCGCGTTGGTGGCGAGGGTGAGGGCTGTCAGAAGCCGGGGGATTTGGCGGTCCGTCAGATAGGACATGGTCCTGGGATCGGCGGTCTCCCGGATCCGGGCCAGTCTCTCGGCCATGCGCCGGGTGCCTTCCGGCCGGGGTTTCGATTCGGCGGCACCCGCAGAAATGCCGGACGATCCTCCTGCCGCGACCCAAAGAAGTGCGATGCCGAGAATCCTTCGGACAGAGGAGGCCGCGATGCGCATCACCCCGAATGCTTAGCAGCGGCGTGGCCGTTGGGCGGATGCCGTGGGGTCGGGATCCCGGTTTCCCCGTGTGAACTGGTTCGTACCAGTGGCCAATGGCGATTCCGTTTCAGGGCCGACCGGGGACCGTCCGAATGCGGACGCCGGATGGGAGACCTGGGGACGGGGCGCGTTGAATCACGTGGGAATGCGGAGACGCTGGAGCACCTCCGCACGGCGTGTCCGGCTCACCACATGCTGGGATCCATCGCGGAGGCGAACGATCCAATCTCCGTGGGATTTGGGTTCCAGCGCGGCGACCGCATCGCCATTGACCACGGCGAAGCGGTTGACGCGTACGAATCGCTGGGACGGCAGTCGCGAAGCCAACGTGGCCAGCGGTTCGCGGACCGGAATTGTCCGCAAGGGTGTCACGATCCGGCAACAATTGTTGTCGGAGGCGACGTAGACGATGGAATCCAGGTCCACGAGCATCACGCGGGATCCGGATTTCACCGTCAGGCGGCCTTCCGGTGCCGCCAATCCCCGTGAGGGCCTTGCGAGACGGTCGGAAAGATGCGTCCGCGCCTGGATCAACGCGGCATGCAGCCGGTCCTGGGTGACCGGTTTCGCAATCCAGCCGACCGTGCTGCCCGGAAACGGGTTGGCGCCTCCCTCCGCGGGATGGGCAAGGAAGAGAATCAGCGGCAGCGTGCGGGTTCCCAGTTCGGCGAGTACATGAAGCGCACTCAGCCGCGGCAGGCGGAAATCCAGGATGGCGACGTCCGGTCGCTGCTCCCGGATCAGCGCGATGGCGCGCGGTCCATCCGAGGCCTCGCCGACCAGACGAACGCCTTCCTCCTCCATCAGGAGGCTGCGCACTTGTTTCCGGACCGCCGACTCATCGTCTGCCAGCACTACGGTGAACGGTGCGTTTCCCATGACTCCGGTGACCAAACGGGGCGTGCGAATTTTTTTCCGACGTGGAATTGCTGCGCGACGGAATGACCGCCGTGGCGCGGACCGGTTACGGACGTCGGGCGATTGGATGAATTCAACCGGGGATTGAATTCCTTCGTCGGCCGATCCGGGCTTGCCGTGGCGAAGGTCGCATCCGAACGTTCGGGATGATCGTCACCGTCGGGGTTCCCCGGGAGATCAAGGAGCAGGAGTACCGCGTCGCGCTGCTTCCGTCGTCGGCGTACCAGTTGGTCCGCCGCGGCCACCGGGTGATCGTCGAATGCGGTGCGGGCGTGGGCGCGGGCTACCCCGACAGTGAATATGCCGCCGCCGGTGCGGAGCTGACCCCGGATCACGCGGCGGTGTTTGCCGCCGCCGATCTGGTGGTGAAGGTGAAGGAGCCGCTGCCCGCCGAGTACGGCTTGCTGCGGCCGGGCCAGATCCTCTTCACCTACCTTCATCTGGCCGCCCAACGCACCCTCACCGAAGCCCTGATGCGTTCCGGGGCCACGGGCATCGCCTACGAGACCGTCGAGGTGAACCGCCGGCTGCCGCTGCTGGAACCCATGAGCGAAATTGCCGGCCGGATGTCGGTGCTCGTGGGGGGCTACTACCTGGCCAAGCATTCCGGAGGCAGTGGGACGCTTCTGGGCGGCGTGCCCGGGGTGCTGCCCGGGAAGGTGGTCGTCCTGGGGGGCGGCGTCGCCGGTGTGAACGCGGCGAGGATGGCGCAGGGGCTCGGGGCCGATGTCACCATCCTGGAAGTCGACATCGAGCGGATGCGCTTTCTCGACATCACGCTGCACACGGCGCACACGCTGTACTCAAGCGAGGCGCACCTGATGGATCTTCTGCCGGACGTGGACCTGTTGATCGGCGCCGTGCTGGTGCCCGGAGCGCGGGCGCCCCGGCTGATCCGCCGGGAGATGCTTCGAACCATGAGGCCGGGAAGTGTCCTGGTGGACATCGCCATCGACCAGGGAGGATGCGCGGAAACGTCGCGCCCGACGACCCATCGGGACCCGGTGTATGTGGAGGAGGGGGTCACCCACTATTGCGTGGCGAACATGCCGGGCGCCTATGCCCGCACGGCGACGCAGGCGCTGGCCAACGCCACCGCCCGGTTCATTGAACTGCTGGCGGATCTCGGTCTCGCGGAGGCCTGCCGCCGCATGCCGGCCCTGCTGGGCGGCATCAATGTCCTGCGCGGACAGGTGACGTTCCGTCCGGTGGCGGAGGCGCATGGACTTCCCTTCCGGGATCCGAAGGAATTGGTGGAATAGTGTGGAATCCCTGGTGCGGATGCGCAGCGGTCGCCTTGGGTCGGCGCTTCGACCGCGAATCCCGCGTCGTCCCTCCCGGCGCATCACCCGCGAGAAGGCGGAAGCTTCGCGCCCGCACTCCAGGACGCTGTGCGTATGCGCTCCGGGCGGCTACTCCAGGCGCGTCAGGGGATGACCTGCGACAAAGGCGACCGCAGGCATGCGTCGGCCGCCCTCCGGCTGGACTTCGGTCAGGCGCAGCGCGCCGGATCCGCAGGCGACGGTGATTCCGTCCACTCCGGACGCGACCACCGTGCCGGGAGTGGCCGAAGTCTGGAGAGGGACCGTGGCGGGTGTTGCCCCGTGGATCTTCAGAAGTTTTGCCTTGGGATCCCCGGGCACGAAACAGAACGCCCCGGGCCAGGGCGTGAACGCCCGCAGTCGATGCCACAGGACGTCTGCGGATTGTGTCCAGTCCAGTCGCCCATCGTCCCGGGTGATCTTGCGGGCGTAGGTGACCCCGTCCGCGGGTTGCGGCTGCGGCGGAAGTTTTCCCCCGGCGTAGGCCGGGATGGAATCCACGAGCAACCGGGCTCCCAGCAGTGCCAGGCGGTCATGAAGCGTTTGCCCGGTGTCCGAGTCGGCGATCGGGGTCCGGGCCGAGGCCACCATCGGACCGGTGTCCAGTCCCGCCTCCATCCGCATGAGCGTGACACCGGTCTCACGATCTCCGGACGCCAATGCCCACTGGATGGGTGCGGCGCCCCGCCACCGGGGCAGCAGGGAGGTATGAATGTTCAGGCATCCGAGTCGGGGCACGTCGAGCAGCGACTGGGGAAGGATTTGTCCGTACGCGGCAACCACGATCAGGTCGGGCGCGAGTTCCCGCAGGGATTCGAGAAAGTGCGGATCCCTTGCCGATTTTGGTTGCAGGACGGGGATCCCGAGACGCTCGGCCTCCTGACGGACCGGCGTGGGGGTGACCTGAAGTCCGCGTCCGACCGGGCGATCCGGTTGCGTGGCGGCCGCGACGACCGTCACGTTGGGGGACGCGGCCAGATGGGTGAGGATGGTGCGCGCCAGGTCCGGTGTGCCGAGGAAAACGACGCGGAGGCGGGAGTCGGGCACGGAGGGGTCAGGCAAGCGGGAGAGCCTTGGGGTTGGGACCGTAGGCATTGTCCCCGGACTCGCTGTCGCCCACCAGGAAGACCAGCAGGATGATTCCGCCAATCAGGGGAACGAAACTGATGAGGATCCACCACCCGCTCCGGCCGGTGTCGTGGAGGCGGCGGATGGTGACAGCGAGGCCGGGGATGAGCGCCGCCAGGCCATAGATGCCGGTGAGCCATCCGGTTCCACCGCCCGTGCCGGTGCCTCCAATGGCCGCGTCGGCAATCACCAACAGCACGGCGGCGATGAAATTGAACAGGGTGAACATCCAGTACTCCCGGCGACGGGCCCGTCCCGAGAAGGTTGCATACTGTTTCCAGACCGAGAGGTACCAATTCATGAGGCAGGGTTCCTTGCGGGCGGGTGGGACGCCTCGGGGAAAGGCTTTCCGGAATTGTTGCGTCCTGGCGACCCCGAAATTCGGAGGGTATCAGGAACCCGAAGCCGCCGGGACCTGCGCGCGGGCGACATCCGCCTTGCGGATGAAGGTCGTATTACCGTCGCTGACGGCAGGCTTGGGGATCCGGGCGAGAATCTGGAGGATGTCCAGAAGCACGTACATGGGCTCCTGCGTGGAGTCGATCTGGTGGATGATCGTGTCCGGATAGCAGTTCAGCACCGCCCGAGTGTCCCGCTTATAGGTTTCGAGGCGGGCGCGGATGACTTCGACATTGGCGTCGTCGAGGCGGTTCTCCTTCAGGGCGCGCCGTTGGAGGCGGGCCACGAGGCGCTCCACGACCGGGCAGAACAGATTGAAGATGGCTTTGACCTCGATGAGATCCTCGAGGATGCGGGCCTGGTTGGGATTCCGGGGAATGCCGTCCAGCAGCAGGGTGTCCGCCTCGGGATTGAACCGGTTGGTGGCGATCAATCCGTCGATGGACCGTTGCCACAGCTCGATGGTCGGCTCATCGGGGACCAGTTGTCCCTTGGAGGCGTATTCCATGAAGACCCCGCCGAGCGGGGAATCCACGCGGAGGTTGCGGAAGGCCTCGCCGCAGGAGAAATGAACGAAGTTGGGGATCTGTCCGAGGATCTTGCCTTGGGTGCCCTTGCCGGCTCCCGGGGCGCCGAACAGCAAAATGGCGCGGAATTTCATGCAGTGGGGAATCCGGTGGAGGGGAGTGCAGGGTGGAACTCAATCCCTCAGGCGGCATCCTTGTGGCGCAGCGTGACCTGGGTGATGTCGGCGAAACTGACGCCGATTTCCTGGTTGGTGGTGGTCTTGAAATGGATTTCCGAGGCGGAAATGCGGCTGACGCGGCTTCCGACGACGCTGCTCTTGCCCGCCGCAACGTCGATGACCAGGTCCCGGTCCGCCTCGGTGGCGACCACGCGGAAGAAGGTTGGGAACTGGGTCTCGAAGAAACGTCGGTTGAAGGTGGTCTCGCCGCGCTTGAACACCTTCGGGGTCCCGTCGGCGCCACCGCCCCCGCCGTGTCCTCCGGTCTTGGAAAGCCCCAGGGCGGCGGCGGCTCCCCCGCGGGGCGCCTCGCTGGCCGACGGTGCCGCCGACCCCACGGAGACGCTGGTGCCGGTGACCGCGGCCTCGGTGGCATTCTCCTGCTCGGCGACGGCCGTCCGCGGGAGGATCAGAAAAATGATCCAGCCCACCACCGGCAGGACCGCCGAGAGACCGCAGACCAGCCCGACGGGCCGCCACTTGAACCGGGCCACCTCGAAGGCGGCGTACAGGTTCGCAATGAAAAGCGCGATCACGAGGATCAATCCGTTGGGCGTCATCAGGGCGCTCAAGAGACCCTTCTTGACCCCGTCCGGCATGGGAACGCGTCCCGTGACGCCCCGGACGGCAATCTCCTTGGCCTTCACCTTGACCGGGACGATTTCGACCGGTTCGACGAGGGGTTCGGCGAAGGGTTTCGCCCGCGGGTTGTTGAGGAGGATGCGGAGTGTTTCGTCGCTCAGCTTCGCCCAGTCGATTCGCGGCGAGAATTCACCGGTTTCGAGCCGCACGATGATGCCGTCGTCGTCGGCGGCGGAGAGCGTTCCCCGGTACACGTCGCCGGTGATCAGCTTGAACTCATCGCCGTTCAGGCTGAGCAGCGCCAAAGGGAGGCTGACGAGGGCGAGAAGTCGGCGAAACCAACGCATGATGGTGGAGGGTGGCAAATCGGGTTTACGGCGGGAAACGAAAAATCGACGGTTCGGATGGAAGTCCCCGGCTTGACCCCGGGGGCCCGGGGGGGCGAAGTGTCCCGGTGACCTCCGCATCGCGCCCCCGGCCCTCCGCCGCCACGGCCGCCCGGCGCGCCCGGCGGCGGGTCCTGGCGGAATGGCGGCGTGTGGACCTGTCGGAGGCGGAACGGGCCCGGGTCTCCGCCGGTCGGTCCGCCGCCGACCTCCTGCCGGCGGTGCTTCAGGGCATGCGCATCGACCGCCGGCAGGCGGAGTCTCAGATTGTCACCCTGTGGCGGCAGATCGTGGATCCACGGGTGGCCGCACATTCCCAGCCGGTCGGTCTGGTGCGGGGAACACTGCTGGTCGCCGTGGACAGCAGCGTCTGGCTCACGGAGATCGTCCGTTACTGCAATCGCGAAATCCTCGAACGGGTCCAGCACGCCATGGGCAAGGACATGGTGAAAAAGATCTCGTTCCGGGTGGGGTGACTTCGTTCCGGGTACCCGGGCGGGTTCAACGCTTCAATTCGGCGGCGTATCCCTCCCGGAAGGTGGGATAGGACGGGTTCCATCCCGTTTCCGAGCGCAGCTTTTGGTTGCGGACGCGCTTGTGGGTCAGCCCCCGTTTGCGGGTCGCCAATTCCTCCTCCGAGGCCACCGGCGGCAGGGGACGCTGGAGGCGTTCGGACAGCCAGGTGAGAAACTCCAACTGGGACACCGGTTCGTCATCCACGGCGTTGTAGAGTTCACCCGGGCGACCCCGGGCCAACGCGGCGATCAGCGCGCCCGCCGCGTCGTCCCGGTGGATCATGTTGATCCAGCGCGCGCCGGTTCCATGGATTCGGGCCTCCCCGCGCAGGAATTGCCGGAGCAGATGACCCCGGCCGGGACCGTAGATGCCTGCGACGCGAAGGATCCGCCCGGGCACCGTCCCGGCGGCGGCGGCGTCCAGGATCAGGCGTTCGGCCTCCAACAGAATCTCGCCCGTTTCCGTGGAGGGGATCGTGGGCGACGATTCATCGACCCAGTCTCCCGAGGTCTGACCATAGACGCTCGTGCTGCTGGTGTAGGCGAACGCGGACGGTGGATGCGCCCGCATCCAGTCGAGGAGATGCCGCATGCCGTCCCGATAGACCGCACGATACTCCGCGGGGCCTCCCCGGGACGAGGACACGGTGTTGATGACCCAGTCAAACGGGCCGGGCAGGGAATCCAGGGAATCGCGCCGGGTGAGATCCCCGATCCAGGGCTGGATTCCCGAATCGTCCACCGCGGTGGGATCGGGTGGGGACCGTCGCAGGCCGATGACCGCATGGCCCTCCCCGGCCAGGCGGCGACCCAGGGCGGTGCCGACGTAGCCGCATCCGACGATCAACACCCGTTTTGCGGCGATGGCCATGTGCGGCGAACCATGCGGTCCCGGGAGTCCGATGCAAGTGGGGGCGGGTGCCGAACGGGGGCGATCCGGATAACAAGGTCACCCACCCAGGGCACGACCCGACTGGTACACGATGAAGGCGAGCGCCCAGGCCAATCCGGTCATGTAGGCAAACTGAAACGCCGGCCATTTCCATCCGTTGGTCTCCCGGCGGACGATGGCAACGGTGCTCACGCATTGCAGGGCGAAGACGTAAAAGACCATCAGGGTGAGTCCGGTCAGCGGTGTGTAGACCGGGGAGCCGTCCGCACGCCTTTCCGATTTCATGACCTCCGCCAGTGTGGAGGTTCCCGCCTGATCACCCGCGTCGATTTCGCCGATGTTGTACACCACCGACATGGTGCTGACGAACACCTCGCGGGCGGCGAACGAAGCCACGATGCCGATGCCGATTTTCCAGTCGAATCCCAGCGGTCGAATGACCGGTTCGATCGCCTGACCGAGACGCCCGGCAAAGCTGTGGCGCAAGTGTTCCCCGGATTGGGCTTTTTCCAGGGCATCCCATCGGTCCACCAGGTCGCGGGCGGCCGCCTCGTTTCGAACGCCGGCAATATGCGCCGTCGCATCGGCGAGGGTCCGGATCTCCGGATGTGTGGTCTGAATCAGCGCCAGTTTTCCCGCGTCCGCCGCGGCGTCCAGTTCGGCATGGCGCGGATAGGTGGCCAGGAACCACAGCAGAATGTTGATGCCCAGGATCACGGTGCCCGCGCGTCGAAGGAAGAGCTTGGAGCGGTCCCACATGTGGCGCAGGACGACCTTCAGCACCGGACGTTTGTACGGGGGCAGTTCCAGGATGAGGGGGGGCGGCTCACCCTGGAGCAGTGTCTTCTTGAACAGCCATGCCATCGAGAGCGCGCCGACGATCCCGAGCAGATACATGCCCAGCAGCGTCAATCCCGGCAGGCCGAGGAACCCGAGAATCCTCGTCTGCGGGATGCACGCGGCGATGAGGACGGTGTACACCGGCAATCGCGCCGAGCAGCTCATCAGCGGCGCGACGAGAATGGTGACGAGCCGGTCCTTGGGCGACTCGATGGTCCGGGTGGCCATCACCCCCGGAATCGCGCACGCGAAGGACGACAGCATGGGGATGAAGCTCTTGCCGTGCAGGCCCACCTTGGACATGAGGCGGTCCATGAGGAACGCCGCCCGGGCCATGTAGCCGGTGTCCTCAAGCAGCGCGATGAAGAGGAAGAGAAGGCAGATTTGTGGAAGGAACACGACCACCGCACCGACGCCCTTGATGATGCCGTTGGCAACAAGGTCCTGGAAGTCGCCCGGACCGATCGCAGCCCCCACCCGTCCGGCAATCCACTGGACTCCGCCATCAATGGCATCCATGGGCAGCTTCGCGAACGTAAAGATCCCCTGGAACAGGAGCGCCATCAGGCCCACGAAAATCAGCAGTCCCCAGACGCGATGGGTCAGGACCCGGTCCAGTCGGTCGGAGAAATTCTCCCCCTCGGGCGCGGTCTCGGTGGTGACGTGTTGCGCGATGGCGAACACGCGGGCGTACCGGGCCTCGATGGCGGCGCTGCGCCAGTCCACGCCTGCGGACTCGAGCCGGGTCCGGGATGCGGTGACGGACGCCGCCACGGCTGCGGGGTACAGGTCGCGGTGGGACTGCAGGACCTTGTCGTCCCCGAGCAGCAGGAGCGCCTCGGCCGAGGCCAGGCGTTCCCGATGGGGAAACAGCGAACGCAGTTGCGTCTCCAGCGCCTGGGCTTCGCGTCCGAACACCTCGGGCAGTTCATTGAACTCGCGCGGGATCACGCGGTGGCGTCCGGGCTGGGCGGCGAACTGGTGGATGGCCTCCTGCAGCGCCTTCACCCCCTCATCCTCGCTGGCCACCATGGGAAACACCGGCACACCGAGCGCCTTCGAAAGCCCGGCGACGTCGATCTCGTGTCCGTTCTCCCGGGCCACGTCCACCATGTTCAACGCGAGAAAGGTGGGAAAGCCGAGTTCGATGACCTGGGTCGCGTAGTAGAGGTTGCGCTGAAGGTTGGACGCGTCGGCGACGATCAGGATCAGGGAGGGTTCCGGAACATCCGGAAGTCGTTGGAACAACACGTCCCGGGCGACCTGTTCGTCCAGGGATTGCGGACTCAGCGAATAGGTCCCCGGCAGATCGAGGACGGTGACCGGCCGGTCGGACCGCCCCCCGAGCAGGGCGCCCTCCTTTCGCTCCACGGTGACGCCCGCATAGTTGCCCACCTTGGCCCGCAGCCCGGTCAGCGCGTTGAAGAGCGTGGTCTTCCCGCAATTCGGGTTGCCGGTCAGGACGGCGGTGAAGGGAGGGGAGGACATTCCGGGATCCCGGCTCAGGACGGCGATTTCGTCGTGACCAAAATCAATTCCGCCTCGTGGCGCCGAAGCGACAGGTTGTAACCCCGGACCCGGATCTCGATGGGATCCCCCATCGGGGCGAACCGGATCAGTTCCACGGGCGTCCCCGTGAGGAGCCCCATTTCAAGCAGCCGGGCGCGGTGCTCGGGCGGGATCCGAATCTCGGCCACCGTGGCCTTGGATCCGGGAGCGAGGGAGGAGAGTGGGACCGGCATGGACAACTCAGGATTGAAAGCAGCGTCCGGGGAACGTGTTCCGTTTCAAGTTTTCAATGTTCCGAACCCCGGTAACCAGTAACCAGTAACCAGTAACCAGTGACCAGTGACCAGTGACCAGTGACCAGTGACCAGTGACCAGTGACCAGTGACCAGTGACCAATGACCAATGACCAATGACCACTCCCGCCCCCCTTCTCACGCCACCTTCCTTGCCCCGACCTGCTCGACCAGGATGGTCTCCGCCAGTTTCGCGCTGAGTCCGAGACGGGCATTGCAGACCTGGCACAGGACGTTGTTTTGCAGGGTGATCACCTTGACCCGTTGTTCTTCGCCGAAACCCATCTCGCGCAGCCGCTGATTCACCTCGGCGGTGGCCGTCAGCCGCTTGATGATCACCACGCAGCCCGCGCGCATCCGATTGAGCGGAAACAACGGGGCCGCCGCCTCATCGGGTGCTGCGCAGGGACTGGATTTTCCGTCGGTCAATGAATCGACGGTAGGAATGTGCCTGCATTCCGGCAAGGAACCCTCTTGGTGGTGAATTGCGCTCCACTGTCGATGTCTTGCACCGCACACGAGCCCCCGGGCTTGTTCCCAGCGTCGCAATGTGGTGACTTGGGGCGTCCGCTGCATGGTTGATCCACGAATCCAGTTTGGCCGCCGGGCCGGCATGGCCGGTGTCCTTCGGGCGTCGCCGTCCCGATGGGGGTGGATCCTGTTGGGGCTCGGCCTGCTCACCTCAGTCCGCGGGATTCTTTGGGGGGCCGAACCACCGGTCCTGCAGGCGGCGGGCGACGCGGCCGCCGTCCTCCGCGGGGGACAATGGGCACGAACCTATTGTGTCACCTGTCACCTGTTCCCCGAACCCGAAGCCCTCGACCGGAACACCTGGTACCAGCAAATCCTGCCCCGGATGAAGTACCGTCTGGGGTTCTCGACGCCGGAACTGGAGCAAAGCCCCAACATTCGAATTCTGCGGGAGAACAAGCGCATTCCGCTGCAACCGGTGATCACCGAGGATCAATGGTTGGACCTGGCGGCCTATTATCTGGCGAAGTCGCCGGAGAAGCCGCTGCCCCAGGATGCACCGCCTCCGATCGCCGTCGGGTTGCCGGGATTCCGGGTGGTGGTTCCGGATCTCCCGTTGCATCCGCCTTCCATTACGGCGGTGAAGATCCTGCCCGGCAGGGGTGCCCTCGCTGCGGATGCCGGCACGCGGAGCGTCCGGGTGGTCGGGGTCGATGGCCGCGCCGGGGCCTCGATGGGCGTCAGCAATGTCGTGGCTTCCTTCCGGGGCCTGCCGGAAGGGATCCTGACGGCGGGATTGGGCAGCTTCCTGCCGTCCGATGCCCCCGGCGGCGCCGTGTTCTGGCTGACCAACGCACCGGACTGGCACCGGGGACCCGACCGCATTTCCGGTCTGCCCAGAACCACCGATGCCAATGCGGCGGACCTCAACGGGGACGGACGGCTGGACTACGTGGTGAGCTGTTTTGGCAACAACGTGGGCCGGCTCTCGTGGTGGGAGGCCCGCGCGGACGGCACCCTGCAGGAGCACGAACTGTTTCCGCTGCCCGGAACCCTCCGCACGGAGATCCGTGACTTCAATGGCGACGGGCATCCGGATATCGCGGCCCTGGTGGCCCAGGAGACGGAGGCGATGTTTGTGTTCCTGGGCGATGGGCGCGGCGGTTTTGAGCGGACGACGGCTTTTCAACGGCCGCCCTATTGGGGGCACAGCTCCTTCCAGGTGGCGGATTTCAACGGCGACGGCCGTCCGGATTTTCTCGTGACCAATGGCGATAATGGCGAGTTCTCCTCGCCCTCCAAGCGGTACCACGGGGTTCGGATCTATCTGGCGCAGGGGGGAGGGGTCTGGAAGGAGACGTATTTCTTTCCGCTGTTCGGAGCCTATCAGGCGGTCGTCCGCGATTTCGATGGGGATGGGGATCTGGACATCGGGGCGATTTCCTTTTTCCCCGACTACCAGCGATCCCCGCGCGGCAGCTTCGTCTACCTGTCCAGCGACGGATCCGGCCGGTTCCAGGCCAGCACCTTTGCGGAGAGCGCCACCGGCCGCTGGCTGGCGCTCGATGCGGGGGATTTCGACGGGGATGGGGACGAGGACCTCCTGTTGGGATCGTACATCAAGGGGCCGACGCCCGTGCCTGCGGTGCTGATGGAGGCATGGGATGAGGCGGACCGTCCCCTGATCCTGCTGGAGAATATGCGGAGGTCGGGAAAGCCGTAGGGGGAGGACGACTTTGAAGCTCCTGGTGTTCGCCCACGTTCCGCCGCCGCATCATGGCCAGAGCCAGATGGTGCAATATCTGGTGGACGGATTCCGGGGGCGTCCGGAACTCGGGATCGAAGTCGTTCACGTGGACGCGCGGTTGTCGGGTGACCTCCAGGACGTCGGCTCGGCCCGGGGCGGAAAGGTGCTTCAGTTGCTCAGGTACTGCGGTCAGGCCCTCGTGGCGCGGATTCGCACCGGCGTAGGGACCTTGTATTACATTCCAAGTCCGCCCAAGCGCACGCCCCTGGTGCGGGACTGGATGGTATTCCTGCTGCTGCGTCCGTGGTTTCGCCATGTGGTGTTCCACTGGGAGGCGGCGGGACTTGGGGAATGGCTGGAGACGCAGGCGCGTCCGTGGGAGCGGAGGCTGAGCCGGGCGCTGCTGGGGAAGCCGGCGCTTTCCGTGGTGCTGGCGGAGACCAACCGGCGGGACGCGGAGGTGTTGTCGTCACGGAGGACGAGCGTGGTGCACAATGCCCTGAAGGATCCGTGTCCGGACTTTGTGGGGGACCTTGAACCCCGTCGTCGGGCGCGGTGGACGGAGCTTCGCGAGCGCGGGGGGGAGGTTCGGGTCCTGTTTCTGGCGCTGTGTTCCCGGGACAAGGGACTGTTGGATGCGATGGAGGCGGTGGCGCAGGCGAATGCCGCGGCGGCGCAAGGCCCGGGTCCTGCCCTGAAGTTTCGGCTCACCGTTGCCGGCGCCTTTCCCGATCCGGGAATTGAACAGGAGTTTCGCGAATGGTGCGGGCGGCCCGGACGGGAGGGGATGGTGACCCATGTCGGGTTTTTGTCGGGTGCGGACAAGGATGCGGCGTGGCGGGCGGCGGACGTTTTTTTGTTTCCGACCTACTATGCGAACGAGGGCCAGCCGGTGAGCCTGATCGAGGCGATGGCCTATGGGGTTCCCGCGGTGACAACCCGGTGGCGGGGGATCCCGGAGATGCTGCCCGCGGGGTATCCCGGATTGGTGGAACCGAAGGATCCCGCGGCGCAGGCCGGGGCACTCCTGGCGCTGGCGACGTCGGGGGTGGGACTGGAATTGCGACGCGAGTATGAGCGTCGGTTCACGCTGGACCGCTATCTGGAGGGAATGGCGTCGGCCATCCGCGCGATTCCGGGGCGGTCCTGATCTGCCAGGTCGAAGGATGGTTCAGGGTGCAACCGTCCTGACCCGGAAGAAGGCCGGGAGCATGGAGGCGGGTACCTGAAGGTCCACGGTCCGATCCGTGGCGGGGAAGGTCCGCTCCGTGCCGGGCACATAAACCGGGGACCAGCCGTCACGAGCGAGGTCCGGGCAGCGTTCCAGTTGCAGGGCCCGGTTGGCGGGCTGGGTCAGGTGAAGGCGGGCGCTGTCGGTTTCCAGGGAGCCGGCGAACCGGATCGGAGTCTCCACGGGCCGGTCCGCGGTGGAAAGGATCCAGGACTGGAGAAGGGCGGCGCCCCGGGGGTCGGCCAGGTTTGACGCCAGGGGCGGCATCTGGCTGGTGCCCCGCGTGGAGAGTCGCCGCAGCAGGACGGAATGGGTGGGATCGCCCGGAGCGATCACCCGGTTGGAGGAGTCTCCGAGGAGATTCAGGAGGACGCCCCCCAGCAGCCCGGCATTCTCGGTCGGAATTGCGAAGCGGGCATCAAACGTTCCGAGGCCGGCGCCACCGGGTTGGTGGCAGAAGGAGCAGTTCGCCGACAGGTAGGACCGCGCCCTCCATTCGAGGCTGGCGCTGGTGTCGTCGAGGGCGGCGTATTGGAGCAGTGGTTGGAAGGCGATGGGGCCGTTGGTGACGTAACCGGAGGCAATCCAGGCGCCGATTTGGTTTGTCCGGACACCGTTCCAGTCGATGTCGCGATTGAGTTGGGCGGTGTCGAATCCGAGTGCGAATCCTGCGCGGCGATTGTGGCAGCTCAGGCACTCCGAGCGGCTGGGGTAATGCCAGCGCTGGGTGACGCGGCTCCCGTCGATCCACCGCTCGACGTCCTCGTCCTGTCCGGACTCCGAAACCAGGGTCGCATTCGTCGCGGAGTTCCACCGGTAGGTGACTCCGTAGATTCCGTCCGCCTGCTTCACCAGGAAACGGGTTTCCATCCGTCGTGAGGACTCGGGAACGCCGTTGGTGATCTCGAGATCAAAGTGCTTGATCCAGACCGTTCCCGTCGGGAGGTCCCAGCCGCCCGAGGCCTTGAAGCCGAGCTTCCCCTCGACGTTCGGAATGGAGAACCAGCGGCGCTTCCGGGCGTCGTCGGACCAGAACGGGTGGTTCACCTCGTACGGAACCACGCCGGCCTCCGGGGTCAGCGTGGGGAGGTCGGCGAAGGCGCCGGTTTCCGCCAGCGTCGGCGGGATGGGATCCCCGGAAAAGACGGCGGAATGCTCCAGTCGGAGGAGGCGGGATCGCTCCAGTTCCGACAACCACGCGTCGCCATTGATGGGATCCGAGGCGAAGTCGGTGATGGCCGGCTGATACAGGGACAGGCCGGCAATCGCTCCGACGCCCTGGTTGTTGACCCGGATGGCGCCGACCCAGCCATATCCGTGGTCTGCGAGCAGGTAGGCACCCCAGAGTTCCGGGAGCCGGGTGCCCCGGTATATGACGCCGCCGATTACGCAGGGGCCGATCGTGTGGATGTACGAAAAAATCGGGGGGACGTAGCCGTAGACCGGATTCACGAAGAAGTCCGGGGGTACGGCCCCCGGCAGGATTCCGTCACCCGGCCCCTCCTTGGCCGGCCACCCGTGATTGGCCCCGGGTAGGGTGACGAACACTGACTCGAAGGTGTCCTTTCCGACATCCCCGACCCAAAGCGCCCGGGTTTCCGGGTCGTAGGTGAGCCGGAAGGGTTCGCGGAGTCCCACCGAGTAGAATTCAGTCCGCACCTGGGAGGGATCGACCGGGCCCCCGAGAAACTGGGTCGCGCCCACGTAGGGATTCCCGGGGGGAATCCAGTAATTCCCGAGGACGGAAGGGTGGGGGTTCGGAGCCAGGGACTCCGGCCGATGGTCCACGTCGATCCGCAGCACCGCGGAGAAGAGGCCCCCGTCGATCCGCTGCGAATTGGATATGGGATCGAATCCATCGCCGATGCTGGCGTGGAGATATCCGTTCGCGCCGAACTTCAGGTCGCCCCCAAGATGGTCGAGGGAAAAGTAAGGCTGGCGAATCATGACGATCTCCGGAATGCCGGCGGGAAGCAGGGTGTCCGGCGCGAGGCGAACCTCCGAAATCTGCACATACTTCTGGGCGGTGGCGTCGCCGGGGATCCGGGCCGTGCGGAATAGAAAAACGCGTCCGTTGGACCCGAAGTCGGGGTGGGGCTCCACCGCGAGCAATCCCTCATTGGGGCCCAGGGCGGTGGACTCCGTGAGGTCCAAAAGAACCGTCCGGCTGGGAGCGGACCGATTGGTGACCGCCACCAAACGTCCATCCTGTTCCGCGACCAGGATGGCGTTGGTGTTTCCCGGTGGAAACGCGAGTGACGTGGGGCGGTTGAAGGTCACGCCCAACGGATCGACCAGCGTGTAGCCGAAATTTCCCGGCGTCTGGGGCAGGTCCAACGTCGTGTTGGGGACCCTCACCCAGGGGTCCGCCTTGGAAACAGCCAACAAGGCCGTCAACCCCAGTCCCAAGGCCAATCGCTTAATCATAACCTTCAATTGGTAGCAACAGAGATGCCACCCATGCAACGACCACCTTGGTACTTGCGTTCATGGAAATTCTGGCATCCATGCGAGAGGAGAATGGGCCGGCCCTAGGGTTATCTCAAACCGGAGGCCATGGGTTCCGGGAGGGGGCCGGAGGGCCCTACAGGTACCCGCGGCGCAGGGCGTGCCCGGGAGCGAGTCTCGCAATGAGGGCGTACGGAATCCGTTCGCCGGGATGAGTGCGCCGCGCGGCGGTGCCGGATGCGGATATTCGCGGGAGTGCCGCCAGGTGCTGCAGGAAGGATGCGAAGGTCTTTCCGTAGGCGTCCCCCGTGTGAGCCAGCATTCCATCCCGTGCGCGACTCCGGAGCTGGACGCGCGCCGGCATCCCGAGGGATTGGATCCAACCCAGCGTACGCGCGGCGGCGTCGAGATCGGCGGCCGGATACACGAGTTCCGGGGCGATCCGCCCCGTGTAGTCCCGTCCGCCGCAGGGAACGTCGGGAAACACGGGCACGACGCCCCGGCTCATGGCCTCCAGCATCGCGATGGGGAGGCCTTCATAGTCGCTGGTAAAGAGGATGGCGTCCCAGTCGGCGAGCACCTTCCAGTAGGCATCGCCGGAGAGCGCGCCGTGAAAAAGGGTGCGGATGCCCCGGGCGGCGAGCGTCTTCTCCAGACTTCCGCGCTCGGGGCCGTCCCCGAGGAACTCCCATCGATGCGGCACACCTGCCGCCCGGAGGGCCTCGGCGATTCCGGGGATGCGATCCACCCGCTTCTGCTGGTTCCGGATCCGCCCGCAGTACCCGACGACGAGTTCGCCGGGGGGGCGATCCCACGACCCCGGTGTCTCCGGCGGAGGATCCACCGGGACGGGCAGCAGGGCGATGCGTTCGCCCGCCAATGGGGGAAGCCGTGATGCGGTGAGTTCGGCACTGGACGCACTGATGCACAGCATGCCGTCCACGGCGCCCCGGATGGTTTGGAGCACCGGTTCCGTCCCTTCCCATTGGGAATGGATCACCCCGACCCGGCGTCCGGCGCCATCGAGGTCGGCGGCCGTGGGCAGTCCCCACAGGTCGTGATAGGTCCAAATGCGGCCATCGTCGGTGAAGCCCGGAGGGAGGGTCCGGAGACGTCGTCGCAGGGTGCGTCCGGAATGAAACCATCGGAGTCCGAGTCCGAAAACCGGGCGTCCCGAGGCTTCCGGTCCGAACGGGCCGCGCTCGAACCAGACGGTCGCGGACGAGGAAACCTCCCGGTCCCCATCCCGCTTCAGGTGGCGTCGGATCAGGGTCTGGACGCCTCCCAGCGACCGCAGGTGGGTGCATGCATGGACGACGGAGACGGGAGGCATGACGTTGGGGCCGGGAAAAGGGCGGCGCCTGCGGTTCCTTCGGACCGGGATCAGGAAATCAACAGGACGTCCGTAAACTCCGCGTTCTTGAGGCGTCCCACCAGCGTGGAGAGGTTCCGCACGGGTTCCGGCGGGGCGCCAATTCCGGTTTCGGGAATAAAATGGGTGAAGTGGCGTTCGCAGGATCGGAGGAATGCCTCCACGCCCCCGTGACAGGCGAGGCCCTTGGGCCAGATTTCCACCCAGAGCGGGGTTTTCCCGCGCCAAAGGGCGGCTCCCGACTCAATCACCCGGGTCTCAAATCCCTGGGTGTCCGAGACCACGAGGGCGACGTCGCCCGGAGCGATCCCCTGGGACGCCAACAGGTCGGTCAGGGGCAGGGTTTTCACTTCGTGAACGGCGCGGGTGTAGTCCTGTCCGTCAAAGCCGAGACGTGCGCCCCCGCTTTCCAATTCGCTGTTGCCCGGGTCACCGGCGGAAACCAGCCGTGCCGTTCCGGAAGCGTCGGAAATGGCGACGTCGCAGCAGGTGATCCGGTCCTGAAGCCCGTTTTGCCGGACGTTGCGGACGAGCCGGGCAAAGGTCTCGGGATTGGGTTCGACGGCAAGGATGCGTTTGCCGGTCCGGGACAGCGGGAGAACGAGATCGCCCAGATTGGCGCCCACATTGACAAGCACGGGGCGCGTGAACCGCCCCTGGGCGGCGAGCCACGAGGTCACCTCCTCCAGGCGTGCGTCCTGATAGTGATCGGTGGTGAAGATCAACTCGGTGATGCTGCAGGAGGTGGATCCCGTCCAGGTGAAGCCATTGCGCTGAAACGTGGTCTCCCGTTGGAACAACCCGAGGCTCCGCCAATGCAGTTGCCGCCGCGCAAAGGCCTGCCGCGCGGGGTCGCCCGAGATCGTGGACCCGGCCCATTGCCGAAGCCCCACCGCAAACGCCTTGAGTCGCCGGTACATCGTGTCGCTTCCCCGTTTCCGGAGGCGCGGACGATAGGGGCGGCGCGGGCTTCGGGGAAGTCTGGAGGTTTCCATGCAGGACGCCACCTGACGCACCTGACGCATTGAAGAGGTTGGTCCGGGTCCTGTAGACTTCCCGGTGGAATGAAGACGGCGTGGATGCTGGGGGTTGTGGGGTGTCTGGCGGCTGCGGTCCGGATTGCCGCGGCTCAGGACGACCTCCCGGGTCCGCTTTTTTCCGGATTGGGAACGTTGCAGCATCCGGTGTCGACCCGGTCGCCCCGGGCCCAGCGCTACTTTGACCAGGGCATGCGCCTGCTCTTTGGATTCAACCATCGGGAGGCGATCCGGTCCTTCCGCTCCGCCGCGGCCGTGGACCCGGAGTGTGCGATGGCCTACTGGGGGGTGGCGTACGCCCTGGGACCGCATGTCAACAAGCCCATGGATGCCGGGGACGCCACCGCGGCCTGGCAGGCCCTCTCCGAGGCGGTGGCGCATCGGGCCCGGGCGTCGGCCGCGGAACAGGAATACATTTCGGCGCTTGAGACGCGGTACCGAAGGGAGTTCACCCCCGACCGGTCGGATCTGGACCGCGCGTTTGCGGCCGCCATGCGAAGCCTGGTGGGCCGGCATCCGGACGACCTGGATGCCCGGACGCTGTTTGCGGAGGCGTTGATGAACACGATGCCGTGGGACTACTGGACGCATGACCGGACGCCGAAGCCGGAGACCGGGGAAATCCTGGCCGCGTTGCAGTTTGTGATATCACGGGATCCGAATCACCCGGGGGCGAACCACTTCTACATTCACGCGGTCGAGGCGGGTCCAAATCCGGAATCGGGGCTGCCCTCCGCGGACCGGTTGAGGGGATGTGCGCCCGCGGCGGGCCATCTCGTGCACATGCCGTCGCACATCTACATGCGGGTGGGGCAGTATCACGACGCGTCGGAATCCAACCGTCTCGCGGCGAAGGCGGATTCGGAATACATCCGTCATTGCCGCGCACAGGGCTTTTATCCGGGCGTGTACTATCCGCACAACCTGCACTTTCTCTGGTGGGCGGAGGTGTTTGAGGGACGGGGACGGGACGCGCTTCGGACGGCGCGCCAGGCCGCGGAGTATTCCCTCGACAATGCCTGCGGGCCGAACCAGGCGTTGGAGGCGCCCCGGTTGCGGCACCTCCCGTGGCTCACCCTGGTTCGATTTGGCCGCGGGGACGAGATGTTGGCGGTGCCGCGTCCGCCGGAGACCAACGACTTCCTGGTGGACCGGGCGTTGTGGCATTTCACGCGCGGATGGGTGCTGGCAACCCGGCATGCGTTGGAGGGCGCCGGGAATGAGCAGCGCCAATTGGCGGAGATCGCGGGAAGCGACGCGGCCCGGGACCTCGGCAGTCCGTTGTTTCCGGTCCCAGGGCTCCTGGCCGTGGCGGACCGCTGGCTGGCGGCGAGGGTGGCGGAGGCCCGGGGCGATTCCGCCGGGATGATCACCGCCTTCGAGGCGGCTGTGGCGGCCGAGGATTCCATTCCCTACATGGAGCCCGCCTATTGGCCGTTCCCGGTCCGGCCGGCGTTTGGTGCCGCCTTGTTGAGGGCGGGCCGGAGCGCGCAGGCGGAAGCGGTGTTTCGCGAGGACCTTCGCAGGTGGCCCCGGAACGGATGGAGTCTCTTTGGTCTGGAACAGGCCCTGAGCGCGCAGGCGCTCGCGGAGGATGCGGCCCAGGTCCACCGGCAGTTTGTGGAGGCGTGGCGCCATGCGGATGCCCCTCCGGACCTGGCCTGGTATTGACGGGACGCGGGAGACGTTCCCGCGCCGCCGCCTTGACCTTGGGGTGCTGCTCCATACCGTGACGCGGACGGACCGTGATCGTCCGCGTCTCAACATGCGTTTTCCCTTGTTCCACGGCGTCCGGTGGAGTTCCGCCGCGACGGTTCTGGTCGTCCTTGCCTCCGCCCTTCCCCTCCGGGGAGCCGACACCGCCTCCGGGGTTTTGTTTTCCGTCACCAGCGGTGGAGTGACCGACCTGGAGGTCACGCCCAACGTGTGGCTGAACGTCCCGGCCGGGCAGCCCGCCACGCCCCGGGTGCCTCCCGGTCCCTTTACCGCGAAATGGGAGGGATCCATCGCGGCGGATCTGCGGGCGGAATACAGCTTCATCGCCGAGTTTTCCGGCGAGGTGAAACTGACCGTAAACGGGACCCTGGCCCTGGAGGCCCGGAGTGAGGGGGGTGCCCCCGAAACCAGCCGGGCGGTGAAACTCAACAAGGGGCCCAATCCGTTCTCGGTGGATTATGTGGCACCCGCCAAGGGGGATGCCTTCCTCCGGTTGTACTGGACCAATTCGGAGACGCCCCGGAATCCGATTCCCCTGGGGTTGCTCACGCCCGCCACCCACGCGGCCCTGTCGGCGGCGAACGCGGTCCGGGCCGGCCGGGACCTGGTGTTCGAATCGCGGTGCGTCCGGTGTCACCCCGCTTCGGGGTCGGCACCGGAGTTGTCCATGGACGCTCCCAGTTTCAATGGTATTGGCAGCCGGCGCTCGGTCTCCTGGATGGCCCGGTGGATTGAAAACCCGGCCTCCATGCGGCCCGGGACCCCGATGCCCCAGGTCTTCCATGGCGCGGGTGCCGCGGAAAAGGCGGTGGCGGTGGCGTCCTATCTGGGGTCGCTCCAGGGCAATCCTCCGGCAGCCGGGGTTGCCGGCGATGGGGAGGCGGGCAAGGCGTTGTTTGAGAAGCTTCATTGCGCCGCCTGTCACGGCAGTCCCGAAGGAACCGACGCCCGTCCGGGCCTGGTTTCCCAGAAGCAGGTGAAGGCCAAGTTCACGCCGGCATCGCTTCGCGCGTTCCTGCAGAAGCCGGAGGAGCACTATGCGTGGATTCGCATGCCCAACTTCCATTTGTCCGCCGAGGAGGCGGGGAACCTGGCCGCGTATCTGGAGTCGGTCGCGGATCCTGCGGACGCGGCGAAGCCGGCGGCGGACGACGCCCTGATCGCGCGGGGGAAGACGCTGGTGGCGGAATCCGGTTGCCTGAACTGCCACACGCTGGAGGGCGCGAAGTCCACCCTGGCCGCGAAGCCGTTGTCCGAGCTGGGCGCGGATCGCTGGACCGCGGGGTGCCTGGCCGCGTCCCCGGCCGAGGATTCCAAGGCGCCGCGCTATGCGTTCTCCGATGAGGATCGCGCCGGGTTGAAGGCCTTCGCCGCCACCGACCGGGCGTCGCTGTCACGGTCCACCGATTCGGATTTCCTGGCACGCCAATCGCGGCACCTGAACTGTCAGGAGTGCCACGGGAAGTTCGAGGGCTTCCCCCACTGGGAACTCCTGTATGGAAAGCTCAAGCCGGAATGGGCGGCGCGGTTCATCGCCGGCGGGGAGACCTGGAAGCCGCGCCCGTGGCTGGACGCGCGCATGCCGGCGTTTCCGGCCTATGCATCCGGACTCGCCCGTGGACTTGCGACCGTCTCCGGACTGCCTCCGGTGTCGCCCGCGGACCCGGCTCCGGCCGATGCCGCGACGTTGGCGACGGCGGGACAAAAGCTCGTCTCGGCCAATGGCGGATTCAGTTGCATCAGTTGCCATGGCGTCGGCGATTTTGCGGCGACCCAGGTGTTCGAGGCTCCCGGCATCAACCTCGCCCACAGTGCCGAACGCCTGCAACCCGACTTCTATCGGCGGTGGCTGCGGGCGCCCACCAGCGTGGATGCGGAGTCCAAGATGCCGGTGTATTTCGACGAGACCGGGCGCAGCCCCCTGCCGGATATCCTGGAGGGGGACGGCCCGAGGACGATCGCCGCCATTTGGGAATACCTCCGGCTCGGCTCGAAGGCGCCCAAGCCGGAGTGAGCCTGCGGCGGTTTCGCCGAGGGTTCAGGCGGCCACGCCGGCCATCAGGCGCAGGAGTGCGGCCTGGGAGAATTCGTGACGGTCCAGTCCTCCAGTCATGCGGCCCTCGCGCAGGACCAGGATTCGGCGGCTCAAGGCCATGAGTTCCGGAAGCTCGCTGGAAATGAGGAGAATGGCCGCGCCAGCGGACGCCAACTCATCGAGCAACCGGTGAATCTCCGCCTTGGCGCCGACGTCCACGCCGCGCGTGGGTTCGTCCACGAGGAGGATGGGGCATTCGCGGGCGAGCCACTTCGCGAGGGCGATCTTCTGCTGGTTGCCGCCACTCAGATTGCTGACCGGAGACTCCAGGGAAGGCGTTTTGACCCGGAGCCGTTCCGCGAAGCGGCGGGCCATTCCCCGCTCGGCCGTCCGGTTGACGAAGCCCATCCGGGAAAGTCGATCCAGGGCGGCGAGCGCTGAATTCTCCCGGCAGTTGAGCGGCAGGATCAGTCCGAGCCGCTTGCGGTCCTCGGGAAGGAAACCAATCCCGGCCCGGAGGGCCGCCTGGACATCGCCTGCGGGCAGCGAGGCGCCGCGCACACTCACCGCGCCGCCCGCGTTGGGGTCGAGTCCGAAGATCGCGTGGGCGACCTCGCTGCGTCCGGCACCGACGAGTCCCGCGAGTCCGAGAATCTCGCCCGCCCTCAGCGAGAAGTGGACTCCCTGGAATTTCCCCGGGGATTCGAGTCCGGACACCCTGAGAACCTCGGGACCCAGCGGCCGGGACACATGGTCGGGGTCGTGGGGTTCCACATCGCGCCCGATCATCTGGTGGACCAACTGCTCGGAGTGGGTGCCCTCCACCCGGCTCGTGGCGACGTGACGCCCGTCGCGGAGCACGGTCACCGTGTCGCACAGGCGGAAGATCTCATCCATCCGATGCGAGACGTAGAGGACGGTGATGCCCCGCTCGCGGAGTTGGGCGAGGAGGGCGAAGAGGCGTTCACTTTCCGCGATGGACAACGAACTCGTCGGTTCGTCGAACACGATGACCCGCGCGCCCGTTCCGACCGCCGCGGCGATCTGCACGAGTTGCTCCTGTCCGGTGGTCAGCTCCCCCACCGGGCGGTCCACGTCGAAGTCCGCTCCGATTTCCGACAGCATCGTCCGCGCCCGGGCGCGCATTTCACGGCGGACCAGCAGTCCGGCCCGCGACGGCAGATCGCCGAGGCAGAGATTCTCGGCGATGGAGAGGTTGGGGCAGAAGGCGAGTTCCTGATGGACCATGGCCAGCCCGAGTCCCCGGGCGGCATGCGGATTCGACGGGGCCACACGGGTTCCTTCCACCCGGATCTCCCCGCTGTCCGCGGTATGAACCCCCGCGAGGATCTTCCCGAGGGTGCTTTTCCCGGCGCCGTTCTCGCCCATCAAGGCGTGGCAGGAGCCCCGCTCGACGCTGAAACTGACGTCTGCGAGGGCATGGACGCCGGCAAACCGCTTGCTGATTCCGTGGAAGGTGAGGAAGGACACGGTCCGGCGGGGGCGGAGGGTTGACTCCGCCCGGATGTGCTCTGGAGGACGTCAGTGACCGACGGCATCCGGCGTCGGCGTCTTGGGCGGATGGAAGAACAGCGCGAGCAGCGCCACGGCGACCACGGAGGTCAGGCAGGGCACGATGAACAATCCGCGGAAGTCGGTGACGGCGCCCTGGGTGTACACCTTTTGGATGAGCCATGGGCAGATCGAATTGGCCACCAGGGCCCCGACGCCGAGGATCATCACATTGAACAGGCCCTGGGCGCTCGACCGGGCATCCTTCGGGAAGTACGCGTCCACGAAGATGTACACCGTGGCGAAGAAGAACGCGTAACAGATGCCGTGGAGGATCTGCACCACGATGATCAGTTCCTTGTGCTGCGGGAAGAAGGCGTACACGGCGAAGCGGGCGGTGTGGCCCAGGATGCCGACGATCAGGGTGGTCCGCCATCCGAGCGTCTTCAGGGTGGCCCCGAGGACGAACATGGTCAGGATTTCCGCGATCTGGCCGATGCTCATCACCGGCATGATCCAGTTGCCGGGAATTCCAACCGCCTTGCTGCCGAGGAAGGTGCCCGTCCAGTTGAAATAGCAGTTGTGGACGAAGGAATCGATGAAGGTGACCACCCAGAGCACCAGGATGAAGGGGTGCTTGAGGAACCGCACGGACTCGAGCCACGCGAGTTTGTTCTCACCCGTGGCCGGCTTGGGCGGCGTATGCGGGAGCGTGAGACTGAAGGCTGCGAGCAGGAGGGAGGCGATGCCGGAGACGATGAAGGTCCACTTGGTGGCGCTCTGGAGTGCCGGTCCGGTCAGTCCGTTGGCCAAAGCGGCGCCGATCCAGGCCGAGATTCCCTGGGGATTGGCGGCAGTGACCTTGGCCCAGTCGACCAGGATGAAGGTGAACGGCCATGCGGCGAGGATCCACCCGATGGTGCCGCCCATGCGGACCAGTCCGAACTCCTTCTGCGGATCCTTCATGTTGGCGAAGGCAATGGAGTTGGTGATGGAGATCGTCGGCACGTAGAGCAGGCAATGCACCAGCATCAGGATGAAAAAGGTCCCGAAGTCATGGACGAATCCGAGTCCCAGCATGGCCAGCCCGCCCACGAGATGGGAGAAGGCGAGGAACTTTTCGGCGGCGAACTTGCGGTCCGCGAATTCGTTGCTGAAGAACATGCCGATGATCGACGCGACGGGAAACGCGTTCAGGATCAGCGACTGTTGTCCGGGGGTGAATCCGAGGCTGGGGAGGTAGCCGAAGATCAGGGGTAGCCAGGCGCCCCAGATGAAGAACTCGAGCACCATCATCAGGAACAGCCGCAGGCGGGGGGTGGAATTCATGGGAGTCGAATGACGCGCCAGCCTAGGGAGTTCGGCGGTCCTGCGACAAGCCCCAACCGCCCGGACTTGGGCTCGTCGTGCGGGATTTATCCCGTCCCCGCGGCGTCCCGGGACCCGTCTCCGGGCCGTCCGAAGGCGGGGCGACCAGCACCGGTGGGAGCGATTCAAAATGTGGCCCCGGGTCCTCCCCGGCCACGGGTGTGCGCATGCCCGGATTCAAAACCCGGATTTGACACCCTTGCTGAAATCCATATAAACATCCGCCTGTCGAAATGAACTCCGTCCGTCATCCGATGATTGCGACCGGGATGCGCTGCCAACAGCGCATCGCGGCGTTGGTCGCGGTTTCCGGCTCCTGGCCGAAAGCCGGGACCCCGGGCGAGGTGGGAGGGACGGAGTAGGCGATTTTACCGCAACGTTTCCAGAAACCCACGATTGCCCGGCAATCGTGGGTTTTTTTGTTTTCCCGGGCCGGCGGTATCGGTCCGGGCGCCGGGCCCGGCGATCGGGCTCAACACAACCTCAACTGTTGGAAGTATCGTCATCCTATGAATCGTACGTTTGAAAACACCCCCAGACCTCCCTGGAGGGATCGGGGGCTTCCCGAACCGGCCGCGCCGTTTACGCGGACGGAGGAGAATGACCTGGAGCGGCTCAAGAACCGGGTGCTCCAGACCGCCCTCGCCGGTGTCACCTCCCCGGTTCTCGCCGCCCCCATCCGGCGTGCCGCCAATGAAGCCGCCGCCCTTGCGTGGTTGGAGGCGCATCCGTTGCTGGTGTTCCCGGCCCTCTTCGAGGAGAAGCTGCGGGATGCGCGGCGCCGGGCCCACCGGCAGCAGATGATTCGGGCCCGCAGTGAAACCCTACTGGCCGCCGTATGATCCCGTGGAGGTATTCAGGGAAGGGGGCGGTCACCGGTGAACGGGTCCGCGGTCATCGCGGGGGACGACGCCTGTGCAGGAAGGACGGTCTGTGCCGCCCTCCTGCGCGGCCGTCGTCCCCCGCGATTTGACGTCAGGGGTCGGCACCGGTTTCGGGGGGATGGGCTCGGGTAAACGCCGCTTGCGATGCCGCAGACGCCCCGGGCAGGATTTCGGCGGTGTTTCCCACCGTCATTGCCGCTGTTCCCCAGCCATCCCCGTGGATGGTGCTTCCGTTCGCTCTGTTGCTGGGAATGGTCGCCCTGGCACCCCTGTGGGCACCTGAATGGTGGGGACGCCGCTATCCGCAGGTGGCGTTCGGGTTCGCTGTCCTGACGGTGGGGTATTATCTGATCGGACTGCGGTCAGGTTCCCGGGTTCTTCACACGGCTTCGGAATACGTCTCCTTCATCAGCCTGGTGGGATCCCTGTACGTGGTCAGCGGCGGGATCCACCTCAAGGTCCGGGGTGGCGCGACACCGTGGGAAAACACGGTCTTTCTCACCCTCGGAGCCCTGCTTGCCAATGTTTTGGGCACCACTGGGGCTTCGATGCTGCTGATCCGGCCCTGGATTCGGATGAATCGGGCGCGGATCACCACCCACCATGTGGTGTTTTTTATTTTCATCGTTTCCAACGTGGGCGGGGCGCTGACGCCCATCGGGGACCCGCCCCTGTTCCTGGGATACCTCAAGGGGGTCCCGTTCTGGTGGGTGGCCGCACATTGCTGGCCGATGTGGGGAGTGGCCCTGGGCCTTCTGCTGGGGGTGTTTCTGTGGATGGATGGGCGGAATTTCCAGCGGATCCCCCGGCATTTGCGGGACGAGGCCCGCCGGGCCGACTCCTGGGCCTGGCAGGGCGGGGGCAACGTCTTCTTCCTGCTGGTCATTCTGGGGGCGGTCTTCCTGGACCATCCTCCGATGCTGAGGGAGATCCTCATGCTGGCCGCCGCGGCGGGTTCGTACTGGACCACGCCGCGACCCGTCCATGAGGCCAATCATTTCAATCTGCACCCGGTCAGGGAGGTGGCGATCCTGTTCCTGGGCATCTTCGCCACAATGATGCCGGCGCTGGACTGGTTGGAGGTCAACGCGTCCAGATTTGGCACCCCGACTCCGGGTCTGCTTTACTGGGGAAGCGGCTTGCTGAGCAGCGTTTTGGATAATGCCCCGACTTATCTCAGTTTTCTGAGTGCCACGGTCGGCGCGCTGGCCACCCCGGAGGCACTTCAGGCGGGGAAGTCCGTCCTGCCGTCCCTGGCGGAGACCCACCCCGGAGTCGCGGCGTTGTTGTCGAATCCGGTCCTCTCCCGAACCTTGATGGCGATATCCATGGGGTCCGTGTTCTTTGGTGCCAATACCTACATCGGTAACGGTCCCAATTTCATGGTGAAGGCGATTGCAGACCAGCAGGGGTGTCGAACCCCCTCGTTTCCCGGATACATCCTCCGGTTCACCCTGCCAATCCTGCTCCCCATTTTTGCGGTCGTGGGATGGCTCTTCTTCCGATAAGGGGTCTCCGGGGTCGGGGTCGGTGGGGCGGTGAATCCCGATTTTTTGAGGTAATCCCTGAATTCATGAGACCCATCAGCCGGGGTTGAGTGCCGTCGCTAGGGTGGTTCTAACTGTCGATTTTGAAGCGGGTTATCGAGGTTTCGGGAGGGGGCGAACCCGGGGAGGTGCTCCAGGGGGTGTTCCTTTCGCAGTTGTGAAGGCCATGGGCCCGGGGATTTTTTCATTGAACGTCCGGGATTCAGGGCTATTGAAGGGTCGTTGGTATTGGGAGCGGCCGGTCCAGCTTACGGTTGGATCACCGTTCCTCGCCCGAATGGAAACATTCTGGCAAAGGAGGTAAGTTTGGTTGTTTGGGTTAGGCGGGCACCGCAAGGTGCCCGCTTTTTTGTTGTCCGGGGGACGGATCGGACGGGAATTCCCGAACCCGGCAAAATCCCTTGCCGGCCTGCCGCCCGTGGATAGTTTCGCGGCCTTTCGGAACAAGAACCGTATTTGATCATGGCCAAACTTACCGTCCGCGACCTTGAAGTGACCGGAAAGCGCGTCTTCCTCCGGGTGGATTATAACGTCCCCATGGAGGAGAAGGGGGGGCGGATGGTCATCAATGATGACACCCGCATCCGGGAAACGCTTCCCACCCTCAAGCTGCTGCTCGAAAAGGGGGGGCGTCTGGTGTTGGCGGCTCATCTGGGGCGTCCGGACGGCAAGCGGGAGGCCTCCCTCAGCCTGAAGCCGGTCTCCGAGAAACTCGCGGAACTCCTGGGACGCCCGGTCCAGTTCGTGGACCAGTGCGTGGGGGAAAAGGCGGAGGCGGCTGCCAATGCCCTCAAGGACGGGGAATTGCTCCTGCTGGAAAACGTCCGTTTCCATGCCGAGGAGGAGGAGAACGATCCGGTGTTTTCCGCCCAGCTCGCCCGACTGGCGGATGTCTACGTCAATGACGCCTTCGGGGCGGCCCACCGGGCCCATGCCTCCACCTGCGGGGTCGCCCGGATCCTGTCCGCCTGGGGTGGCCGCTGTGCCGCCGGGCTCCTCATGGAGCGTGAATTGAAGTTCCTGGGCGACGAACTCGAGGAGCCGGCCCGGCCCTTCGTGGTCATCCTGGGCGGCGCCAAGGTTTCCGACAAAATCAAGGTCATCGACCGGCTGCTGGAGAAGGCGAACACGATCCTGATCGGCGGCGCGATGGCCTACACCTTCAAGCTCGCCCACGGCAACCAGACCGGGAAGTCGCTGGTGGAACCGGAACACATCCACACGGCCCTCGACGCCGAATCCAAGGCCAAGGAGCTCAAGGTCCAGTTCCTCATTCCGTCCGACAACGTCGTCGCTGAACTCAAGGACACCGGCAAGCTCAACAAGAAGGGCAAGCCCGTCTTTGAACCGGTGAATCCCCGCGTGAACACGGCGGCCGACATTCCGGCGGATTGCGAAGGCTTCGACATCGGACCCGAGACAGCCAAGCGCTACGCCGAGGTGATCGCCGGGGCGAAGACCATCCTGTGGAACGGCCCCATGGGCATGTTCGAGGACCCGCGCTTCGGGGAAGGGACTCTGGCCGTCGCGAAGGCGGTGGCGGCCGCCACAGCCAACGGCGCCAAGTCCATCATTGGCGGCGGCGACTCGGTGAAGGCGATCAACAAGGCGAAGCTGGGAAGCCAGGTGACCTTCATGAGCACCGGCGGCGGCGCCAGCCTGGAGTTCCTCGAGGGGACTCCGTTGCCCGGCGTCAGTTGCCTGGACGAACGCTGACGTCTCCCGGGTGGGGTGGGGTGGGTACCCGGGCCGTGATCAAGGCCTGCGACGCAGTGGACGCCTCCTCGCCTCGGTTGACCGGCGGCCATATCAGGTTACGTGAGGAGAAACCATATCGGTTCCCCTATCGCCCGACCTTGGCGCCGGGCGGAAGACGCAGTTTGCGCCTCGTCACCTCGGCGGCTACGGGGTCAGGGGTTGGGTGCCGCAATGGCCCCGACTTGGCGTCCCAGCCAGTAGCCGATCAGGTACTCGTCCCCGGGGAAATCGGTCAAACCATCCCCGGCGTCGAGGATGAAGGGTTGGGTGTTGATCCGCGCCACCAATCGTTCCCCGGGCGGCAGGAGTTCCTCCAATTCCCGATGCATGAAGTTGGGCTCCCGCCGGGTGATGTCGAGACGGTGGGAGTTCTGGACGGGCCAGTTGAGGGTATCCAACGCGGTGCCCCGCAGCGTCCACACGGCGCCCTCCGGATCGTAGTGGCGGGCTCCGCACCCCGCATAAATGAAGTTCCAGATCGGATACCGTTCCGCCTTTTCGATGTCCCAGTGGCCCCGGACGGCCCCGAGGTACTTCGCCTTGAGATCGGGCGTGAACGCGAAGCGGCACAGGACCCAGTAGGTGAAGAACGCCAGTTCGTCGTCGCTGTGGTTCCATTCATCGCCCATTTCATTGCCCTCATGGACGTATCCGGGGGTGGGATGAATGCCGGACATGGGGCTGAGGATGTTGGTGAGATACCCGTGTTTCTCGAAGAGCCCGTAGGCGATGTCCCGATATCGCCGGTTTCCGGTCATGGTGAACGCCAACTGGAGGCTGGCCGTGATCTCCGCGCTGTTCAGGCGCCGATCGTGAATGGAGTGGGGAAACCAGTTGAGGTACTCCGGATTCCACCGGCCCCAGAGCGTCGGCTTTCCGTCCACGTCCACATAGTAGAGATCATGGGACAGGATGTGTTCCACGATGCGGGTGTAGTTGGTGGCGATGCGCGCCCGCTCGGTGGCGTTGGTCGCCACCCATTCCCACATCACGGCATGGGCGAAGGTCTGGGAGCAGATTTCGTCGCTGCTGGTGTGCCCCTTCCAGTCCCATCCGGGGTCCTTCGCCTCGCGCCATCGGTCCGGATCGGAAAACTTGAAGCCGCGACGCTCGATGGTCCGCGCGGAGAATCCCGGAATTGTGGATAACTCCTGCAGACGCTCGAGCGCACTGAAGGATTCCCACGCCTCCCGGCGCACTGCCTCCCCACGAGTCACGGCGTACTCGGCTCCGAGCGCCCCGAGGTAATAGCTGGTCCAGCCCCCGTCATTGTCCGTGTCCACGATTTCGCTGGTGAGCAGATCTCCCGGGGTCAGAAGTCGGCGTTCCCCGGTGAGTCCGAGGCGCAGGTTTCGCGTCCGGATCTTTCGATGAAACCATTCCGCCTTGTCGGCGAGGGTCATCCTTTGGAAGGCAATTCCTCCCAGGCCGGAGGGGGTCAGGACCCAGACCGTGCCGTCGCGTCCGATGGCCAGGCTGGCGATGGCATCGTCAGGAAGCCAACGCTTCCCCGCATAGTAGCGGAACCGGGGTGCCGGAATGCCGGGGGCGGATGGAATGGCGTAGCGCGACGCCGGGTCCATCCCGTCGTTCTGGAAGATGGCTCCCCGCGTCGTCCCAAACCAGATTCCGCCGGGGACCGGGGCGATGCAGGTCACGTCTCCCCAGGGCGGAGGTCCTCCGGCCTGGGGGGCGGGGGTGCTGCTGGGTTTGTCCACGGGGTGACATCCATTCGTCGTTCCCACCCAGAGTCCATCCCGCGACCAGGCCGCCGCCCGCGCCGAAACTGCCGGAGACCATCCACCGGCGGTCTTCACGGACAGCATTCCGTCGGCAAGAAGCGCCAGTTGTCCCTCCGCCGGACCGGGGATGAACTCAAGGGATCGAGACGTTTCCAGCGCCGCCGGAAGCGTCCCCCCTTCCGCAGGAAAGCGCGCCGCACGGCCAGGTCCGCTGAGCCAGACTTCGCCCGCCGGTCCGACGGCGATGCGATCCATGGTGCCCGGGGTAACGGAACCTGCGGGCCGACCGTTGCGTCCATTGGACAGCCAGGAGTCTTCGAACAGGTAGTAGAGGTCGCCCTCGGGGGACACCGTGATGTCCTTCGGAATCCTTCCCGCCAGCGGACGAAAACTTCGATCCAGGGCGAGGACGTCCTCAAACAATCTCGCCACGCCGCGGTCCGTCAGCACGTACACCACTCCCTCACGGTCCACGCACACCTTTCGGAAGCGTGCGGATTCGAGGCCGGGCTGCAGGCGGATCCGGACGGCGACGTCCTGCCAGAACGGTTCGTCCGGGATCGGCTTGGCGATCAGGAGTGTCCCCATTCCCCAAGACCACAGGCTCAGCCACGTCAGCAAACGCACCATGAGCCAAGGGAAGCAGCGAAGCGCGTTTGAGGAAAGGGAAGGTGATCGACAATCCCATTCGCGCGGGGTTCGCGGGTGGAGCGCGGTATTCCTCGGAGCGCGTCCCGACGGGAAGTAAAGCGGTAGGGGACTACCGCAGTCCAAGACGCTTCGCGAGGGTTGGGGTGTGTGGAGTCCGCCCGGGTGTGGAGTGCGCCGGTCCCTTGGCGCTTCGGAACAACGCGGGGTTCGCGGGTGGAGCGCGGCATTTCTCGGAGCGCGTCCCGACGGGAAGTAAAGCGGTAGGGGACTACCGCAGTCCAAGACGCCTCGCCCGGACTTGCGGCGCGTGGGATTCGTTGCGCAGGCTTTGGCGGATGCTGACCTCCGAACTCATTCCCGCCGTGCGCCG
>JAEUHD010000316.1 GCA_016793645.1 Verrucomicrobiales bacterium
GCCCGAGGACCGCACACACCTTCTGCGCCGCCGCCCGGACGGAGACCAGATCGCCGGCGGCGGTCTGTATCCAGACCGCGACCGGCTGTTGAACGAGGGACGGATCGGACACGGGCGGGGTGGGGGGAGAAGTGGCCGGTCAGGCGGGCCGGATCTCAATGATCCGGTGCATCCGGGTCAGTTCCAGGATTTGCAGCACCGTGGGGGTGGGTTTGAGGATCCGGACGGATCCGCCGCGTCCGCACATGAGCTTGTGGATGGAGATCAGGGCGCCCAGCCCGCTGCTGTCGAGGAACCGGGTCTGGGACATGTCGATTTCGACGTGCTGATGGTGGGGTGCGACCGCGGCGCGGGTTTCGTCGCGAAAGGCGGCTGCGTTCGGAGCCGTAAGCTCCGCCGGGCAGCCGGCCCGGAGACTGTCACCAATGGTTTCGAATTTCATGGAGTCGGAGGTTGAGACGAGGGGAGGGAAGGGGGAAGGGACGGAGGGTTCCGCAGCCACCGCAGCAGCAGGTGCAGATCGCGACGCCAGCCCCGATGGGTGGCGTAATAGCTGGCGTGGGCACGCGCTTCATCCCCGTGGGGGTCCCCGGCGCCCTCCAGTTCCGCAGGGGCGACGATGCCGGGCGGGACCGAAAGCCAAAGGCGCTCATAGTCGTCCCGCAGGGTGGCGGCCGTCTCGGGCGGGATCGGACGGTTCCCCACCCAGGCGAAGCGTCCGCACACGATCTGCCACAACTCGGGCCAGCGCCGAGGCAGCCCGCGAACGCCGCCCAGTTCATGGTAGGGGATCGGCGGACGCCGGGAATCGGCCGGATCCGTTGACTGGGCCGCGAGGTGCCGGCGAAACAAGGGGGCGTTCGACCCCAGGTTGCGCACCCAGGCCCAGGGGACGACCGGCGCGGTGATTCCCAGCACCAGAAGGGCGCCGAGACGTCCGATCCAAGTCGGGATTCCCGCCGAATGCACCGCGGGGCCGAGGTCGTCGAGGAAGACGGGATCGGGGACCTCGATGACCGAATGGGTCTCCCAGTTCTGAAGGATTCGTCCACAGGCCAGGGATCGGCGCACCTCGGTAAAGGCGCCCACATAGGTTTCAGGCCCGATGTAGCTCTCCTGGACGGACGCGTCGTGGTCGATGTAGGCGCCCGTTTCGATGATCGCCCCGGGCCCAAGACGGGCCCGCGGGCCGACCCGGACACCGGATCCGATCCAGCAGGGTGACTCCAGCCGCGCTTCGGAGTCGATCCGGGTTTGCGTGCCGATCACGATCCCGGGCCTGACCTCGCGCACGCCCACCCGCTCGCGGGCCGCGGCGGGGATCAGGCTGAGCAACGCGGCGACCCATTCCTGCGCGGATCCCAGCAGGGGTCTGGCTGCGGAGCCCGGGAGGTGGTCCGCCTGGAAGATGGAATTGGCCGCGACTTCGGGGAACCGTGCTCCGGCCTCGGGGATGGTGGATTCCCGGGTTTCGGGGAACACCTCGGCCTTCAGGCCCCACGCCTCACCCCGGCCCACCGCATCCCGGATGCGCTCGGGGCGGTCCGCCGCGAGAATGGCCACCTCCCGGTATCCGAGGCCGGCAAGTCCGGAAAGAGCGAGGTCCAGGACCGTGCGTCCCAGCACCGGGGCCAGCGCCAGGGGGGCGCGCCGGGACAGCGCGTCCATTGCGCGGCGGTCGGCGGGGCAGATGAGGATGGCGTCCATCGTTCAGGCTCCCTTTCCAAAGAGGATTGCGGGAACGGTCTTGGCGAGAATCCAGAGATCCCCAAGGAAGGTGCGGTTCTCGATGTAGCGAACATCGAGTTCCACTTGTTCGGGAAAGTCGATGGCGTTGCGGTCGCCGATCTCCCAGAATCCGAGGTTGCGTTCGCCAATCTGCCACAGGCACGTGATCCCGGGTTTCACGAGGAATCGGCGCCGGTCCGCCTGCGTGTAGAGGGCAACCTCGCGGGGCACCGGCGGACGCGGCCCCACCAGAGACATTTCACCCCGGAGCACGTTCAGGAACTGCGGAAGCTCGTCGAGGGATGTCTTGCGGATGAAGCGTCCCACCCGGGTGATGCGGGGGTCATCCTTCATTTTGAAGGTCACGCCGGACGCCTTCTCGTTCCGGGACAGCAGCTCCTTCAACCGGGCCTCGGCATCCACCACCATGGAGCGGTACTTCAGCATTCGAAACTCGCGGCCATGCAGGCCGATGCGGGTCTGCCGGAAGAATACGGGCCCCCCGTCCCATTTGACGAGGATGGCCAGGAGGAGAAAAACCGGGGAGAGGGCGATCAGGGCGACGAGGCTGACGACGATGTCGAGCACCCGCTTCAGGGTGTGCGACCCCGCGACGACGACCTTCCACGAACCGCGCTTCCAGCCGATGTAGACGCGCTGGCGCCACCGTCCCCAGGGGGTCTGGACGGCCAGGAGATGCCGGGTGAGGCGCTCGTTGAAGGCGTCGTCGGTCATTCGGAGGGCGAAAGAAGATGTTCCAATTTCCGGACGAGGCGGCCGACCCGGGCCGCGGAGGTCGGGGACGGGATGACCACGTCCGCCGTGTTGCGCTGGGACTCCACGAATCGGCGGTGCATCGGTTCGACGTGCGACCGGAATTCGCGCGCAATGGACGTCACCGTCCGCGAGCGTTCCCGTCGATCCCGTTGGATTCTCCGCGCGAGACGTTCGGATGCCGGGGCGTCGACGAAGATGGTCAGGGAATACAACGCCGAGGCCCCGGGCGCATGCAGGGGCCAGAGTCCATCCACCAGGATCAGGGGGGCCGGCCGGACCTGGCGATAGGTCCCGGAGCGATTGGATACGGTGAAATCGTAGACGGGAATCCTTGCACTCCTTCCCTTGCGGAGCCGGGAGACGGCCGTGACGAATGCGGGCCAGTCCAGGGCACGCGGATGGTCGAAGTTCACG
>JAEUHD010000350.1 GCA_016793645.1 Verrucomicrobiales bacterium
CGACCGCCAGGGCCAGTTCCGGCCATGGGACGCCGCGCTGTTGGCCCGCGAAAGAATTCATCGGAGACCGCAGGGTTCTATTCCGATCGTCGGGTTGGGGACAACCCTGAAGCGTCCGCCCGATCCACACCGAATCGGCAACTCATCAAGGCCTCGGTCCGGGAGACTGGGGGGAGCGGATGTCCTGTCCCATGGAGTGCCCCGGTGTTCCATTTGCGCCTGCGGTGGAGTTCGGGCGATGAACACCCCCGGGCGAAGGGATGTTTTGGAGTCTCAGCATCAGGCCGGGGGCGTCCCCAGTGTTGAATCGCGCGGCTGAACGCCGCATCCGCCCGGGAACCAAACACCTCCATGAAGGAGATCCCGTGTACCCGGGTGAAGCCGAGTGCGAGTGCGAGGAGCGAGATGAACACGCAGGAGTTCTCCCAGCCGTTGAGCTGCCACTGTCCGGTCCATGCCCAGACCGGATGGCGAAACAGGGGTTCGCCATAGGCGATGGCCCAGAGGTCGTCGATGGCAGGCCCGCGCGAGCCGATCCAATCACAGAACAGATGGAGGTGAACGGCTACCCAGCCACCCAGGAGCACTCGAAAGCGGTGGGCGGAGAAACAGGCCAATGCTGCGGAGATCGCCAATGCCCCCGGCCCGCCGTGCAGCCACAGGTGGTGAAACCGCTCGTAGTTCACCGGGATGAAGTCCTGTCCGGTGGCCATGGACTGGGCTGCGTCCACCAGGATTCCCAATCCGTCAGCGTCCGGAAGGACCCCGGCGAACGTCACGAGGCAGCGATCGCGTCGTTGATTCATCGTTGCCGCACCCAGGAGCCAACTGCCGATGAGGTGGGCGATCGGAGACATTGGACGGGCGCAGTCTCCAACAACGCGGGATCCGCAAAGTTTCGTTTTCCACGAGCCAGCTCCCGGGGTGGGGACCCTCGGGAACTTCGGCGCTCCCGGAGGCGGGAAGAAGGTTCGACGATTGGATCTCCCGGGGATTTCCTGATTCTGTTGATCGGTGTTGGACGAAAAGGGCGCACTGGATGGTGGTGACTTCGCAACCGGGGCCACCGGGGTGCTCCGATACCCGAATTCGATTCCGATGCCTTCCATGAAGTCGCGACCGTTCCCCCTTCGCTCCTGGGCGCCCGCGTTCTGGGTGTGCGGCGTGTGTTCCCTGCTCCTGGCTTCGGACCCGATTCCGGTCGTCCGGGATCCTTCCCTCCAGGTCCGACTTCTGGCCAAGGGGCCGGCCGAATCCCAGATTGTCCGGGTCTCCAAGGATCCCCGGAATGGACGGCTCTATTTCGCGACCCTGGGGGGAGGTCTCTACCGCCTGGATCTGCGCCCGGGCTGGGGAACGTCCGTCAGCACGCGGGTGGCCGGGACCGGAGACCACGGACAGGATTACCTGGGTGGGTTCGACATCGCCCCCAACGGAGATTTCTTTCTCGTGGGAAATGCCCATTCCGGTCCGGAGAATGAGTTCACCGCCGCCCAGGTGATGCGGGGGGAGGTGGTGGCGCCGGGATCCGAACGGCGACGGTGGACCCTGGTGGCGAGGACCGAGCCGTACCCCAGCAGCAAGTCGGCGTTTGATCATGTCGTGAGCGGACTCGAGGTGAGTCCGGACGGCACCACGATCTACCTCAACAGCGGATCGCGTACGGATCACGGGGAGGTTCAGAGTGGTGACGGAGCCTTTCCCGGGGTGCGGGAGGTGCCCCTCACCGCCCGGATCCTCCGCGTTCCCGCCGGGGCTTCGGGAATGGTGCTGCCGAACAACCTCGAACTCCTGATTCGGGACGGGCGGATCTTTTGTGAGGGCATTCGGAACGCCTACGACCTGAGGTTTGCGCCGGACGGGAAGCTGTTCGGCAGTGAGAACGGACCGGATCGGGACATGTCCGAGGAAATCAACTGGCTCCGGGAGGGGCGGCATTACGGATTTCCGTGGCGCATCGGGGGTGAGGACAATCCGCAGCAGTTCCCCGACTACGATCCCGACTCGGACCCGCTCCTGGACGACCGCTTCAATGCGGTGCGGGAGGGATATTTTCGGAATGATCCGACGTTCCCATCGCCGGCGGCGGTGTTCACGGAGCCCATTCGGAATCTCGGTCCGGACGCCGACAAGTTTCGAGATCCAGTTTCGGGAGGGATCCTGGACGCGAGCGATCTGGGACGGAGCCTGGGCACGCTCACGGCGCATCGGTCTCCCATGGGGCTGGTGTTTGATGAACGAGGGGTCCTGGGTCCTCCGTACCGCGGGGACGCCTTTCTGGTGAGCTGGACCGCGGGAGACCCGCAGGGCACGGGGCTTCCGGGCCCCTTTCTCGACAGCGGACAAGACCTGGTGCACGTCCGGCTGAGGCCGGTTGCGGACAATTTCGAGGCGGAGATCCGGCAGTTGGTGACGGGCTTTCGCAATCCGATCGACACCGAGATCCTCGGCAACCGGATCATTGTGGTGTGCTATGGGGGGGAGCGGTCGATCTGGGAGATCACCTTTCCGGTGGAGGAGCGGTTGGAGCTGTCGGATCCCACTCTGGGCGGGGACGGATTTGGATTCACCATCCGCGGCGCCCTGGGCGGTCCCTATGCGGTGGAACGGACCGCCGACCTGCTCCACTGGGAGGTGCTCGATTTGGTTTCCCTGGATTCCGCCGAAGGATCGTTCCTCGACCGTACGACGACGCGAGGCGAAGCCGGGGAGACCCTCTATTACCGTGTGGTGCCGCTCCTGGCCGCCCAGGTGGCCCCGGGGCGGCCGTGAATGGGAGGGACCTTCGGACTGCGATCGCGGATGTGACCCCCCGCAACACGGAGGGGCCGGCACTCAGAGAGGTTCGGACTCCTTGAACTATCGGCCAGCAACCGCGGGGTGAGAGGCATTGATGCAAACCCTGTCCGCCTCACAATCACTGCTCGTGAAAAGTCCGGGCTTGGCACCTGCGCGACTCAGAAGCGCGACCTGCCAGGGGCGTTCAGCATGCCGACACACTCGTGGAGAGCCTGGACCTCAGGGTCGTTCGTCGGAGTGCGGGGGTGGAACATGAATTCGTGGAGGCCGGGGGGGAGGGTCGGGATGACCCGCTGTATCTCCCCGGCGTTCATCTGGAAAACGCGGTCAAGTCCCCAGACCGTAGCCGGAGTTCGAAATGGTCCGGACGCGAGGGCGCGGCTTCTGAGGTTCCCGATCCGGAGGGTGAGCCTGGACGCGAGGTTTCCCCCGGGGCCGAAGGACCGATACGCGCCCCCGCGGAACCAGGCTCCGCCGGCGTCACCCACGGTTTCCCGGATCACCCGCCACACCCACGGATGCAGATGAAGGTGGTGGTGGCTGTTGATGAACCGGCAGGGCAGTCCGGTTTCCTGAAAGGCGCGCCACTGATGTTCGATCTCGTGGCGAATCCTTCGGCGCTGCATGGGCGTCAGGGCGAGGGTGAACCCGGCCCGGACCGGCGAATCACCCCACGGCCACGCGGGCAGGGTCAGTGGATTCGAATCACAGAGATGCAGATGCCAACCGAGGTCGAGACCGGGATTGGACCGGGCCAACGCGATCGCCTCCAACGTCCCCGGTTGCCCCATCATGAGACTGGCCCCGGTGAGCGCGCCGTGCCGATGGGCAAGCAGGATCGCCTCGTTCACCCCGGCGTCCCGGCCGAAGTCATCGGCGACAAAAGCCAGTTGCAGTCCCTCGATCACGCGGCCGAAGGCTTCCCCGAATCCAGGCGATTGGCGATCCGAAGGTGGGCTTCGGACCCGACGGGAGGTCGCCCGCCTCAAAATAGGGTGCCCCGGCGAACAGATTTCCTTGGCTCCCGGGGCGGGTCCGGGCTGATCGTCTCCGGACACGCATGGCGGTCTCCCCCACCATCCTCGTCACCGGAGGCACCGGATTCATTGGCCGTCATCTGGTCTCGCAGCTCCTCGGCGAAGGTCACGGCGTCCGTGTGTTCTGCCGGTCCGGACGCAAGGCGGAGGCCCTGTTCGGGAACCGGGTGGATGTCGTCGAAGGCGATGTGACGTCCGTCGCGGAGGCCCGCAGGGCCTGCCGGGGAGTGGACCGCGTCTTCCATGTTGCCGGCCTCTACTGTTTCGGTGCGCGTCATCGGAGGGAGTTGTGGCGGGTCAACGTGGAGGGCACTCGCACGGTGTTGGACGCCGCCCGGGCGGGGAATGTCCGGCAGGTGGTGCACTGCAGCACGGCCGGGATCCTGTCGGGGCACGGCCGTTTGATCACCCATCTGGACCTGCCGGCGAGACCTCCGGCCGGGTGCGGCTACAAGATTTCGAAGTGGCATGGGGAGCGGCTCGCGCTGGAGGCCGCGGCTTCTGGGATGCCGGTGGTGATCGCGAGCCCGACCGCTCCGATCGGGGCCGGGGACGAACGTCCGACGCCGACGGGCCGGATGATCCTGGACCTGATGGAGGGACGTTTTCCCGCCTGTTCCCGCACCGGGATCAATGTGATTTCCGTCGGGGATCTCACCCGGGGACTGGTGGCGGTGTCCGAGCGGGGATCCGCCGGGGAACGCTACGTTCTGGGCCACGAGAATCTCTGGCTTGAGGAATTCCTCGCACGGGTGGCGACGCAGGTGGGGCGCCGCGCCCCGCGCGCCTGGGTGCCCTGGCCGCTCGTCGCCGCGGGGGGCCTGCTGGGGGACCTGGCGGGACTGATGACGGGACGCGGCGGCGAACGGTTGTGCTGGGAGACCGCCTACTACGCGCGCCAACGCCAGTTCTTCGACGTCGAGTCCACCGAGCGCCGACTCGGATGGCGGTCCCGGGAGGACCTCGACGGGACGATCCGTGAGACGGTGGAGTGGTTTTGCAACCGCGCCGGAGGCCGTCGTGCTGAGACTCCCGTGGATCGCGGGGCCACCGTGTTGCCGTGAAGCCTGACGTGTCGGATTCCACGAACGCTCGCCGTCCCGGGGCGATCCCATGAGTGGCGCGGGGACGGGAGTCCTGATCTGGAGCGCCGCCGCCGCGGTGTGGTGGTTCCTCGCCATTGCCCTCGTGCAGGGATCCCGGCGCACGACGCGGGGACTGGATCCCGGCCCGGTCCCGCCCGATGCCGGGAACCCGCGTCTGACCTTGTTCAAGCCGCTGCCCACGGTGCCCGACCTGCGCACGCGGGATGCACTGGCCAACGCCATCGCAACCTTCCTCCCGCAACTGGACAACGACTCGCAGTTGCTGGTGGGTGTCCCCGAGGAACAGGCCGACCTGTGGAAGCCGGTCCTGGATCTCTGGACCCGGCAGGTCCCGTCGGGGTGTCTGCGTGTCGTCGTCCGGGAGACGCCGCGTCAGCGGGCGAATCCCAAGGTCGCCTGGCTTGAAGTCCTCGCTCCCGAGGCGACCGGGGAGTTGTGGCTGTGGTCGGATGCGGACGTGGTGGCACCCCCGGGGCTTTTGACGGAACTCCGCCGCGAACTGGCGGTGCATCCGGAGGCGGGCGGGGTGACCACGCCGTACGGAATCCGCTCCACGGACCATCCCGCCGGCTGGTGGGACGCCCTCTTTGTGAACATGGAGTTTCTGCCCGGCTCCCTGCTGCTCCGACGACTCGGGCCGGTGCCGTTGGCGTTTGGCGCTGCAATCCTGTTCCGTGCGGAGACGTTCCGGAGGCGGGTTTCGTGGGAGGAACTCGGCGCGAGCCTCGCCGATGATCACGAGGTGGGCCGCCGGCTCGCCCCGGTGGTCATCAGCCGGGTGGTGACGGAAACGTGTGCCCTCGAGACCCGGCTCGGTCCGGCGCTTCGTCACGTGTACCGGTGGCAGAAGACCATCCGCTGGTGCCGCCCGGGCGGCTTCGCGGCGCTGGTGGCCATCCTGCCCCTGCTGGGCTGGGCGGTCTTGTGCGGGCTTCAACCGGCGGATCCGCGGGTCTGGTTGGGCGGCATGGCCCAGTATGCCTTTGAGGTCCTCGTGGCGGGCGTCCTGATGCGGCAGGTCGGTTTTCGTGGCCCGGCGATGGGCGGACTGGCCGTCATCGCGTGGCCCGCGGTCCGCGCGGGGGTGTGGCTGGCGGCCTGGCTCCCGATCCCGGTGACCTGGGGGGACACCGGACACTGGGAGCGTCCCGTCCGGTGACACGGGGTGGCTGCGGGCTGCCGCCCGCGGGTGACATCTCCGACGCACCTCCGTGCGGAGGACCTGACCGTGTGGAGGCTCCCCAATGCAACGTC
>JAEUHD010000353.1 GCA_016793645.1 Verrucomicrobiales bacterium
TCACCGAAATCGCGCCGCGGCGGATTTCAGTCCGAAGAATGCGTGTCCCCAGGCGCTGGCCGGGCCGAGGAATGTCGTGCAGGTGCCGTGCCAGTTGGTCCAGACCTCCTTGTAGGGTTCGTCCCCGAGGCGGAAATCGGCATCCAGTCCCTGGGTGCAGGCCCACTTCAGGATTTCGCCACAGAGCAGCTGGCTGGGACCGAAACGTCCGAACTCCGGATCGAAGGTGGTGATCAGGAATTCCAGGCGGCGGAGGTCCCTCCGGGAAACCTTCGCGGAAAGGAGTCGTCCGTTCAGGGAGAGCGTGGAGACCATGAGGTGCGCCGGGTCCTCCGCGCATTCGGCGGACGCGATCAGGCGTCGTCGGAAGGAATCCGTTCCCAGCCAGGGGCTGGATTTGCCGGTGCGGGACAGCCAGGATCGCTTCCGTTCCAGAATCCAGTCGATCACGGCTGGGCGTCGGGAGGGTTCGGCCTGGATCTCGAATTGGACGAGACCTTCCTCGCGGAGTCTCCGAAGTCGCCGCTCCATTTCCCGGAGCGCGGGTCGCTCGAGGGAGGCCCGATAGCGTTCCCAGTCCGCCGGACGTCCAAACTCCGCACGGGAGACGGGCAACGAGAATTGTGCCCTGAAGTCACTCCGGGATGATAGGAACTGTCCGAGTTCGGACTCCCCTGGCACGAGCGGCAGGTGGATCAAATCCGCATGGCCCCGGAGGGATCGAAGCGCCTCCGAAAAGAGGGTGTCGGAATCCAGGCCTTCGGACATCAAGGGTTCGCTGTACTCCGTAAGCAGGGAACCGAGCGGGCGGGCTTCGCGCCACAGGCCCTTTTTCCACTGGATGACAAAGGGCCAGATCAGCACCGGACGTCCGGCACGGCGGAGGACGACGAGACGAAGCCGGTCCCGCGGGGAGATGAGAAATTCCCAGTGGAGGCGGCACCAATCGTACATCGCGGAGCACCGGGCGGCGGGGCTCTCCCGGGCCAGTCGCCGCCATTCCGCCTCCAAGGACTGCAGGTCGGAGGGATCGGTCCGGACCTCGGATGCCACAATCGGCGCAGCCTGCGCACGGGGAACGGCGGTCTGGCGGTTCATTTTGCGGCGGAAGGAGGAGTCCGTCCGGTCATCGTGATGGGGCGGAGAAATCCATCGGTGTCGTAGGTCACCCGGTCGACACAGACCTGCCGGGAGCCGCGGTACGGACCGTCGCCGGTCTGTCCATCCCAGCGATGGTACATCACGAGCCATTCCCCGGACCGTGGGTCGCGGATGAAGGCATGGTGTCCGGGACCCTTGCGGAGGTGGTCACTGGACAACAGCACGCCACGGTATTCCCAGGGACCGGTGGGCGAGGTCCCTGTGGCATAGTGGACGGAATAGGAGGCGTCCCGAAATCCACCGTGGCTGTAGGTGAGGTGATAGCGTCCGGCGTGATGGTGCATGAACGCGCCCTCGGTGAACCGGGGCGGGGTGGCCACGGGAAGCTCCCTTGCGATCCGGACCAGGTCGGACTCCAATTCGAACACCCGGAGGCGTGCTCCGGCACTTCCGCCGGCGTAAAGGAGACAGTGATCGGTGGTGGGATCCGCGAACACCATGGGATCGATGGCTTCAAACCCGTCCCCGCCGGTGAGCAGCGGACGACCGGAATCCCGGAAGGGGCCCTGCGGTTGATCGCCCACCGCGACCCCGATCCGGGAGGGCGTGGGATGCTGGGGCCCCACGGAGAAGTAGAAGTACCAGCGGCCCTTCCGTTCGATCACCGACGGCGCCCAGGCGTGGTGACGCGGGGCGCCATCGTCGCCGATCCAGGCGACGTCCCGAAAATCGAGCACCGGACCGTGACGCTTCCAGTCAATGAGGTTGGTCGAGGAGAACGCAAAGAACCGCTCCCCGGGCGTCCCGTCGTTCCACGTCGGGTAGATCCAGACCGTATTGCCCGCCACCACCGCGTGCGGATCCGCGCCGGGGAATATGGGATTGGAAGGCAACTGGGCCACCGTGGGCACCCCGAACAGCACCGCGAGCACGAGGAAAAGGATTCGCGCCAAGGTGTCGGCAGTGGGGTTGGGTGTGCAAACCCGCCGCTCATCGCATTCTTCTCCGGCAAATGCCCGCACCCCTAAAGTCATGTTGCAGGACAGCGTGCCGCAACGTGCGGTTGCGGCGCGAATCCTGATTCATGGGAGTCCACTGAGGGGGGCATGCACGGAAACGACGTCCCAGGGTCTGTGGGAGGCGTCGGGTCGAAGCACTGCTGGATTGATTCCGCCGCCCGGCGGCGCACCCTGCCGCGGATTCTCCCCATGCCTCTCGGCTTTTCCATGCGACGGCGTTGGATGCGGTGGTGGGCCGCATCGGCGACGGTCATGTTCCGTTTGCTGGGGGCAGGGGCGGGCGACGACGCGGAGGCGCTTTTCCAGGACCAGGTGAAGCCAATCCTGCGGGAGTCGTGCTTCGAGTGTCACAGCCATGCCGCGGAGCGGATCCGGGGAGGGTTGGTCCTCGATTCGCGGACAGGATTGATGGCGGGAGGCGATTCCGGACCGGTGGTCGTTCCGGGGGAACCCGCGCAGAGTCGGTTGATCCGGGCCATTCGGTATGGGGATCCGGATCTCCAAATGCCTCCGAAGAATCGACGCCTGTCGTCCGAGCAGGTGGCGGTGCTGGAGGAGTGGATCCGCCGGGGTGCGCCCTGGCCGTCGGCTCCGGGGGAGGCGGTGTCGTCCGGTGCGATGAAGTCCCGTCCCCGCGGCGTGATTACCGCGGAGGACCGTCAGTGGTGGGCGTTCCAGCCCGTGCGGGAGCCGGCGGTTCCGTCCGTGCGGAACTCCGCCTGGCCCCGGAATCCGGTGGATGCCTTCATCGCGGAACGATGGGAGCGCGAGGGCCTGACGCCCTCGCCTCCGGCCGCTCCCGCCGCGTTTCTGCGGAGGGTCACCTGGGATCTCACGGGGCTTCCGGCGACTCCGGAGGAAACGGACGCCTTTGTGGCCGCTTCCCAACGGGACCCTGTCCGGGCGGTGTCGGACGTGGTGGACCGCCTGCTGGCCTCGCCGCGCTACGGGGAGCGCTGGGCGCGCCACTGGCTGGATCTGGCCCGCTATGCGGAGTCCGACGGATACCGCGTCGATGATTATCGGCCCCATGTCTGGCGTTACCGCGACTGGGTGGTGCGTGCGTTGAACGAGGATCTTCCGTACGACCAGTTCGTGAAGGCCCAGGTTGCCGGTGACGAACTGTGGCCCGGGGATCCGGAGCGCGCGCGGGTCGCCACCGCATTTCTCCGGCACTGGATCTACGAGTACAACAACCGCGACGTCCGCGGGCAGTGGCAGACGATCCTGAATGAGCTGACGGATGTGACCGGCGATTTGTTTCTCGGACTTGGGGTGCAGTGCGCGCGGTGTCACGACCACAAGTTCGATCCGATTCTCCAGAAGGATTATTACCGGCTTCAGGCCTTCTTCGCGCCGCTGCTTCCGCGGCAGGATCTGGTGGTGGCGTCGGACCCGGAAATGGCGGCACACCGGAATCGTCAGGCGGCCTGGCGCGATGTTGCCGGTGACTCGATTCGGGTCCTGGAGCAGTTTGAGGAACCGGTGCGCGCGCGCGCCGCGGAGAGCGCCATGGGCAAATTTCCGGAGGATATCCAGGCGCTGCTGCGGAAACCGGAGTCGGATCAGAGCCTTCTGGAGCGCCAGTTGTCCGCGCTGGCCCATCGACAAATTGAGTATGAGTGGGCGCGTCTCGCCACCCATTTGAAGAAGGAGGAGAAGGAGCCGTACGAGGCGTTGCAAAAGCGGATCAAGGAGTTTGCCGCGCTCCGCCCCGAGCCGCTGCCCCCGGCGTTCACGGTCACCGACCTGGGGCCGGTGGCGCCGCCGGTGTTTCTTCCCAAATCCCGCGATGGCGTGCCGGTCGAACCCGGATTCCTGTCGGTGCTGGATCCGCGACCGGCGGAGATCGTGCGTCCGGATACGGCGCCCCAATCCACCGGACGTCGCGCCACGCTGGCGTCCTGGCTGGTGTCGCCGGACAACCCGCTCGCGGCCCGGGTGCTGGTCAACCGGGTGTGGCAGTATCATTTCGGACGCGGCCTCGCTGCGAATTCCAGTGATTTCGGCCACCTCGGGGAACCGCCGTCGCATCCCGAACTCCTCGACTGGCTGGCGGCGCGGTTCGTCCGGGACGGCTGGAGCTTGAAGCAATTGCACCGATGGATCCTGACCAGCGCCACGTACGGACAGGCGGCGGTGGCGGATTCCAGGACTGCGACGACGGATCCGGAAAACCGCTGGCTGGGGCGGTTCCCGACGCGGCGGTTGGAGGCCGAGCAGATCCGGGACGCCCTGTTTGCGGTCACCGGGGAACTGGATCTGGCGTCCGGCGGTCCGGCGGTGGATGCCGCACGTCCGCGGCGCACGGTGTATACGCGGGTGACCCGGAACGTCCGCGACCCGCTGCTCGACGTGTTTGATGCGCCCGACAGTTTTTCCAGCACGGCCCAGCGCAACGTCACCACGACGCCGACGCAGGCGCTGCTGCTGATCAATCAGCCATTTCTCGTTCAGCGGTCCCGTGCCTTTGCCCGCCGGTTGGTCCGGGAATCCGGGGAGGCCGATGACGTCCGGATTACCCAGGCGTATCGGCTGGCGTTCGGACGCCTCCCGTCCGCAGAGGAACTGGATCGCGCCCGGCAGTTCCTCGTCCAGCAAAGCGCGCGGGTTTCCCCGGAGCGTCCGAAGTTGGCGGCGTTTCACTCGGACAAGATGCCCTACCGGGAGGGACGCGCCGCGGTGGTTGAGCCCAAGTCCTCACAGGAACGATTTGTGGTTCCCGCCTCCCCGGCATTGCCGGAAGGCGCATTTACCGTCGAAGGCTATGTCCTGATGCGCACCGCGCCGACGTCCGGCGGAATGCGAATGATCGCCGCGCGTTGGGATGGCGATTCGAGCCATGCGGGATGGGCATTGGGCGTGACCGGGAAGGGTGTGGTTGCGGCACCACAGACCCTTCTCCTGCGAACGGGGGGACAGTCTTCGGGGGAGGCGTCGAGTCGAGGATCCGAGTTTTCCTCCGGAGTCACGCTCGACCTGAACAAGCCGTACTACGTCGCGGCTTCGGCCGCGCCGGGCGACCCGGGTCAGATTGCGGTGACGTTTGTCGTGAAGGACCTCTCCAATGACTGCGAACCTCCCCGGATCGTCGAGGTGCGGGCGGCCGGTTCCCTTGCGGTGCGGTCCGGGCAACCTTTCACCTTGGGCGGAATTGAGGGCGTCGCGGCGTCGGGTTGGGATGGGTTGCTGGATGATGTCCGCCTGACGGCCCGCGCGTTGCCCACGGATCAGCTCCTGCTGTCGGGGGACGCGTTGCCACCAGGCTGTGTCGGGTGGTGGCGCTTCGAAGCCACTCCGGGCGCGTATCTGGACTCGACACCGGCGGGCTCCCATTTTCTGGCCCCGGCGCCGCCGGTGGAGGATTTGATGGATGTCCGGACGCAGGCGCTGGCCGACTTGTGCCACGTGCTGCTCAATTCCAACGAGTTTCTGTACACCGACTGACCGATGCGACGCGCAAGAGTTCAGGCAATGGGTTGGGACGGTGTCTCGGGGCGACCGCGCTCGGCGGACGCCATCGCCCGAATCGACCTCGACCGGTTCCAGTATTCCCCCACACTCTTCACCACCTTCCCGTGAACCCGCATCGCATGCCCTTGGATTCCGCATCGGGACTGGCGTCCCGACGCGAGTTCCTGCTGCGCGGTGGCGCTGGGTTTGGTGCGCTTGCCCTCAGCGGGCTGCTCCAGGGGGATCCGTTGCCCCGCATCGGGACTGATGCTGTACCGCCGGGACCACGCTTCGCGCCGCGGGCGAAACGGGTGATCTTTCTGTTCATGGAGGGCGGGCCGAGCCACCTGGACCTCTTTGACCCGAAGCCGCGCCTCAATGAACTCGCGGGGAAACCGCTTCCGGCGAGCTTTGCCCGTCCGATCACCGCCATGGGCGAGGTGGGATCGCCGCTGCTGGCGAGTCCCCGGACATGGACGCGTCATGGCGATTCCGGCCTATGGCTGAGCGACTGGCTGCCGCACACGGCGACGTGTGCGGATGAGTTGTGCGTGATCCGATCCTGCTGGGGGGACGGCATCAACCACTCCTCGGGCATCTGCCAGATGAACACCAGTTCCACCCTGGCGGGACGGCCCTCGCTCGGGGCCTGGGTCACCTATGGGCTCGGCACCGAGAACGCCAATCTTCCGGCCTTCGTGGTGATGCAGGACAATCCGGCGACTGTCGTGAACGGCCCGCGCAACTGGGGATCGGGATTCATGCCGGCGACCTATCAGGGTGTCCGGTTTTCCGCCGGACCCGAGCCGGTCGCGAATCTCAATCCTCCGGAAGGTGTCTCGTCGGAACGCCAGCGGGGCAAGCTGGACCTGTTGGCGGAGATGAACCGGGGGCATGCGCAGGAGCGTCCGCTCCAGTCCGAACTCGACGCCCGCATTCGCGCCTATGAACTCGCGTTCCGAATGCAGTCCGAGGCGCCGGACGCCGTGGATCTTTCCCGGGAATCGGACGCGACGAAGCGCCTGTACGGGATGGACGACAAGGAGACTGAAACCATGGGACGGCTCTGCCTCCTGTCGCGGCGTCTGGTCGAGCGCGGGGTCCGGTTCGTGCAGATTTACCATGGGGCGGGCAACAAGTGGGACGCCCATTCGGGCATTGAGAAGAGTCATCCCGAGTTGTGCCGGTCCCAGGACAAACCGGTGGCGGGCCTTCTCAAGGACCTGAAGTCCCGGGGACTGCTGGACGACACCTTGGTCATCTGGGGCGGGGAATTTGGCCGGACTCCGATGTCCGAGAAGGGCGACGGTCGCGATCACAACCCGACCGGCTTCTCGATGTGGCTCGCGGGGGGCGGGGTTCGCGGCGGGCAGACCGTCGGATCCACGGATGACCTCGGGTTGCACGCCGTGGACGAGCGCCTGCATGTCCACGACCTGCACGCGACGTTTCTCTGGCTGCTGGGCCTGGACAACCTGGGTCTGGTGTACCGCCACAAGGGACGTCCGGAACGGCCGACGATGAACGAAGGCGAGGCGTACCGGCGGTTGGTGGGATGAGGTTGTCGAACTGTGCGGGTGGCTTGACCCGTGGCACGGTGCTCGGCAGCGTGCGCGCCGGCATTCAATGCATCATTCCGTCCTTCAAAACCTGGAACGCAGTTTGAAGTTCCTGTTTCGGAGCGGCTCGTCGGATATGATGTTGAACTGGAACCGGACGCCGCCGCAGGTGCGCCGCTTTCGGGTGGGAGGGCATCCCTTCTACTATCGGACGGGGACCACGGACCTGAGCGCCATCAATGAGGTCCTGCTGCGCAAGGGGGCGTCCTCGGAGTACCATTTCCCGCTGGAGGGCATCCCGGAGGTGATCCTCGACATCGGGGCGCATATTGGATCCTCCGCCGTTTATTTCGCGCGCCTGTTCCCGTCCGCCCGGATCTATGCCCTCGAGCCTCATCCGGACAACTTCGAACTGCTCCAGCGCAATGTGGCGCCGTATCCCAAGGTGCATGCGTTCAACATCGGACTCGGCGCGGAGAACGGTTCCTTCCCGATGTTTGAGCATCCCGATCCGGCCAGCACCAGCGGACGCAGTTTGTTTCCGGATCTCGGGGACGGGGTTTCCACGTCCCGTCCGGTGACCGTTCGCAACACGGCGGACTTTCTCCGGGAGCAGGGCCTTGCGAAGGTGGACCTGATCAAAATCGACACCGAGGGCGCCGAGCATGCGATCCTCACCTCGTTTCCGGAGGAGATCCTGCGCCGGGTCGGCTGGATCATTGGCGAGTTGCATGACATCCGGGATTTCGAACTCCTGGCCCACCTTTCCCCATGGTTTCATATCGGGATGCAAAAGGAGAAGGTCCGGTTTCGCTACAGCCTCTTCCGGGCCGTGAACCGGAGTGTGGTGGCTGCGGCGGGGTCCTACGAATGAGCACGACCTTCCCAAGGAATTCCAGTGGTGGAGGCGTCGGGCACCCGCAGGGCGGTGTCGGTGTCTTCAGACGGGGGAGGCGCTGATGCGCATTCTCCAACTGAACACGCTGCTCACCGGGGGCGGTACGGATGACCAGTGCGTCAAGCTTACGGCCGGACTCCATCGCGCTGGAGTTGATGTACGCCTGGCGGGACCGGGTGACCGGGATTTTTCGGCGATCGCCCGGCGTCTGGGAGTGGTGCTGGAGGACACGGGCAACGAAGGTCCGATCAAGCTGCGCTACATCGCCGTGGTGGCCCGGCTCATCCGGCGTCATCGGATCCAGGTGGTGCATGCCCACCACGGGCGTGACTACTGGCCGGCCATCCTGGCGTCGCGACTCTCCGGAATGCGGCCGCGTCTCGTCCTGAGCCGGCATCTGGCCAAGAGTCCGGGTTCCTGGCCCGGACGCTGGTTCGTGCTCACTCTATGCGACTCCCTGGTGGCCTGTTCGCAGTTTGTGGCGAAGGTGCTTCGCGAGGGGGACCGGGACCCCGCTTCGCCGGAGGAGGAACGCCACTGGCGTCCACCCATGCACGGCAACCTTCGCAAGATCCGGGTGATCTATGGCGGGTTTGAACTCGACCGGTTTCGTCCGGTGGAAAGCTCGGACGCCGCCGTTGCAGCGATGCGGGGGCAGTGGGGGGCGGGACCGGACCATCGGGTGTTCGGGGTGGTCGGGGGCTTCATGTTGCCGCGGGGAAAGGGGCAGCGCGAATTCCTGGCGGCGGCAGCGCGGATCCGGGAGTCCGTTCCGCGGGCGCGCTTTGTCATTCTGGGGCGTGGCAACATGGAGGCGGTGTTAAGGGACGACATCCAGCGCCTCGGATTGTCGGGCGTGGCGTCCGTGCCCGGACATTGCTCGGACATGCCGGTGGCGATGAATGCGCTCGACTGCATGGTGCATCCACAGATCGGAACCGAGGCGATGCCGGGAGTCGTCGTGGAGGCGCATGCCTGCGGACGCCCGGTGATCGCCACCGCGTTGGACGGCATTCCGGAGGCGTTTCACATGGGGGGGCTCGGGAAGTTGGTCCCCTCGGAGGATGTTCCCAGCCTGGCCCAGGCGATGGCGGAGATCGCGGTGGCGCCGGCGCTCACGATGACGGCACGCATGGAGGTGCATGAACGCGTGGCGTCCCGGATGTCGTTGAGCCGATATGTGGATGAAACCCTGGCGCTCTACCGGGAGTTGCTGGGCCCTTCCGCGGACCCGAGTGCCGGGGGGCGGGGCTGAGCGCTTGCCGAAGTCCTCGTCCGGCGGTGTCATGCGCGGCGCAGTCCGCTCCCCGGGTTGCTTCGCAGTGGAACATCCTTCCTCCAGTTCATCGACGATTTCGGAATCGGCTCCCGAACGGGACGGCCATGCCGATGCGCCGCGAAGTCTGCCGGACTGCTACGCGTCTCTGGTGTCCTTTGCCCCATGGCTGGAGCGTGGGGGTACGGCGGCCCTGATGTACCACAAGCTGGGACCGCGGCCGCCGCGGGTCCGGCTCAAGGGATTGTACGTGGCGGAGCGCCTGTTCCGTCGCCAATTGTCCGAACTCAAGTCTGCCGGCTACGACGCGGTGGATCCCGGTGCCCTCGGTTCGCAACGCGGTGCGGGGCTGCGCCGGATCGCGCTGACCTTTGATGACGGATTTGAGAACGTGCTCCGGCTGGGGGTGGGGCCGCTGCGGGAGCATGGATTCCGGGCCATCCAGTATCTCGTTCCGGGACTGCTGGGCGGCACCAACGAATGGGAGCAACGGCAGGGCGAAGCGGTGGAGCGGTTGATGGATGTGTCGCAGGTCCGGGACTGGCTCGCGGCGGGACACTGGATCGGCGCCCATACGCGGACACATCCGTGGCTGACGCGCATTCCGCTGGAGGAGGCAAAGGAGGAGATTCGGTCCAGCAAGCGTGCGTTGGAGGACCTGTTCGGAGTTCCCATCCGCCATTTCTGTTATCCGTACGGGGATTGGAACCGGCCGGTCAGGGACCTGGTGGAGGAAGCCGGTTTCGAAACGGCGTGCACCACCCATCCCGGCGCCAACCTGCCGGCGGGAGACCGGTTTCTGCTTCGACGACTGACGGCGCGGCACGTCTCGCTGAAATGGAGAACGCTCGGGACCTGGCTTCGAGTTGCGTTCCTTTCCCGGCGTGCCTGAAGGGGGGGGCGGTCTGCGGACGCGGGGGCGTTGGAATCCTAGGCGGCGGTGAGTTCCGCGATTCGCCGCGCCAGGAAGGCGCGTTCCCCGGGAATCTGGGCCAGTGCCTCGGCGCGCCGGAGTTGCCGCAAGGCTTCCAGGAATTCCCCGGCCTCGGCGAGCAGGGTTCCGCGAACGGCGTGAAAGAACAGATAGCCGTCGAGGGCGGAGCGAATCGGAAGGGTGTCGAGTGCCTGGAGTCCCGCGCGCGGCCCGTGCACGCGGGCGACGGCGACGGCGCGATTGAGCAGGGCGACGGGCGACGGCTGGAGCTTCACCAGTTGGTCATAGAGCGACAGGATCCGGGCCCAGTCCGTGGACGCACCTTCGCGCGCCGTCGAGTGGCAGGCGGCGATCGCAGCCTCGAGGTGGTACTCGGAGAGTTGC
>JAEUHD010000369.1 GCA_016793645.1 Verrucomicrobiales bacterium
CGGCGCAACTCCTCATCCACCTTCTGCAGCACGCTCAGCCCGAATTCGCGATCACTCTCGATGGCCACCACCCGGGCATGGGGCAGGCGCCACGCGGCGTAGCAGCTGAACTCGACGCCCTTCTTGAAGTCCACGAGATAGAACTCCACCTGGTCCGGACTGCACCACGTCGCGAGGCTGTTGATCAGGACGTGGAACAGCGTGGACTTGCCCGAACCGGTCTTCCCGGCGACCAGCGCGTGCTGCCGGGTTCCCTTGCCCAGCGCCAGGTATTGGAGCTTGGTCGCACCGGTGCGTCCGATGGGCGCCCGCAGTTCCTCGGTGGTTTCGAGGCTCCACTCCTGTCCGGCCCCGGGCATCACGGTTTGGAAGGGGACCCGCACGCGTCCGGAGTCGCGTCCGGCCGTCCCCACCCGGCGCAGGAATGCCGTCATGAGGTCCGGTCCCGGAGGCGGGGTCAGGTGGAGCCGTATTCCCGGGAGCCGCGGTCCCGACAGGGTGAAACCGGGGCCCGAATGGGTCAGCACCACGCTGTTCTGGCGCAGGGAATTCGCAGTCGATTCGGGAAGGTTTTGGAGGACGTCCCGGTGGATCAGCGTGAAGACCCCGCATCGGGCGCCGCTCGTGGCGATGTTGACGAGGCGTTTGAGCGCGAGGTCCGAGCAGCCGGAGGGAAAGTCGGCGAGGACGAGGATGTGGTACTTTTCCCCGATGTTCCCGGCCTGGGCGTTGAATTCGGCAATCGTGGCGTACTCATTGCGCAGGTACATCTGGATGACCTTTTCCATGTGCGCGTTGAGATCCGCCAACCGCTGCTCGATCTCCCCCGTCTGGGTCCAGATCCGGTGATTGATCAGGTTCTCCTCGAAGTCCGCCAGGTGCATGACTCCGGCGAAGCTTTGTCCGAGCCGGACGGGATCGATGATGGTGATGTTGAGCCGGCCCGCGGGCATCGACGCCAGCAGTCGGAGCAGGATCTGATTGAGCACCGAATGGGCATCCTCCGTTCCCGTCCGTCCGGTCTCGAGGAGGAGCGAACCCGCCTCGGGAAAGCCCAGGAGCAGGGGTACGGAAAGCTGCGGCGGGCCGGGCAGTGATAGCCGGGGATCCTTCGGAAGCCCGCCGGAGAGTTCCGCCAAATCCACCTCCAGGGATCCAAAGGGAACCGCCGTGGCGACGGTCGTTGGCGGGGTCCAGTGCTCCCATTCGCCCGATTCCCAGGAGGGAAAATCCCGGGACACGACGTCCTGCGCCGAGTGGAGCTCTGTATGGAGGGGCGCCACGTGCCCGGCCCATTCCGCCGCCAGCGCGTTGGATTGTTCAACCGTTTCCGCCTCCAGGCGGGAGAGTCGCTCCTCCCGTTCCCGGTGTTGCGGGGTGCGACGTTGCGCGGCGTCCTGACGAATGGATTCCAGACGACCGGAGTGGAGCGTTTCGATGCGGCGGCGGAGGGCTTCCGCGATCAGGTTCAGCCGTTCCTCGATCCGGCGCGCCCGTTCGTCGCACCGGGCGGGAACCTCCCCGCGTTGCCGGGCGGCTTCCTGGACGGCGCGGTCCCACTGGGCCGCCAGGTCCGTGCGGCGCTGCCGGGCCGCGGACTGGATGCGTTCCCGTTCGGTGTCCCTGCGGTGTGACGCGTGGTTGATCGCCTCATGATGGAGTGCCCGGGCGCGGGTCAGGGCTCCCGCTGCTTCCATGCCCCGGGAACGTCCGAGGACGGTCGCGAGAACATGGAGGGCCGCCAGCGCCAGCAGGGGGAGGGCGACGTAACCTCCCCCCTGCGCCGGGGTCCAGCCGGGACGTCCCATCGGCGGCAGGAGCCACACGCCCGCGGCCCAGACTGCGACTGCGGCGAGCAGGATCAATCCCGGGGGCAGGAACCGGAACACCGCGGTGAGTGGGTTCCTGGCGAAGGCGCCCAGGGACGTGTCGGCGCGTTGAAGTTCGGAGTCTGCGGCCTCCAGAAGGGATTCCGGAGTGGAGCCGGCGACCGGCGTGGACGGAACAATGTTCAGCGCGCGACGCAGGTGGGGAAATCCCCGCAGGACGCCCTTGGCGCGTCGTTCCAGTCCCGCGAGGCGCGATGACTGCGTCTCGGACAGGACTTCAAATTCCCGGAACCAGGTTTCATTGGATTCCAGCGCCGCCTTTTCCTCGCGATCCGTATCCAGCGTGCCCTTTTGGACCCGGAACTTCTGCAATCCCTCCTCGGATTCAATCCGGTCGAGTTGCGCCTTGCGGGTGGATCGGAGAGCCCGTTGCAGGCGTTGCCGGCGCTGGCGGATCCGGGCCTCCTGGCGCTCCGTCTCCGCCTGGTGGGCGGCGGTGGCCTCCGCGAGCGATTCGTCCTCGCGACGCTGTTCCCTGGCCCCGAGTTCATCGAAGTGCCGGACCAGGGTGGCGCGGCGCGCCGCCGCTTCCTCCGCGAGTTGACGGGATCGCGCGGTCAGGGTGGTGACTCGTTCCCGAAGGCGGGTCAGCAATTCAAGCGTCTGGGGAACAGTTCGGTGCCTATTCACAATCCCTCCGTAGTTGGGTCAGCAGGGCATCGAGCTTTTCGATGGTGCCGACGGTGTTCTCCACGCTGGCCTCCAGATCCATCAGGTAGGTCCGCTCAAAGTCGAGGGCCTGGTCGTCACGCCAGTGGTCCCTGGTCTGGTCCCACTGGATTCTCAACGCCCGCGTCAGGGAGCTCAGGCGCATCCGGTCCGCCGTCAGATTCACGGGGCACCTCCGGCGTCCGGTTCCCGGGGTGGTGCTTCAGGCGGGGGATCCGACGGTGAAAGTGCGGTGCCGGCGTAGTCGGTGAGGATGTCCAATCTGCGCGTCAGCGAGGCGACCGCCCGGGGCAGGTCCGTCGTCAGCATCGTCCGGAGCGACTCCAGTTGGTGGGCGAGGGGGGAGATCCGGCTGTCAAAGTCGCGGCACCAGCGGCGCACCTGGCGAAGCCGGACGTCCGCGGCCTCGAAGGCCGCCCTGGCCTTTCGGACGGCCATGGCTTCGGCGTCGGTTGCCTCCCGGAATTGGGACATGCGGGCACTGCGGAGGGCGTCCTCCGCCTCGTCCAGGAGCCGGCGCCGACGCTCCAATTCCCGTTCCCAGTAGCGGAGCCGGTCCTGCTCCAGCCAGATCCGGGTGCGCATCACCTCCGCGCCGATGTCGTCCAGCGTGGGCCGCGCGGTCTCCAGGTACGTGACGAGGCTCGCCCGGAAGGCGTCGATCGCCTCAATGGATTGGACCCGTGCCGGCGAGGCCATGGTGACGTCTCCTCAGTGCTGGTTCAGGTACTCCTCAATCCGGCGCGCCTTCCTCAACAGGTACGGCGTGTGTCGTCCGGAAATGTCGATGAACTTCCGCAGCGCCTTGACGGTCTGGGCGAATTCCTCGGCGAACTCCGCGTGCTCCTGGTCCTTCCAGGTCTCCCCGAGGGCGGCGAACCGGGACTGCAACGATGCCATGCGGTTCTGGAGATCCGCGTTGAACGCGTGCAGCTCCTCCGCGAATCGCCGGACCTGCTCCGGATCCATGATTGCCTGTGCCATGATATACAGTTGTAAACTAAACGGACCCCGTCAAGGTGGGCAGGGCGGAAATGCGGTTTCGGAACACCGGGATCTCCGACCTGGCCTCCGGGCTGGACGGAGGATAGTCCGCCGCCGGTTTCAGTGGAAATTGAACTTGGGACTGCTCATGGCGCATCCGGCGATGGCGAGTCCCTCGGCGACGGCGAGGCACGCCACGATCAGGACGCAGGACAGGAGGAACCGTGTCCCCGGGGTTTGCCCGATCCGGATTCCCAGGATGATCCCTGAAATCAGCGCGCACAGTGGGGCCAGCAGCAGGGCGCCGAAGGCCGCGAGTTCGGTATTTCCGGTCAGGCCGAGGAGCCCGGGGAGCGCCAGGAGTCCCATCACCAGATAGAGCATTTTCCGGGACTTGGGGCGGGGCGGCTCCGGGTTCGCCGCCGGGACGGGGGTGGGGGTGGGGGGCGGGGTGGAGGCGTCCATGGGGAGGGATTTCTTCCGAGTGCATCCCGAAATCGTTCTCCGGGCAACTGACTTCCCGAGGGAATTCGAAAGCAACGACGGTTGGGTGCCCCTCGCGGCGACGAGCCACGCGATGGGTCGTCCGCCCGATGGGTGGCGTCGTTCGGCAGGAGTTGACGCCGGGGTGGATCCCTCGGTCTGCTGGAGGGCACCAATGACGGCCACGATTGCAGAATTGATGGGGCGCACCGGGGTGAAGTTTGGAACCAGCGGGGCGCGGGGGCTTGCCACGCAACTCACCGATCTGGTCGCGTACGCCTACACCAAGGGGTTCCTCCAGTACCTCAAGGAGTGTGGCGATCTGACCCCGGGGACCCGGGAGGTGGCGTTCGGGGGGGATTTGCGTCCCAGCACGGACCGGATCATGACCGCCGCCATGCGTGCCGCGGCGGATCTCGGGCATGGCGTGGTGAATTGCGGCAAGGTGCCTTCCCCGGCGCTGGCGCTGCTCGGGTTGGAGCGCGGCATTCCGGCGGTGATGGTCACGGGCAGCCACATTCCCGCGGACCGGAACGGCATCAAGTTCAACAAGTGTTCAGGGGAGGTTCTGAAGGAGGATGAGGCTGGGATCACCCGACAGACGGTCGAGTTGCCGGACGGTCTCTTCGATGCCCAGGGAGCCTTCACGGTTTCGGTTTCATCCCCGGCGCCGGCACCCGGTCCCGCCTCCGAGGGCTATGCGGCGCGTTATCTCCAGTTCTTCGGAGGGAACTGCCTCCAGGGACTGCGCCTGGGAGTGTACCAGCATTCCGCGGTGGTCCGGGACATTCTGGTCGGGATCTACCAGGGCCTTGGGGCCGAGGTGACGCCGCTCGGACGTTCGGAGACATTCATTCCCGTCGATACGGAGGCGATCCGCCCCGAGGATGTGGCTTTCGCCGCCCAGTGGGCCGCGCAACACCGCTTCGACGCCATTGTCTCGGCGGACGGCGACAGCGACCGCCCCTTGATCAGTGACGAGCAGGGGCGCTGGATCCGCGGGGACGTGGCCGGGGTTTTGTGTGCCCGGTTCCTGGGTGCGGATTCCGTCAGCACTCCGGTGAGTTGCAACAGCGCCGTGGACCTCTGCGGCTGGTTTCCGGAGGTGAGGCGCACGAAGATCGGATCGCCCTTTGTGGTGTCCTCCATGCTCGACGCCTCCCGGCGCGGACGCCAGTGCGTGGTCGGTTACGAGGCCAATGGAGGATTCCTGCTCAATTCGCCGGTCGTCCGGGAGGGGCGCACCCTGCGGGCCCTGCCCACGCGGGACGCCGTGCTGGTCCACCTGGGCCTGCTGCTCCTGGCGAAGCGCGAAGGACGAACCCTCTCCCAGTTGGTGGCCACGCTTCCGCCGCGGCATACGGCCAGCGGATTGCTGCGGAACTGTCCGGTGGAAACCAGCGCCGGGATTCTGGCGAGGTTCACGACGGGTGACGATGCGCAGGACCGCGCCGCCCTGGCCGCCGCGTTCGGTTCCGTCCTGTCCGGAAGCACCGTGACGTTGATCGACCGTACCGATGGGATTCGCGCGACGTTCTCCAACGGGGAGATTCTGCACCTCCGGCCCTCGGGCAACGCCCCGGAGTTTCGCTGTTATACCGAAGCTTCGAGCGAGGCCCGTGCGCAGGAATTGAACGACCGGTGCTTCGAAGTGGTCGCCCGGATGGCGGGATGAACGGGGGTGGGTCGGGCGGACGACTGCAAACGGGGAAGAGGTCTGGGTTCACCTCCCCGGTGTGATGTCCCCGCCGGGATTACAGGGCGTCGGCCCGCAGGAACACCCTCCCTCCCCCGGGAGGCACCGAAACGGAAACGGGCGTGGGAACCCGGCTGAGCGTCACCTTTTCCCGATCCACCCAGAGTTGGAGGTCGGTGGATGTGCGCAGTTGATAGGACGCGTTGGGTTCCCCGTAAAGGTTGGCTTCCAGTCGATTCTCCCCCGGCTGCAGATCCTCAACGAGGGCGGCCGCGAGCACCCGATGGGCGACCTCAAGGACCTCGTTGACGGTGGTGGTTCCGAAATCAACCTTCCCGCGGATGGCCGCGTAGTAACGGCCCGCGAGATCCACTTCCCAGTCGGCATATCCCCAGAACCGGAGATTCACTCCCACCAGTTCCGCGGCGAGTCCCTGCAGTACGTAGACGACGTTGGAGTTGTTGTTGAAGTCCCCGCTCCCGATCTTGCCGGTGTTGACGGTGGCGTGGCGTCCCTCGGATTTTGCGGCGGCCTCCGCCAGGGTGAACCCGGCG
>JAEUHD010000300.1 GCA_016793645.1 Verrucomicrobiales bacterium
CCACGCCGACAAGGTGTTCGTGAACCTGCTCATCACCCAGCAGTCCCCCGACATCGCCCAGGGCGTCGATGCCCGCGCGGCGAAGGGCAAGAAGAAGGCGGAACAGGGTGCCGGCGACCAGGGACTGATGTTCGGCTACGCCTGCAACGAGACCGAGGAGCTGATGCCGAGCCCGATCATGTTCGCGCACCGGCTGGGACGGAAGCTCACCGCCATCCGCAAGGCCGGCAAGCTCGCCCCGTGGCTGCGTCCGGACGCCAAGTCGCAGGTGTCCGTCGTGTACGAGGATGACCAGCCGGTGGCCATCTCCAACGTCGTCATTTCCACCCAGCATGCTGCGGGTGTCGCGCACTCGCTGATCGAGGAGTTCTGCATTGAGGAGGTCATCAAGAAGGTCCTGCCCAAGCGGCTCCTGACCCCGAAGACGCAGTTCCTCATCAATCCGACCGGCAACTTCGTGGTCGGCGGACCCCAGGGCGACACGGGGTTGACCGGACGCAAGATCATCGTGGACAGCTACGGTGGCTGGGGCCGTCACGGTGGCGGCGCCTTCTCCGGCAAGGACCCGAGCAAGGTGGACCGCAGCGCCGCCTACATGGGCCGCTACGTCGCGAAGAACATCGTGGCCGCGGGCCTCGCCAACCACGCTGAAATCCAGTTCGCTTACGCGATCGGATATCCCGATCCCGTCAGCGTGTACGTGAACACCTTCGGCACCGCGCAGGGCGGGCTGACCGACCAGGCGATCACCGATGCGGTGCAGGACGTCTTCAGCTTCAAGCCGGCGGACATCGTGAAGCAGCTGAACCTGCTCCGTCCGATCTACTCCAAGACCACCAACTACGGCCACTTCGGCAAGGAGGACGCCGATCTCCCGTGGGAGAAGACCGACAAGGTTGCCGCGTTGAAGAAGGCGGTGCGGTAGGAAGTTTCAAGTGTTCAGTGTGAAGTGTTCAGGGCCGAGACGGTCCGACACATCAACCGAACAGGAACGCCTTCGCCATGGCCTACCAATCTTTTGAGGAACTGGAAGTTTGGAGGCGCTCGAGCCGGGTTGCGGTCTTCATCTGTCGTTTGGTGGCGGAAGCAAAACCGTATGCCCTAAGAGACCAGATGCAGCGCTCGTCGATCTCGGTTCCCTCCAACATTGCCGAAGGTTGTGAGCGCGACAGCAGGCTCGAATTCATCCGGTTTCTGCGGATAGCGAAGGGCTCCGCCGCAGAGTTACGGACCCAAGTCTATATTGCTCTGAAACTGGAAATGATCAGCAAAGCGGATTCCGACCAACTGGTTGCCGATCTCAAGGAGATCTCGGCGATGCTTCAGGGATTGATCCGCTCTTTGGCCCGAAGGGCCGCTTCACCTGAACACTGAACACTGAAAACTGAACACTTAATCAAAATGGCCAAATCCAAGATCAAACCCGCCGCTGCGCTCGCCGAAGTCGCCGCCGCTCTCCCCAACCTCGGCACCTACGCCGCCCTGACGCCCGCGGGCTCGGACTATGTCGTCCGGGACATCGCGCTCGCCGACTGGGGCCGCAAGGAGATCGCCGTCGCCGAGCACGAAATGCCCGGCCTGATGTCGGTCCGCAAGAAGTACGCGAAGCAGCAGCCCCTCAAGGGCGTCCGGATCACCGGGTCGCTGCACATGACCATTCAGACCGCGGTGCTCATTGAGACCCTGGTCGCGCTCGGCGCCGACGTGCGCTGGGCCTCCTGCAACATCTTCTCCACCCAGGACCATGCCGCCTCGGCCATCGCCGCCACCGGCACCCCCGTGTTCGCCTGGAAGGGCGAGACGCTCGAGGAGTACTGGGAACTCACCCTCAAGGCCATCCTGTTCCCCGGGGACAAGGGACCGCAGCTCGTCGTGGACGACGGCGGCGACGTCACCCTGCTGATCCACAAGGGATATGAACTCGAGAAGGGTTCGAAGTGGGCCTATCAGGACAAGGGCGACAGCCATGAGGTGTCCGTCGTCAAGGCGCTCCTCCGCCGCATCGCCAAGGAGAAGCCCGGAATCTGGACCAAGATCGTCAAGGACTGGCGCGGCGTCTCCGAGGAGACCACGACGGGCGTGCACCGCCTCTACCAGATGAAGGACGCCGGCACGCTGCTGGTGCCCGCCATCAACGTGAACGACTCCGTCACCAAGTCGAAGTTCGACAACCTGTACGGCTGCCGGGAGTCGCTCGCGGACGGCATCAAGCGCGCCACGGACGTCATGGTCGCCGGCAAGGTGGCCGTGGTCTGCGGCTACGGCGACGTGGGCAAGGGCAGCGCCCACTCGCTGCGCGCCTATGGCGCCCGCGTGGTGGTCACCGAGATTGACCCGATCAACGCCCTGCAGGCCGCGATGGAAGGCTTCGAGGTCAACACCATCGAGTCCACCCTCGGCACCGGCGACATCTACGTCACCACGACCGGCAACTGCGACATCATCACCGTGGACCACATCCTCAAGATGAAGGACCAGGCGATCGTGTGTAACATCGGACACTTCGACAACGAGATCCAGGTGGACGCCCTCAAAAAGGCCAAGGGCGTGCGCATCGAGAACATCAAGCCGCAGTACGACCGCTACCACCTGCCCGGCAACAAGAGCATCTACCTGCTCGCCGAAGGCCGCCTGGTGAACCTCGGCTGCGCCACCGGACATCCCTCCTTCGTGATGTCCAACTCGTTCACCAACCAGACCCTCGCCCAGATCGACCTGTGGGCGAACAAGGACAAGTACGAGAAGACGGTGTACCGCCTCCCGAAGAAGCTCGACGAGGAGGTCGCCCGCCTGCATCTGGAGAAGATCGGCGTGAAGCTGACCAAGCTCACCAAGGCCCAGGCCGACTACCTCGGCGTTTCCCAGGACGGCCCGTACAAGCCGGAACACTACCGGTACTGATATCGGCAGGCCCGATTCGCAGCGGCGGACGAACCGAGGTTCGTCCGCCGTTTTTCTTTTCCCGAGCCACCCCTGAGGTGGAGCCGCGCTGCTGCGCGGTTCTGGAATCCGTCCGCGGCAGAGCCGCCGCGGACCCCAGGGCGTACCCGGGGCGCAGGGGCGAATTTCGCGACGGAGACTCCACAGGCGTGGGTCCTCCGCACTGCGGAGGTGGAGCCGCGCTGCCGCGCGGTTCTGGAATCCGTCCGCGGCAGGGCCGCCGCGGACCACAGGGCGTACCCAGGGGCGCAGGGGCGAATTTCGCGACGGAGACTCCACGGGCGCAGGTCCTCCGCACTGTGGTGCGTCGGAGGAGTCACCCGCGGGCGGCAGCCCGCAGCCACCCTCCCCAAGCCAACCCAGAGGTGGAGCCGCGCTGCTGCGCGGTTCTGGAATCCGTCCGCGGCAAGGCCGCCGCGGACCACAGGGCGTACCCCGGGGCGCAGGAGCGAATTTCGCGACGAAGACTCCACAGGCGTAGGTCCTCCGCACTGCAGTGCGTCGGAGGAGTCACCCGCGGGCGCAGCCCGCAGCCACCTTTCCCAAGCCACCCCAGAGGTGGAGCCGCGCTGCCGCGCGGTTCTGGAATCCGTCCGCGGCAAGGCCGCCGCGGACCACAGGGCGTACCCCGGGGCGCAGGAGCGAATTTCGCGACGAAGACTCCACGGGCGCAGGTCCTCCGCACTGTGGTGCGTCGGAGGAGTCACCCGCGGGCGCAGCCCGCAGCCACCTTTCCCAAGCCAACCCAGAGGTGGAGCCGCGCTGCCGCGCGGTTCTGGAATCCGTCCGCGGCAGGGCCGCCGCGGACCCCAGGGCGTACCCCGGGGCGCAGGAGCGAATTTCGCGACGGAAACTCCACGGGCGCAGGTCCTCCGCACTGTGGTGCGTCGGAGGAGTCACCCGCGGGCGCAGCCCGCAGCCACCTTTCCCAAGCCACCCTTCCCCAAGCTGCCCTTCCCAAGCCACCCAACCCCAAAAACCTGCGGAAAATCCCTTTTGCGTTCGCACTCCACGGCTTCCTACTCTCGCCGCCATGGCGAAACCGGGATTGGGACGGGGATTGGGCGCGCTGCTGTCGGGCGGCGCCGCCGCTGCGTCCACCCCATCCGCCCCCCCGGCCCCTGTGGCCCCGGCACCACCGTCCGGTCCCACCGTTCGGAAAGTTCCCCTCTCCCGGATCCGGCCCAGCCCGCTTCAGCCCCGGAAGGATTTCCCCGCCGAAGCCCTGGAGGATCTCGCTGCGTCCATCCGGGAGCAGGGCATCGTGCAGCCCCTGCTGGTCCGCGTGGTCGGTGACCACCTGGAATTGATCGCCGGCGAGCGCCGCTGGCGGGCGGCCCAACTCGCAGGCCTGACCGAAGCGCCGGTGCTGGAGCGCGCCGCCACCGACGCCGAGGTCCTCGAACTGGCCCTCATCGAAAACCTCCAGCGCGAAAACCTCAACGCCGTCGAGGAGGCGCTGGGCTATCAGGAACTCGCGACCCGGTTTGGCCTGACCCAGGACGAGGTGGCCCGCAAAGTGGGAAAATCCCGCGCCGCCGTGGCCAACGCCCTGCGCCTGCTCCGCCTGCCGGAACCCGTCCAATCCGCACTTCGCGAAGGACGCCTCTCCGTCGGACACGCCAAGGTCATCCTCGGACTCACGGATCCGGTCCAGCAACTCACCGTCGCACGGCGCGTGGAAGCCGAGGGACTCACGGTCCGCCAGACCGAGGAACTGGTCGCCCGCATCCTCGCGGGCCCCAAAACCCCGGCGTCCTCCGCGACGCCGTCCCCCACGCCCCGGGATCCCCATGTCACCGACCTCGAGGGACGTCTCCGCGAACGTCTCGGCACGCGGGTGGCGCTCCGGTACAAGGCGGGACGCGGCGCCCTGGAAATCCGGTTTACCGACGACGACGAACTCAACCGGGTCCTCGACATTCTGGGCATCGCACTCGATTGAACCCATTTCCCCGATCTGATTCCCCTTTCCATGATTGATTCCCAGGAATTCCGCAGCCAGGTGGCCTCCCGACTGGAGGGCGCCGCCTCGCGTGTCCCCAGCCTCAGCGCGTTTGTCGGACTCGATGGCTTCGTCGACGAGATCCTCCACGTGGTGGACAAGCGTCATGACGCCAACCATTACGACCGCGTCCCGACCATCGCCGCCTATGCGCAGCGCCTCGCCGCCGCCGCCGGACGCAGCACCAACATCGAACTGGTCAATGTGCTGACCAAGCTCGGCGGCAACGGCCCCATCATGGCCAACGCCCTGGCGAGCTTCGGACTCAACGTCACCTACGTGGGGTCCCTGGGGTGGCCCGCAATGCACCCGGTCTTCGAACCCTTCGCCGCGCGCGCGGACGTCAACACCATCTGCGAGCCGGGCCTGACCGACGCCCTCGAGTTTGAGGACGGCAAGCTGATGGTCGGAAAGCACTACACGCTCAAGCAGGTCACCTGGGAGAACATCCTCCAGCGTTACGGACGCGAGAAGTTCGCGTCCAAGTTCAATGGCTCCAGCCTCGTCGCCTTCGTCAACTGGACGATGCTGCCCTACATGAGCGACATCTGGGCGTCCATCCAGGGCGAATTGCTCGGCGGGGTCACCGGACCGCGCCGCCGCATCTTCTTCGACCTCGCCGACCCGGAGAAACGCCTCCCCGGCGACATCGCGCGCGCCCTGGAGCTGATTGCCAAGTTCCAGTCGAAGTTCGACGTCATCCTCGGGCTCAACGAAAAGGAGGCCTGCGAGATTGCGCGCGTGCTGGGACTCGACGGCACGCCGCGGGATGCCGCTTCGCTCGCCGCGCTGAGCGTCGAAATCGCCCAGCGCGTGTCGGTGGAGACCCTGGTGGTGCACCCCACCGCCTATGCCCTCGCGGTCTCGGGCGGACGCGCCGACGTCGTGGCGGGTCCGGTCTGCACCAAGCCCAGGATCACCACCGGTGCCGGGGACCACTTCAACAGCGGCTTCTGCCTCGGAAAGCTGCTGGGCCTAGACAATGCGGACAGTCTGCTGTGCGGCGTGAGCACGAGCGGTCACTACGTGCGCACCGCCGAAAGTCCGTCGGTCACGGATATTGCGGCGCTGATGCGCAATTGGCCCCGATAGGCCGCCACCGACAGGATTCCCGCCGACCATGCCCCTCCCCGTCGTCCAATACGGAGAACCGGTGCTTCGCAAGAAGGGTGCCCGCATCGAGTCCGTGACCCCTGAGGTCACCCGGCTGATCGCGGACATGTTCGAAACCATGCGTCTGGAGCGTGGCGTCGGACTGGCCGCACAGCAGGTGGGACACGCCCTTCAACTGACGGTGATCGACGTGCGGGGCGTGAAGGATCGCCCGTCCCAGTTGTGGATTTCCGGCCAGCCCGCCGACGCCGAGGCGTTCATGCCGCTCGTGCTCATCAATCCGCAGGTCACCCCCGCCGGTCCGCCGGTGAAGGGACCCGAGGGCTGCCTCAGCTTCCCGGAGATCTACGCGGACATCGAGCGCCCGGGCGAAGTGGACGTCACGGCGTGGAACGACCGGGGCGAGCCATTCACCTTCCGGGCCGGCGGACTGCTGGCCCGTGCGGTCCAGCACGAGGTCGATCACCTCAACGGAATCCTGTTCATTGACCGCATGGACAGCACCACACGCCGGGAGTTGAAGCCGGAGATCGAAGCGCTTCAGGCGGCCACCCGTGCTGCCAAGGCCTCCCGCTGACTCGACGGTGGGGGAACCACGATGGGAACCCGAACGACCGAGACCGGCCCCAGGCTGGTTCACCTGTTCCTCTCCTCGGGACACAATTTCTTCGGGCATCACGGTGAGCCCGCAGGGCGCCATCCCATCCGGGAGGTCCGGAAAGTCCACTGCATCGCCGGACGCGGGCTCGAAGGGGACCGGTTCTTCGACTTCAAGCGCGACTACAAGGGACAGATCACCTTCTTCGCCCTGGAGACCCACCGGGACCTCGTGCGCCGGCTCGGCCTCCGGGGACGCGCCTGTTCGGTGTATCGGCGCAATGTGATCACCCGGGGAGTGGACCTGAACGCCCTGATCGGAACGGAGTTTGAACTCCAGGGCATCCGGTTCGAGGGCACCGGCGAGTGCACGCCCTGCGAGTGGATGGACGAGGCCTTCGGTCCCGGCGCCCACGCGGCGCTGGAGGGACGCGGAGGACTCCGCGCGCGCATCCTCACCTCGGGAATCCTCCGCGTCGGTCCCGCGGATCTTCCGCAACGGCCCGCCGTCGAAATCAAAAAGCGGCCGGCGAAAGGCCGCCGGCCGCCACGCCGTTGACGACTGCCGCCTACGGGGCGGTCAAACGGTAGTAGAGTCCGTCCCCGCTGCCCGGCAGCGGATAGGGCGAGGAGGCCCCGGGCACCGCGGCGTAGGGGCCCGACAGGGACTTCGAGGACTGCAGAATGCCCGAAGTCCAAGTCAGGACGTAGGCGCCGGGCGTTCCCGACACGTCGAGGATCCCCGGGGGAACCGGGGCCGTGCTGGTTGAACTTGCCACGATGGCCGCCACCTCGGCGGCGGTGAGTGCGCGATCATACACGGCCACTTCATCCAGCAATCCGATGTAGTCCCGATCCGCCCTCCCCGGCTCATTGCCGCCGAATCCCGGGGGCGACATCACGACCATCGGCGCGTGGGTCGCCGTGTTCACCGCGGACTCCAGGACCCCGTTCACGGCCTTGTAGAGGGTCGCCTTGTCCGGTTCGATGACCAGTGCGGCAAAGGTCCAGACGTTGGGAGGGACCCAGAGTCCCGATTCCCAGCCCCACTGGTCCCCATTCCAGTGATAGCGCAGTTCCGCATCGGGGTTGCCCGCATTGCCATTGTTCAGGTGAAGCCCACCGCCACCCAGCCATGCGGGCCAACTGAGGTCTCCGGTCGTGGAGATGTCCTCACGACGGATCCAGCACAGGACCGAGATCGAATTACCCAGCGGCAGGTCTGGGGAGGTCACCCATCCGTTGGTCATGGCGACGGCCAGGTTGCCGGGTTCAAACCCGGGGAAATCCGCCGGACGCGGCCCCGTCCCACCCGTGGAGATCAGGGGATCTCCCACCGTCGTCCCGGCGCCCTGATAGATGCCGTTCCACGCTCCGCCCAAGGTTCCCAAGTTCGACGCGATCGTTGGGTCGGCGTCGCCGTCCAGGGTCAGGTACACGACGGCACCGTCGCCCACCACGAGACTCCGATAACCCGGGGCGGTCGCCGCCTGCAACGCCGCCTGGTAATGGGATTGAACTTGTCCGGCGCCCAACAGGACAGGGTACACCGCCACCTCGTCGAGGCTTCCCGGGAAGGTCCATCCGCCGTATCCCCGATCCCCGAGCAGCAAGGGAGCCGCGGTGTTCGGCAGCACGGCGGCCGCCGATGTCTCGGTGGCGACAACGACACCGTTCACGTACAGGGTCACGACCCGGGAGCCGGCCTCATAGGTGGCCACGGCATGGCTCCAGACTCCCCCCACCAGCGCGCCGGTCGCCGTGATGATGACATAGGGAGGATTGGCATCCGACCCGCCGATCAGGAACTGCAGATCAGCACCCCTCTGGCGGAGACACCAGCCGGAGCGGTCATCGGAGTTATCCGGAAACTCCCCGTTGATCATGGACTGGACGAGCACACGGGATCCGGCCTCGGTATCGACGGGCTTCGCCCAGCACTCGACGGAAAAGGATCCGGACGGGTTCCACGCGGGATTGTAGGCCACCGACACGTGCCCTCCGGACAAGGTCACGGCCGTCCCGGTGTTCCCGGCGAGGGCACCGGGCGTACCCCGCGCGAGCGACCCCTCATACAATCCGGTTCCGACCGTTCCGGTGCTTCCCAGGTTGGTGGCGGTGTTCTGGGACACCGACGCCGTCTCGTTCATCCGGAAATACACGATGGGCCGGCTCGCCGCGATGGCGCCCTCGTACGCCGTCGTGGGCGTGAGGACCGTCAACTGGCCCGAACCGGTCACCGAGCCCTTGGAATTGCTGACCTGGACCTCATAGGATCCGCGGTCCGCCGCCGTGATGGACGCCAGGTTCAGGGTGTCCTGGGTGGCTCCCGGAATTGGCGCGCCGTTGTGCCGCCATTGGTAGGACAATTGACCGCCCGTGGCGTCGACCCGGAAGGTGGCGGGATATCCGGGGAACAGCGACTGGCTTGCCGGCGGCGTGGTGATGCTGGGGGACACGAGCGAGGCCAGTGTCACGGTCGCCACGCGGCTGGTCACCGAACCGAAATTGTTCGAAACGATGACATCGTAATCCCCCGAGTCGTCCGCGGACGACTCCGGGTTGGCATAGACGGGTCCCGTCGCGTCCGGGATGGGCTCCCCCGCCAGGCGCCACTGGTACTTCAACGCCGTTCCCGAGGCCACCACCTCAAGATGGAACGGGGAACCCACAAAAACGGTCTCCGAGGGCGGCTGGGGCTGTTCCTCGATGATGGGCGGATTCCGGCCGCCGGGCGTATATCGGATCAGCAGTCCCGCCAGTGTGGACCGAAACGAGCCTTCGCGCGGCACGCCCCTGACGATGGCGACGTTGTTGGTGGCGAGGGTCGAGAAGACCGCGGTCTCCGAGCTGACACTGAAAATGCCGGCCGCGTAGTCGGGGTTCTGGATTTCGGTGTAGCTGACGAAGTTGGTCCCGGATCCCGACGCCACAAAGGCGTCCTTGAATCCTTCACCGGAATCGGTGGACGCGATGAGGGTCATCGCGAAATCCGCCATGGAATCCCGAAATCCGCTGAAGCGGACCCGGTACCCGGTCCCGGTGTCATCCAGATATCCGTAGACGACCTCGTTCACCCCGGTGTCCGTGGGAATGTCGGCCGTCAGGCTCCAGGTGTTGATGCACGACCATTCCACCGCCAGGGATCCCCCCTCGGGCAGGGTGATGACCGTGTTGGACGAAATCCCGGAGCCGGCGTTGGAGTTGAAGACGCGGGGGAGGTTGTACCAGTTCGCGGCCGGAACGCCGAACGCCTCGTGGGTCACGGCGGCACCGCCGTCGGATCCCCAATCGTCGGAGAAGTTAAACCCGATCGTGGTGGCGTGCGCGGTGAGGGCGCCGAGGATCAAGGCCGTCAGCCCGCCAAGAAGGGTCTGAAGGCCGCTCCGGTCGCAGGGGGTTCTCATCATGGGTTCGTGGATTGAATTGAGGCAGCTCCGATTCGGGGGGACACGGACCCTCGGTGGGCTCGCGGCAACCCGAACCCCAGTGGAGCTTCGTCAACCCCGGTGCGCAATGGGGATTCGCTCACCGATCCGCCACGGCCGTGAAACGATGGCCCGGTTCGGACGACTCCAACGAAGTTCGATCTCCAGGGCATCCGGTTCGAGGGAGCCGGTGAGTGCACTCCCTTCGAGTGGATGGATCAGGCCTTTGGTCCCGGCGCCCACGCCGCGCTGACGGGCCAAGGAGGCCTGCACGTGGATCCAGCAGGGCTCTGCGAGCCGGCTTCCCTGGAAACAAAAAGGCGGCCGGCGAATGTCCGCCGGCCGCCCCGCGCTTGAGGTTCGCCGCCTATGGGGCGGACAGACGGTAGTAGAGTCCGTCACCGGTGCTGGGCAGCGGATAGGGCGAGGAGGCGCCCGGAACGGCCGCGTAGGGTCCGGACAACGACGTGGAGGACTGGAGGACGCCCCAGGTCCAGGTCAGGACGTAGGCTCCGGGAGTTCCCGACACGTCGAGGATGCCCGGAGGAACCGGAGTCGTGCTCGTGGAGCTGGCGACGATGGCTGCCACTTCCTCGGCGGTGAGCGCGCGATCATAGACGGCGACTTCATCCAGCAACCCGATGTAGTTCCGATCCGCCCGCCCCGGCTGGTTGCCCCCGAATCCCGGCGGCGAGGTCACCACCATCGGTGCGTGGGTCGCCGTGTTCACCGCGGATTCGAGCGTGCCGTTCTCCGCCTTGTAGATGGTCGCCTTGTCCGGTTCGACGACGAGGGCCGCAAAGGTCCAGACGTTGGGCGTCACATACAGACCGGATCCCCAGCCCCATTGCTCGCCGTTCCAGTGATAGCGCAGCTCGGCCTCGGGCGTGCCGGCGCTGCCATTGTTGAGGTGGAGTCCGCCGCCACCCAACCAGGCAGGCCAGCTGAGATCACCCGTCGTCGAGATCTCCTCGCGGTTAATCCAGCACAACACGGACACCGAGCCCCCCAGGGGAAGGGCCGGGGACGTCACCCATCCGTTGGTCATCGCCACGGCAAGGTTGGTGGATTCAAATCCGGCAAACGCCGCCGGGCGCGGTCCGATTCCCCCGGTGGCGATCAGCGGATTGCCGACCGTCGTTCCTGCGCCCCCGTAAAGGCCCGTCCAGGCGCTGCCCAGGGTGCCCAGATTGGCGGCGGGCGTTCCCGGCGAGGTCGCGACGCCGTCCAGGGTGAGATACTCCGCGGCACCATCGGCCACGACGAGGTTCCGGTAGCCGGGAGCCGTCGCCGCCTGCAACGCCGCTTGATAGTGAGTCTGAAGCTGTCCGGTGCTGAGAAGAACCGGATACACGGCCACCTCATCCAGGCTGCCCGCGAAGGTCCATCCGCCGTAGCCGCGATCGCCGAGGAGCAGCGGAGCCGCGGTATTCGGAAGCACTGCGGCGTCCGCGACCACATTGGTGACGGCGACGCCATTCACGTACAGGGTCACGGCCAGCGTGGACGAATCATACGTTGCGGCAAAATGGCTCCAGACACCGGCCGCCACAGCGTCCGTGGCCGTGATGATGGTCGTGTAGAACGGGGCGCCATCGGCTCCGCCGATCACGAATTGCAGGCTCGTACCATTCTGCCGGAACGCCCATCCCGAGCGGTCGTTGGCATTGTCCGGGTACTCCCCGTTGATCATGGATTGGACCAGCACACGATTTCCGGAGCCGGTATCCGAGGGCTTCGCCCAACACTCGACCGAGAAGGAACCGGGCGGGTTCCAGGCCGCATTGTATCCGACCGAGACCCGCCCGCCGGACAGCGTCACCGCCGTTCCGACATCTCCCGCCAGGGCACCCGGCGTGCCCCGCGTCAGCGATCCCAGGTACAATCCCGTCCCGGTCGTTCCGGTGCTGCCGAGGTTCGTGGCGGTGTTCTGGGACACCGGCGCGGTCTCATTCATGCGGAGGTACAGAATCGGCCGGCTGGCCGCGATCGCGACTTCGTAGGGCGTGGACGGAGCGGTCACCGTCAGGGTGGCGCCGCTGGTCGCCGAACCGACGGAATTGGTGATCTGAACTTCGTAGGAGCCGCGGTCCGCAACCGAGAGGGAGGGCAGCGTCAGCGTGGCATTCGTCGCGGTGGGAATCACCGCGCCATTGTGCGACCACTGATAGGACAGCTGTCCGCCCGTCGCCCCGACGCTGAACGTGGCCGGATACCCCACAAAGAGGGACTGGCTGACGGGTGCCGCGGTGACGCTGGGGGTCACCAGGGGAGCCAGAGTGACCGTGGCCACGCCGCTCGTCACCGACCCGTAGTCGCTGGAAACGACAACATCGTAGTCCCCGGCATCCGCCGACGACGAGGACGTCTTGGCGTAGAGCGGTCCCGTCGCGCCCTCGATGGGCTTGCCTCCGAGACGCCATTGGTACTTCAGGGCGGTTCCCGAGGCGCCGACCTGCAGGCTGAACGGGGAACCGACATACACAGTGCCCGTCGGCGGTGCGGGTTCGGCTTCAATGATCGGCGGGTTCTGGCCCCCCGGGGTGTACCGGATCAACAGTCCCGCCAGCGTAGACCGCTTCGAACCGTCCCGGGGAGCGCCCGTGATGACGGCGAGATTGTTCGTGGCCAGCGTGGAGATCACCGCGGTCTCGGAACTGACGCTGAACGCGCCGCCCGCATAGCTGGGCGTCTGAATATCGGTGTAGGTGACCGTGTTGGTCCCGGATCCGGACACGACGAACGCGTCCGAGAAGCTGTCCCCGCCGTCCGTGGACGCGATCAGGGTGATCGCATAGTCCGCCATCGAGTTTCGAAAACCGCTGACGCTGACCTGATACCCGACCCCGGTGTCATCGAGATATCCATAGATCACCTCATTCTCGCCGGAGTCGGTGGGAATATCGGCGGTCAGGCTCCAGGTGTTGACGCAGGACCATTGAACCGTGAGCAGGCCACCCTCGGGGAGGGTGATGACGGTGTTGGAGGACACCCCGCCGCCCGCATTCGAGTTGAAGATGCGGGGGAGGTTGTACCATTGCACGGCGGGAACGCCAAAGGCGTCCAGCGTCACGGCGGCACCGCCATCGGAGCTCCAATCGTCGGAGAAGTTCAATCCGACGGTGGTGGCGTGAGCCGCGGGGAGCGCACCGAGTATCAAGGCCGCCAACCCGCTCCAAAGGGTGCGACGGCCATTCCAGTTCCAAGGGGATTTCATCATGGGAATATCAATTCAGGGATCAATCACAGGAGGACGCGAACCTGCGGTGGGCGCAGACACGAACTCCTCACCCCAATTGGAGCGCCCTCACGGACCCCACGCAAAGTGGATCCCCTCATCCTTCAGCCATTCGGCATGAACGAAATGCTCAGAAGACGCTCCGCGCTCCGCCGTCGAAGCTTCCCCGCGGATTCCCTATTCCTTGTGGTCCAGCCAGGCCTTGAGTTCGGCGATCTCCTCGGGTTTCAGCCGGCGGTTTGGAGGCATGTAGCCGAAGTCCACCAGCACGCGGATCGGATGCGACTGCACCTGGTACAGCGTATCGCGGTCGCCGTCCGCGGAATGGCACCGGGCGCAGAACTTGAGGGTGAGTGGACTTCCCGTCGGAGGCTTTGGAGAATCCGACGGAAAGACAAACTGCGAGCGGGGTTGTTCCGCGATGTGCCGGCCCAGCGCCGCCGCGAGAGGAGCATCCAGCACCAGATCCTCGCGCGCCGGATGGATCGCCAGAGGACCGGAGGAATGGCACTTGTAGCAACTCGTTCCCTCAAACTTCGGCCCCGACGCCTTCAGTTCGGCATAATAGTCGAGCGCGGGACTGACCGTCAGGTCCTGAACGATGGAGAAATACGACCAGCCTTTGTCGGACGCCGTCTTCTGCACGAGCAGGTACACGCGGACCACGGCATTCGAAAACCCCGCGATATGGTTCAGCATCGGCTGCCGGATGACATCCTCCTGCGTGCTGATCAGGCCCACGTCGGAGACCGGCACCGATTCCCCGCGATCGAAGCGCCGCTTCGCCTCCATCATGTAGGCCTTCACTTCGTCCTCGGTCAGGCCCTTCGCGTCCGGCCGCGGATGGGGCGGCAGGGCCACAACCGGGTTGGTCCAGGGCCTGCCGATCCTCTCCCGTCCGACCGTGGACGTCCCCTCGATGAACTTCTCCCGCGTGTAGGCGGACAGATCCAGCGGCGGTTCGAGCAGGAGCCCGGTCTGCGTCGAGACTGCCGGTGCGATGAGCTTCGGGGACGTTTCGTGACCCGCCCTGGCCTCTTCCGCGGCGCCTGCAGCCGTGGGATTCCACAACAGGACACCCACCACCGCCGCCAGGACTCGCAGGCCGGCGGCAGCGAGCACGCTCCGAGCGATCCCGAAGCACCTTGAATCCATCATGTCCGGGCAATCCCGCATCTGCGACCGAGCGTGAAAGTGCCATCCCAGCGCCGTCAACCGGCCAGTTGGATTTCCGGGACGGGTGCGCTCGGGAACCTGGGGGGCACCCCATCGGGGAGGTGAACATCCGCCCCCGGTGAGGTTCTGGCGGACATTCCCCACGCCCCAGAATGCGCGAAGCGTCGTGGAGTGCGGTAGTCCTCTACCGCTTTTCGTCCCGCCGGGACGCGTGCCGAAGCGACCAAGACGACGAACACCAAGGAACGGCTAGGGCCCTCGAAACGGTATTCTCATCAAGACGCATTGGCGGAAAGCACGAGCCTCCATCTCTCGCAAGAAATGGGGATTACGCCCGGGATTCCGTCCAATTCTGAGATCCGGACTTGTCCCGCCGAAGCCTTGGAGAAGGCGGATGGCCAATCGTACGACAGGTTCCGCCTGCAACCCTCGCCTCTCCAGCACGTTCCAAAAACTGGAAGCTGTCGTGCGAATAGTCGCACGACAACCATTGCGTACGATTGGCCAATCGTACGATTCCCGAAAATCCATAAGCTCATGCCAAACTGGCATTTACAAAGAGTGGCGGCTTGTAGTACGAATAGTCGTACGACAGAGAGCCTGTCGCTCAATCAAACTGTTCGGCGGCACTCGTCCCATGCCACTGCCACAGTTCGCATACCATCCAGATCCGGTGAAAACCGGAAGCGTCGAGCCGTCGGATATCCGCTGCAAATGCTGCGGCCAGAGCCGCGGCTTTATCTACACAGGCCAGCCTTATGGCCCTCACGATGGATTACGGCGAGCACTCTGCCCTTGGTGCATTGCCGACGGATCAGCGCACCAGAAGTTCGATGCTATGTTTACGCCGACCCGCAATATTGGCGACCATGGCGACCGAAAGCCTGTTCCTCAGAGCGTGATCGAGGAGGTTGCGCACCGGACGCCAGGTTTCGCAGGCTGGCAGGAGGAGAGTTGGGTTGCACACTGTGGCGACGCTGCCGAGTTCCTCGGTCCTGCCAGTTACGCCGATGTGATGGGTTACGGGGAGCCACTGGCTCACAAACTCAAGAAGCAGGCCGGATTTCGGACCGAGAGTGAGTGGCAGGAGTTCCTTACTTCACTCGATGGAAAGAATGGTTGCATGGTCTGGGTGTTCAGATGTCGCAAGTGCGGAGAGTTGGATTGTTACATGGATTTCCCTTGAGAACGCCGAACAAAATCGGCGGAGCGAACCGCCGCCCCGCTTCTCCGTTCAACGCCGGGCTGCAGTTCGAGGGTGCCTCGTGCGCTCCTCCGTCCCTGTCGGCGGCGGTCGCTCACCTCTGGCGTTAGGCGTCATCAAGCGCGCAGCCATGAATGTGAGCCTTCATCCTTTCGACGAGTTGGTCGTGAAGCTCCGAGCGCATGGGTTTGCGGAGAGGGCAGATTTCGTTTCCATGCTCATGCAGTCAGCGTGGACTACATCGTCGGAGTTTATCGGAGAGTTGGGACAGACAGTTTTGCAGTTTCAGCGAGAGCATCCGACTATTGCGCCGGACCTCCGCGATGTTCTCGACCGCTGCATGAGAGAGGTTCGGATTGTATGGCCAGAGATTCAGTGATGACGATGTTGACGCCTAACATCGATTCACCGTCGGAGCCCACTTTCGGCGGCGGTCGGTGACCTTAAACGTTGGCCACTTCGCACGCCATGCCCAGCATCCAGAAACTATTCCTGAAAAGAGCCAGAGAGGTTTGGCAGCGTGAGTTTCCGTTTCTCAAGCCTGTTGACTTGGCGGAGATTCCACAGCTTCCGAAAGGCTGCCGCTTTCTGTGTGACGACTACTTTGCGGAGCGCGGCAGGGCATACTTCATCTTCTTCGACTTTAGCCTTCGCCGGATTGGAGAGTTCTCGCTTGGTATCACGGTTTCCGATTCGGTCACTCGCTGCATTCGCGATTACAGTCTTGATGCCCCTTCTTCCCACGCGCTTGGGATGTATAGCGTCGGTCAGTTTATGGGCGTGCAGATGAGGGATTGGGCAATTGCTGACGTTGATGGTCAGGTTGACGCGTTGTTTCGTTCGCTGGGACAGCAGCCCGTCGGCTTTGCTCAGACACGCAGCCGACACAGATGGTATCCGACTTCGTTCGAGTTGCCCCAACTAGAGATTTTCGACGCTGCCCTTGCTGACGTCAGCGCCACCTTGAAGGAGTATGTTTTTCCTAAGTTGCAGATTGAGTATGAGACACACGCGGCCTAACATCCAAGGGTGTAGTGCTGCGGAGCGAAGCGGAGCCAGCAACTGCACCCCTGGTTGAACAAGCCCGGGGAAGCGGTGGGGTAGGAGGACGGATCAGTGCCTGAATGGCGCTTGTGTTTTCAGCCGGGGACGGGAGT
>JAEUHD010000388.1 GCA_016793645.1 Verrucomicrobiales bacterium
GCGCGGTCCAACTGGCTGCCGACCTTGCTGAGATCCGGCCCCACTTCCCCCCCACGTCCCCAGATCCGGTGACAACGGATGCACTGGACCTCGGGGCTTTGAAAGAGACCCTGCCCCGCCTCCGCGGATCCCCCCACCATCGCCAGTCGATAATTCCCCAGCGGATCGGCCCGCAGTCCGTCCCGAAAACGCGCCACCCGCGCCGCTACGCCGGGATCCGTGGACACCTCGGCAGCCTCCAATAAGTCCAGCTGCAATCCGGCGGCCACCGTCCCCGATATCAGCCGGTCCATCCATTCCGACAGCAGCGCTGCCGCAGCGGGATCCTGAATTCGCGCCAGTCCCGAAAAGGCGGCCTGACGATCGGAATCCGTTCCGGTCTCCAGGACTGTGCGCAGCAGGGGAACCGCACCCGGACCGCCCAACCGGGCCGCCAACCGGAGGGCCAGGCCGCGCACACCGGGATCCGAGGCCGCGAACAACGCCTCCACAGACGTGGCGAGCGAGGGGTCGTCCAAATCCGAAAGCGCCTGGAGCGCTGCCGAACGCACCGTCCCGACCCTGCCGTCGTCCCGCGCGATCCGCGTCAGAATCGGTCCGGCAGCAGTCACCCTCAACCGCGCTGCCGCCACTGCGGCGGAGACCACCACCGCATCCGACGCATCCTCCAACAGGAGTCCGGCGCTTTGCTCCAGCACGACCTTCGCATCCATCGGATCCCGGCGGGGAATCGGTGGACGCCACAGTCCGGTGATGCGGTCGCGTCCTTCGTTGCCCGGCCACGCCGCCAGCGCCCCAATCGAGTCCGCCCGCAGGGGGACCGCCAGCAGCCGGTTGGTTGCCAGTGACCCGAGCTTCCCCGCCGTCTCCGGCAGTCCCACGCGCAGACAGGCGTTCACCACGCGCCGGGAGAATGCCGACTCTCCCAGCCGCGCGTCCGAAATGGCCGCCAGGTCGGGAAGCGATGCGGCGATCGGCAGGTCGTGGATGGCCCGGGCCGCCTCCGCACGAACCGCTGGATCGGAGTCGGAGAGGAAGCGGGACAGCTCCGGACGCTGCAAACGCCGGAGGGCGACGACGACCACCAACCGAACCGACGCATCCGGATCCTGCCCGAGACGCAGCAGTCCCCCGGCATCGGCACATCCCAGAAGCCCCTGCACGACCGAATGACGCAACACCGGATCCGTCGCGCCCGCCCGCCTTGCCAGGGCCACCAGCGACTCCACTGCCCTCCGATCCCCGATTCGCCCGAGGGCCAGAGCGGCCTCGCGGCCTACGGACGCGTCGGCATCGCCACACGCATCGATCAGTTTCGAAACCGCGGCCGGGTACCGGAAATCGCCCAGGACCGCGGCCGTCACCCTGCGAATTCCCGCATCGGTATCCGACAGGATGGGAATCAGCGGATCCATCGCTCGCGCGGCGTCCAACCCGCCGGCACCCCGAGCCGCGCGCGCCACCTGTCCCAGAGCCCAGATCGCATGCCGCCGAACCGCCACGGGTCGCCCCGACGCAAGGGCTTCCACCAGCGGGGCCACAGCCGCAGCCCCCCGGGCGGCGAGGGCAAATTGAGCCTCCTGCCGGACTCGTCGGTCGGCATGCCCCAGCAGTTCCACACACCGCCCGATCGGCAGGGACTCCGTGCCCGCACGGAGAAGCGCCGCAGTCTCCACGCCCAGGGCGCGTTCCGGACCCGGCGGAGGCGTCAGCACGTGGATGCGTCCACGGTTGGCCGGCTCCCAGCCGTCGGTCCAATCCAACAGCCAGACCGCACCATCCGGACCAAACGCGACGTCGGTGGCATTGACGCCCCGGATCCATTCCGTGCGGTCCACAACCCGGAACCCTGCTCCGTCCGGCACCACACGGAATCGCCACAGCAGGCTGTCGTTGGAGGAACCCCGAAAATCCGTCAGGAGGAATTGTCCGTTCCAGGACGCGTCGAGTCCCGTGCCCGGATATAGGCAGTTGCCGCACGGGCCCGCCGAGAAGTTGGCCACCGGTGGGACGACGTAGGCCGGTTGTCCCGGATGGGCGGGCTTCCAAAGTCCCTCAGTGATCCAGGGTGACGTGGCGCCCGGCCCATCCGCCCCGCCCCGCCACTCACCCCCTTGTGCGAACCTTGGATTCTCGGCCCATTGCCATCCGATCCGCCACCCGCTGTCCCCTCCCGCCACCACCTGCACCCAGCGCGACTCGTCCCCGATGTTTGCACTATTGTCGCCGGTGAACAGGTTTCCCCAGTCGTCAAAAACCAACTCCTGAGGATTCCGCAATCCCTCGGCAACCATTTCCAGACCGCTGCCATCGGGCTCAAAGCGGAACACCGCCCCGCACTCCGGATTCCCGATCCAACGTCCTTCGTGCAGGACGTGGGAAGCCCGGTCCCCCACCGAAACATAGATGCGTCCGTCCGGACCCCAGGTGAGTCCGTGAAGGTCGTGCCCCAGCATGGAAATCCGGACGCCATGTCCGTGACTCAGGCTGCGACGGTGATCCGCAATCCCATCCGCATTGGTATCGGTCAGCCTCCAGATATCGGGAATGTTCGCAAACCAGACGTCCCGACCCCGGGCGAGAACCGAGGACGCCACCCCATCCAGGGGGGTGTTGAATCCGGTGGCAAACACCTGGGAGTGGTCCGCCCGGCCATCGCCATCCGAATCCGTCAGAAGCCGCACCCGTTCCGATTGGAGGCTGTAGAGCGCGAGCCCCGCGTCCCCCCAAATCCGCCGCATCAGGGCCAGCCGGTCGTCCACCGTCCGCGACGCCACATCCTCGTCGAGCCATGGGAGAAGATTCCGGATGTCCGGCACGCCACGCCACGCCCGGAGGCTTTCGGCGACATACACCCGCCCGTCGCCGGTGACATCAAACGACACGGGATGCACCACGTCCGGCTCCGCCGCCCAAACCGAGGCCTTCCATCCTGGAGGAAGGCCCATACGCCGGAGATCGCGCTCCGCCTCAACCCGGCCGGGAGGCACCTCCGGAAGCTGGAACGAGGACGGATCGGGAGGCGGCACGGCATGCTGCCCCAACACGCGGGCCGCCGCCAGGACCAGGCCCGCGACGCACCGCAGCATCCCGGAAATCGTGAGAGGCCACCCGCCCGAGCCCCGATCGGACCGCCTGGAGTTCACCTTCATTCCAATCCCGGGGAGCCGACCCACTGGACGCCTAGCCCACGGACGCGGACGAACGTCCGGCCTCGCGCAGCAACTCGCGCAGCCGGGTCTTGAGCAGCTTGCCCGTGGCATTGCGGGGAAGGGACGGCATCACGATCGCGCGACGCGGCAGCTTGAAATCCGCGAGCCGCTCCTTCAGGAATGCCAGCAGCGCCTTCTCGTCGAAGGTCCGCCCCTCGTCGAGAGCCACGAAGGCCACCGGACGTTCCCCCCGCCGTTCGTCCGGCTCCCCGACCACCGCGCATTCGCGGACGCCCGGAAACTGGTAGATGATCTCCTCGATCTCCCGCGGATACACATTGATGCCATTGGGCTTCAACATGTCCTTGAGGCGGTCCGTGATCACGAAGTAGCCGTCCGGACGCCGGTGCCCGACATCGCCCGTGCGCAGCCATCCGTCCACGAGGGTTTCCGCCGTCTTCTCCGGCGCGTTCCAGTAGCCCGCCATGACATTGCCACCGCGCACCCACAACTCGCCGTCCACGCCGTCCGCCAGCGGATTCCCCAACGGATCGCGGATGCTGATCTCCACGTTGGGAATCGGCACCCCGATGGTGCCGGCAATCCAGGGTCCCTGAACCGGATTGACCGACACCACCGGACTCGCCTCGCTGAGTCCGTAGCCCTCGATGAGCGGCGTGGCCGGATGTCGCTCATTGAACGCGCGAAGAATCTCTCCCGGCAGCGGACCCGCGCCGCTGATGCACAGCCGGAGCGGAAGCTCCAGTCCGGCGGGGAGTCCGGCCAGCATGCGGAAAACCTGCGCCATCGCCGGGAGGACCGAGCCGCGATTGACCAGGATCTCCTCCAGCATCGACTTGGCCGGATGGAGGGACTGGATCAGCACAATGGATCCCCCCGTCAACAGCGGCAGCAGCAGTGAGACGGTCAGCATGAAGCTGTGAAACATCGGCAGCATGAGAACGAACCGGTCCACAGCAACGACCTGGAGGATCTGCCGGCACGACTCCACGTTGTGGAGCAGGTTGCCGTGGGTGAGCATTGCGCCCTTGGGATGTCCGGTTGTTCCGCTCGTGTAGATGAGCACGGCAAGATCCGAATGCGCGCGCGGCACCGACACCCTTTCACCCGGGACATCCGGCTCCGCGGGGAATTGCTCCGCGGTGAGCACCGGCAGTTCCGGAATCCCGGCCGACGAAAGACCCGCCGCCAGCGCGCCGTCCGCCAGAACCACCCGCACACCCGCATCCGCGAGCAGGTAGGAAACCTCGGCGGGCTTGAGGAAATTGTTGACCGGAACCGCCACCGCACCCGCGGCGAGGATTCCCAAGAGCGCGGATACAAACTCCGGACGATTGTGCATCCAGATGGCCACCCGGTCTCCCGGCTGGATGCCGTGGCGCTCCCGCAGTTCCCGGGAAACCCACGCCGATTGCCCGACAAAATGGCGGTAGTCGAATTTTTGCGCAGCCCAGTAGAGCGCCGTCTTGTCCGGATGCGCCTGTGCCGAGGCCAGGAACGCGGAATACAGGTTGGTGAACATGACTTGGGGAACCCGCGCCAGTTGACCGGGCAGCCCCCCAAGCCGTCAAGCCGCCGGGCGGGTGGAAGTGCTCGGGTCCGTCGCGAGGAACGGCAGGCGCGACTCCATCAATTCCGGATCGCACCCTCGCAACCCGGGCACCTCCGGGCCGCTTCGGGAAGCCCGGCGATTTGCCCTGTACAACCCGGGTCCGGCGGCAGGAGTGTCACATCCATGCACGCCTTGTCGTTCCTGTCCCGGGGAATCCCATGCCTTGCTCTGGTGGCGTTTTCCTTCGGGATTGCCGCCGCCGGATTTCAGGCCGAATTGGACGTCCAGAAACGCGTGGTGCTGCGCTGGACCCATCCGGGTCCGGTCACCGTGGAATCCAGCCCATCGCTCGGGGCGGGTTCGTCCTGGAAACCCGTGCTCGCCAGCCCCGACGCAGACGGACGCAGCCTGACGCTCACGCCCGCCGAGTCCCGCCTGTTCTACCGAATCCGCGAGGGATCCCCCCTGATCCGGGTGACCGGATCCTCGCCCCAATCCGGGGAACACAATGTTTCCGTCCTTCGCGAAGTCATCCTGCGCTTCTCGGAACCCCTGCCCGCCTCCGCCTCATTGAATTCGTCCCGATTCTACACCGAGGCCAACGGACGAAAACTCCTGGGCTGGGTGGAACTCGCAGAGGATCGCACGTCGGCGACGCTCTTCCCGCTGGAGCCGATTCCCGGGAACGCGCGCGTCCGCGTCACGCTGGACGGCACCGCCCTCGGCGCGGAGGCGGGTCGGATCGATTTCGACGGGGACTCGATCCCGGGCGGGACGTTCACGATGTCCTACCATACGCACGACAACTCCGCCGCGTTTCAAACCGCCATCTCCGGCCGGGTGGTCGCCGCGGAGAAGGTCCGGGACCCGGGCGGAAACCTGTCCGATCATCCCCTGGCGGGCGTCACCATTACCGTGGACGGCGCCGAGGAACAACTGAGGGCGGTGACGGATTCCGACGGCCGATTCCGGCTGAGTCCCTGTCCGGCCGGGAGATTTTTTGTCCACATCGACGGCAGGACCGCAGCCGAGAGCCAGTGGCCGGGCGGCGCCTATTATCCGGTGGTGGGCAAGACCTGGACGGCGGTCGCAGGCCGTCAGGACAACCTCGCAAACGACGACGGTGAAATCTTCCTGCCCAGGATTCCATCCGACGCACTTCGCACCGTGGATCCCAACAACCCCACGATCATCGGCCTTCCCGCATCGGTGGTGTCCGCAAATCCCGCGCTGGCGGGCGTCCAAATCGTGGTCCCGGCCGGATCCCTTTTTTCCGATTCGGGAAGCCGGGGAGGCAGGGTGGGCCTCGCGTTGGTGCCGCGGGATCGACTGCCGGAACCCCTTCCCTCGGGCCTCAAGCTTCCGGTGGTGATCACCGTTCAGACCGACGGCCCCCAGAACTTCCGCGAACCCGCCGCCGTCCGCTTCCCGAATCTTCCCGATCCGGTCTCCGGTTCCCTGTTGGCTCCTGGCACCAGGACCACCTTGTGGAGCTTCAATCACGATTCGGGACGATGGGAGGTCCAGGGACCGGCAACGGTCACGGCGGATGGACAATTCGTGGAGAGTGATCCGGGGGTTGGCATCCGGCAACCCGGCTGGCACGGAGTCGCACCCGGGGTCCCCGCCACGACCCCTCCGCCCAAGACCGGATGCGAGGGCTGGGAGTATCCCGAGATCCTGGACGAACTGAACAAGAACCTCCAGCGGGTGGCGGGAACGGGAGCCGAGGCGCTGGCCTCCCAAATCTACTGCCTTGCCAATGCCGCCGCGCAGCATTCCGGCACCTGGGGCGGCGGGTTTGTGCAGGAGGAACTCCGGGAGATCGCGTGCCTGTCCCAGAGCAGTTCCATCCAGAACTGGTCCCAATACCCCTGCACCTTCTTCCCCCCCACGATGTCCGTCAGCCTGCCGGGCACGTCGATCTCCTTCACCACCGGAGATCTCTGCTTCGCCGTGGAGGGGGGAGGTTACCACACCATCTTCGAACTCTTCCCCGGGCTCTGGAAGAACATCTGCCAGGTTGAGGACGCCCAGCATGACCAGTTTATCCAGGACGGCATGATCCCCTGCCTGGGATCCAATCCCGCCCTCGGCCCCACCATGGCGCTTGTGGGACAAAAGACGGTGCCGGTGTTTCTCACCTTCCTGCGGGAATCCATGCAACTGGCATCGACCCTCTTCTCGGCCTGCGACCGGGCCCGCTCACCGCTCTCCCGTTCCTCCGAACTTCCCTCCCCACCACCCGCGCCCACGGAAGCCGATCTCCGGGTTCCCGAAATCGATGCCGCCGCCACACTGCAGGTGGACACGGGCGGCGTGTTCTTTGTCCAAATCGGCACCTCCCTCCAACTGCACGTCTCGAAGGGGGGAACGGACATCACCTCCGACCCGGGCACCCACTACTCGGGCCTGATCACCACCGGAATGGCGACCGTGACCGCCCAGGGGTTGGTGACCGCGCTTTCCACCAGCAACAGCCTCCCGGGCCTGACCCCGACCTTTTACGTGGTCGTGTCCCACGGGACCGACAACGCCATCGTGCAACTGGCGCTGCGGGACGTGGACACCGACGGGGACTGGATGGTGGATTCCTACGAACGAAATGTTGGCCTGGATCCCAACACGCCCAATGGACGCGGCGTGGATACGGACCAGGACGGCTTGGACGATTTTACGGAGTCCATGTACCTGACGTCCCCCACCCGGGCGGACTCGGACGGGGACGGCATTCCCGATCCCGAGGAAATCTCCATGGACTGGAACCCCAGAAGCTCCGCATCGCCTTCGGACGAGGACCGGATTGCGCAGGGCCCCTACTTCTCCCTGATCGAGGATCTCGAGACGGGTGTGGAGTTCCGCGCCTACGCCCCGAATGCCCGGGACGGACTGCCCGCCCAGATCCTCGCACCGGATCGCGCCTATCGCCGGTGGATCTTTTCCCCGATGGACGGGCGCCGGGGGAGCATCGATTTCGTTACGTCCGGATTGGGAACGTCGTTCGAGCTTCCCCAACCCACCATGAGGACCGGGACCGGACCGGACACGGATCTGGACGGATTGGACGACGAAGCGGAGTTCATTGTGGGAACGAATCGGCTGCTCCAGGACACGGACGGCGATGGCAAATCCGATGGGGAGGAAGTGCTGCAGGGCACGAATCCCCTGGCGGAACAAGCCCGTCCCACCGGCTTGATTTCATCGTTGGCCCTTCCGGGCAGCGCACGGAGCCTGACCCGGCAGGGAAACCGGGTGCACGTCGCGGCGGAAACGGGCGGCCTGGTGATCGCCAACGTCGAGGACCCGGAGCAACCGCGGGTCGAGGGCCAACTGTCACTGACGGGAAGCGCCTTCGCCGTCGCCGTGTCGGAACCGCTCGGCGTGGCTGCGGTGGCCGCATCCTCGGCCACCGGACTGGGCTCGGACTACGGGCTGCATTTTGTGGACATCTCCACCCCGGCAAATCCACGCCGGATCCGGACGCTCTCCATTCCCGTACAAGCCGTCGCGGAACACCACGGTCGCTTCCTCGCCGGACTGCGCCAGGAAGTCCGCATTCTGGACGCCGGCACAGGCGGAGAGCTGGGTTGGATCCCCACGCGCACCGCCGTGTTTGGACTCCGCGTCGCCGGGGACCGCTTGTATGTCGCAACCCAGGAGGGACTCGAGATTCACGATCTCTCCGTGTTCCCGCCCAGACTCCTCGGCTGGACGTCCACCACCGATGCCCTGGTGGGGCAGGCCTACGAAGGCGACATGGTGATTTCCCAAGGCATCCTGCACGCCGCCACCGGGCGGGGATATCTCACCATGGACGTGTCGAACCCGACACAGCCGGTCCAACTCGCCCTCTCCAGCCAGGTCCCTACACTGATCCTTCACGGGCTGGCCCTGAACGGATCCGGGAGGATGGGTTCCCTGGTCTCCTTCAATCCCGGCGCCCGCGACATCTCGCTGTTCGATGCGACCAATCCGCTCGATCCAAACCGCTTCCTGACCTCCTTCCCTTCCCGGTCCCAGGCGCATGACCTCGAGTTCATGGGAAGTCTCATCCTGGTGGCCGACGCCAACGCCGGACTCTCCATCGTGAACACCACCGGTCCGGATGCGCGGGGAAATCCCCCGGCCGTCACCGTCGACTTTTCCACGCTCGACCAGGATCCCCAATCGCCCGGGATCCAGGTCCTCGCCGGCTCCGTGCTGCCCGTGGACGTCGGAATCTTCGACGACGTCCAAATGCGCCAGGCGTCACTGTGGGTCGATGGCCAGTCCGTGGCCACCCGGGACTCCGGACCGGTGCTCTTCGATCTGGACGTTCCGGCAACCCGGTCCGCCGGAACTTCCGTTGGCGTCCAGATTCACGCTGTGGACACCGCGGGCTCGGAAACCCGGTCACCCGAGGTCAGGCTGGAACTCGTTCCCGACACAACCGGCCCCGTGTTGGTGGTCCCCTACCCCCAGGAGGCGGGTTTCCTCCCGGTGGCGGGCACCGCCGTCGCACTGCGATTCAACGAAGTGCTCGGCAACGAAATCCGGGACCTTTCCCTGGTGGAGTGGATGGATCTCGGACCGGATCGCACCGCTGGAGGGACGGATGATCGCCGCGTCCCCGTGTCGGCGATCACCGCCAATCGGGAGACCCTTTACGTGAACCCTGGGGAACCACTGGCGTCCTCCTCCTTCTCATTGAGGATTCCGGCGACCCTCGTGAAGGACCGTGCAGGGAATCCGATGGCATCGGACCTCGTCCTCCACTTTGGTGCCCTGCCGGTGTCGCCGGAGACGCTGGTTTGGTCCAGTCCTGACGCCGGACTGTTCAGCGATCCCAACCGTTGGATGCAACGGAGGACTCCGAACAATGATTCCGTCTACATACCCTCCGTATCTGGAAACCTGCCCCTCTTGGTGACGGCGGAGAGGACCCTTGTCCGCCGGATGGAACAGTGGGCGCCCCTGCAGATGGAGCCTGGGTCCACCCTAACGGTTTCCGAGGGATGGATGGGACATGGTCCCGTGACCATCACCGACGCCCTCGCGGTCCTCGGAGCCCCGGGGAACTTCGACGCCCCCTGGGTAATTTCCGGCGGCACCTTCTTTTGCAAGGGACCCGCAACGTTTGGCGCCGGGTTGTCCGTCCTCCGCGGCGGCCAATTAATCCTTCAGGGTCCCACGGCGGCCATCAGTCCCGCTGCCGCATTCAATGGCAATGCCTTCACCTTCCGGGTGGAGGAGGGAGCGACCGCGTCGTTGCCGCAGTTTTCGGACTACTCGGACACCGGGGATTTCACCCTGTTTCGTCCGGTGTCCTCCACCTTCGTGGCCACTGGAGCGGGCAGCCGCCTCACCCTCCCCTCCCTGACCCAGGGGCGTGGGCCTGTGGACTGGGCGATCTTTTCCGTTCCGTCGCTGGCCCTCGAAGCCACCTCCGGAGGGATCCTCGAGCTGCCCCAGCTCGGGTCGCTCCGGGATCGTATCCGAATCTTGGTTTCGGGTGCCGGAAGCCGGATGCTGGCACCGGGACTGGATTCCATCGATGGCCCCCCGTCGGACTTCCTGTCGTCGATCGAGGTGTCCGAGTCGGGAGAACTCCGACTCGGGCCTTCCGCGCAACTGGAGCGGTGTCAGGTTCGGATGGGTGCGGGTGGGGTGCTGCGAAGTGATCATCTCGGGATCGGTTCGACGGCGTCCCTGGATGGATCCGGAACCCTCGCCGGTTCCGTGGAAATCGAGGGGATCATGCGTCTGAACTCCCTGCCGAACACCCTGGAAGTTCAGGGCAACCTGGAACTGGCTCCCTCCAGTGTTCTCGAAACCACCATCGCCTTTTGGAACGGGAGGATCGAGGCGGGTCGGCTGCGCGTTCAGGGCACCGCCGCACTCGGAGGCATCCTGAGATTGGTGATTCCCAATCCGAGCCTCCTTCATGAAGGGGAGGAATATGAAATCATCGGACTGGCTCAACCCGCGCAGGGCAGCTTTGCCTCGATGGATGACTCCGCCCTCGGAAGCCAATTCAAGGCGGAACTGGTCACCACCCCCACGGGTATCCGGGTGAGAATTCTCGCGCGATAGTGGGCTCCCCGGAACGGGACATCTCCCCCCTGATCTCCCGCATCCGAGCTTGGGGTTGATTCCCGTGGCTCCCGCGCGGGAACCTGCCGGCGTCATCGATCTGAAGAATTCCAGGGAATGCAACGTCCAGCAGTGAGCCCCAATCTCAAACTCCTTGCCATGAGATCCCATCACCGTTCCGGACTTGCTTGGGCGGCCCTTCTTGCTGCTGCGGTCCTCGTCGCTGGCTGCGCCCATTCGAATTCCAAGCCTTCGACACCCACCGCCGTTCCCGTCCATGGGACGGTTCGATTCCAGGGCCCCGTACCGGCACCGCGCAAAGTCTCCGTGCCTCCGGCCCTCGCAAAGGCGCTGCCGCGCGGGTTGACCCTTCAGCCGTATCTCGTCGGGACCAATGGCGGCCTGGCGGATGTCCTCGTGTACGTCGTCCATCCACCCGCGTGGGCCGGCTCCGCCCCCACCCAGGCGGTCACGCTGTCCATTTCGAACACCGTGTGCCAGCCCCCCTTCCTCGCGGTGTTCACCAACCAGCCGGTCCGGATCCTGGCGCGGGGGAATCCGGGGCTCAATTTGATGGGCACCTCGAAGTCCAACCAAAACTGGAACCAGGCGGTGCCCAACGACACGGAATTCATTCTCCGCTGGGAAAAGCCCGACGTCAGCATCCGGATCAGCGACAACAACGCGCTCTGGCTCGTCTCCCGCATCGCGGTCTTCGACCACCCCTGGTTCGCCGTGACGGATGCCCAGGGGCATTTCACCCTGCCTCCCCTGCCCCCGGGCCACTATGAAGTGGAATGGATCCACCGGCGTTGCGGACGCCAATCCGGATTCATCGACGTCCCGGCCCAGGGCTCAGGCCCCACATTCACGATGCGGGCACCGACAGAGCCAGCCACGCAGTGACCTCATCGCCCCCGGACATCCGCACGGGAGTCGCATGAACCCGCCATGGACTCCCGCCATGGACTCCCGTTGCCGGCTCCGTGCCCGGCCGCTAGGCTTGGTCCGGAACAAAATGCCGCGGCCTGAGACCGCCGGCCGGTTCCCCACAAACCATGCTCGCGCTCCTCGATTACGGTTCCGGCAACATCCGCAGCGTCGAAAAGGCGCTGCACGCGGCTGGAGCGGACGTGCGACGGGTGGCGTCGCCCGCCGATATTGGCGCCGCCCGGGGACTCGTCCTGCCGGGCGTGGGCGCCTTTGATGATTGCCTCCAGGCGCTCCAGCGACAGGCCCTCGCCGGTGCGGTGCAGGATTGGATTTCAGCCGGACGTCCGTTCCTCGGGATCTGTGTCGGTTATCAGGCGCTCTTCGACCGCAGCGAGGAATTCAACTCCTGTGCCCTCGGTCTCGGAGTGTTCCACGGTCCCGTCATCCGCTTTCAACCCACCGCGGCCGAACCCCACCTGAAGATTCCGCAGATCGGATGGAACGAGGTGGAAATCACGCCGGCCGGCGCACCGATGTTCGCGGGGATTCCCGACCGGTCCCACTTCTACTTCGTGCACAGCTTTTTTCCGAAGCCGCAGGAGGACTCGATTGTTGCGGGGCGAACGGAATACGGGGCCCCGTTTGCCGCAGCCGTCTGCCGGGACAACATCTGGGCGACGCAGTTTCATCCGGAAAAGAGCCAGCGCGTCGGCCTGCAATTGTTGCGCAACTTTTCGGAGTTCGTTCGCAGGAACTGAGCGCCGCGCCCTGGGAGTTTAGCGATGCCGTTTTGGGATGGGTCCATTCCCTTCGAGGGGTGGGACAGGCAGCGCAAGGCTTGTTTCACACACCGGATCCGAGGCAGCGACAGATCCGGGATCCTCCGCTGCCGCACTTGTCGGCCGGAAGCTCGCCGGACTATCCTCCGGCATGGCGCAGGGATTTCTCCGCAATGTCCTCTCGGTTGGTTTCGTGGCCGTCCTGTTGTCGTTGTCCGCGGCCAGCGCGGACGACTCCGCCCGGATCCAGGTCCTGAAGCAGTTGATCCAGGACCCCTCGCCCAAGGTCCGTGTCGAAGCCCTGCGATCGCTGGCCAAGATTCACACCCCCGAAGCCGCCGCGCTCGCGTTATCCGTCCTCGACCGTCCGATGGACCCCACCCTGGATTACGCCCTGTGGCTGACCATCAATGATCTGTCGGACCCGTGGATCCAGTCGCTGCGGGATGGTTCGTGGAAAACGGAGGGCCATGAGAAGCAGTTGGAGTTCGCTCTCAAGTCCATTCGTCCCGAACAAGCCAGCCAGGTCCTCGGCCAGTTGATCGGAGGCAAGCCGCTGCCGGCGGACGGTTCGGGTCCCTGGATTGAGCTGATCGGTTCCGCAGGAACGCCCAAGGAATTGAGGGCGCTGTACGACCAGGTCCTCGGGGGCGGATTTCAGGACGCCGCCGCAGCCCGTGCGCTCGACGCCTTGTCCGCGGCGAACCGAATCCGGAAGGTGCGCCCCGGTGGCACCCTTTCGGACCTGAATCGCCTTCTGGACTCCCCATCCGCCGCGGTCCAGGTATCCGTCCTTCGCCTTGTCGCCGAGTGGAAGGACTCCGGTTCCGTCGCCCGGGTGGCAACGTTGGCTGGTGCGGGCACCACACCGCCCGAAGTTCGGGAGGCCGCCTTCAACACCCTGCGTTCCGTAGGTGGATCCGGGTCCCTGGAGGCCCTGTCCCTATTGGCCTCCAGCAAGGATCCGGCCATCCAGCGCAAGGCCGCGGCGGGGCTGGCGGCCTTGGATCTCGGGAAGTCGATTCCCGTCCTCGTCACCCTCGTCCGCTCCCCCATGCCCGAGGCGGACGCGGTCGCCTTCTGGCGATCCATTCTGCCCGCCAAGGGCGCGGGCAAGGCGGTGGCATCCGCCCTCCCGGAAAGCGGGATCAATCCGGAGGTCGCCCGCGCGGGAATGCGTGTGGCCCGCGAAGGCGGCCGAAGTGACCTGGATCTCGTCGTCGCCCTCGCCCGGGGCGCCGGTCTGGCCACCGACAGCACGGCGGCGTCGGCGGAGGTGATTCGCGAGATCGCCGCCAAGGCGCAGGCCCAGGGCGACCCGGCCCGCGGGGAACGGATCTACCGAAGAAATGATCTGGCCTGCCTGAGCTGCCACAGCATCGGCGGCGCCGGGGGCAGGGTCGGCCCGGATCTCACCAGCATCGGCGCCAGCGCCCCCGCCGACTACCTCGTGGAATCCCTGCTGCTCCCGAACGCCAAGATCAAGGAGGGCTTCCACAGCATCCTGGTCACGTCCAAGGACGGCACGGAATTCACCGGTACGCTGGCGCGGGAGACTCCCGAGGAGGTCGTCCTGCGCACCGCCGCCGGCACCGAGCAATCGATCCCCAAGAACGATATCGCGAAGCGGGAACAGGGCACCCTCTCCCTGATGCCCGGGGGACTTCTCGATCCCCTGAACGAGCAGGAGCAACTCGATCTGGTGGCCTTCCTTTCCCGCCTCGGAAAGCCGGGTGACTACGATGCCGCGCGCGGTGGAGTGGCCCGGCGCTGGCGCGTGGCACAGACGGTCCACACCGACGCCCAGGCCGGCCGGGAACTGTGGCCGCTGGATGCCTCCTGGGAGGACAAACGCTGGAAACCCACCTACTCCCTGGTCAATGGATCCGTTCCCAAGTCCTTGATCGATGAGATTACCCAGGCCGAGGTTTGGTCCGGACGCCTGGGCGTCTATCTCGCGACGGAGGTGACCGCCTCCAGGGCCGGACCCGCGGAGTTTTCGCTGGGCGCCGGGGACGGTGCGGAACTGTGGATTGACGGACGCAAGGTGGGAGGTCCGGGATCCTCCCGCGTGGATCTCACCCCGGGAACCCACCGGGTCCTCGTTCGCCTGGATCCGAAACGCGTCCCTCCCGCGGTCCGGCTGGAGTCCGCGGATGTCGCCTTTTCTCTGAACTGAATCCGGCCCGGAGGGTCTGAACGACCGTGACGCCGCTGCCGCCACCGCATCACCACCGCCTCACCGCCGCCGAGGGCTGGCTCGAACTGGGGCTTCCCGCCGAAGCGCAGTCCGAACTCGACGCCCTGCCCACGGCATTCCACGCGGCCCCGGCCGTGCTGCACGCCCAATACTCCATCTGCGCCCACCGGCAGGAATGGGATACCGCCTTCGACATCGCGGAGCGCCACGTGCAACTGCATCCCCACGAAGTCAGCGCCTGGATTCATCGTGCCTACGCGGCCCGGCGCCGACCCGGGGGAGGCCTCACCGAGGCCTTCGAACTGCTGCGGCCCGCCGCGGACCATTTTCCGGAGGAGGCGGTGGTCCCGTACAACCTCGCCTGCTACTGCGCGCAACAGGCTGAGTTGAACCAGGCCTGGAAATGGCTCGAACGCGCCACCAAGATCGGCGGCGCGGAAATGATCCGCGGAATGGCCCTGGCGGACGCGGACCTCTGCCCGCTCTGGCCCCGCATCGCGGAACTCAAATAGTCCCCGGGGCCTCCGCAGCCTCGAACACGTCCGGGACAACCCCGGCACCCGGTCCCATCCCCACGCGGACAACCTGGGCACCCGCCCGCCGGGAGTTCACCGAGGTCCTCCCTGGATTTCGGACAATCGAACCTCCGCTCCTCCGCGCCGCTTACTTTCGTCGGCAGCCTCCATGAAGGTGAAAATCTCGATGGTCTCCTCGGGCTTCACCGGGGCAATTCCCGTTTGGAAGAACCGGACGATGGCCTCAACCAGCGGCGCATAGCCGTCGTAGGAACCCACCGCCTGGCTCCCACGGGTCCCCTGGGCCAACCCCGAGTAGCCCTTGCCTTCACTGAACGTCCCGACCCGGCCGTCCTTCCAACGCCCCGTCACCTGGATGCCACCTTCGGAATTGGTGCCGCGCCGGACGCTTTCACATCCGGTCCCCATCACCGTGTACAACGATTCCACGCCATGGACGCCATACCAGAAAAGGTCCGGATGCGTCTTCTCCAGATGGGCGGGACTGGACGTCACTGCATTGGTCACCGTGCCGATGGAACCCGCGCGCACCGCCAGGGTGTTGCTGGCAAACCGGAGCGAGGACGAACTGAAAATGGGAACATTCGCCGCGGCGGCGAGCCGGAAGATTTCCCGGACGTCCGCCACGGATGCGGCCATCGGCTTGTCGATGTAGAGGGGCTTCCGTGCGGCAATCACCGGGCGGGCGGCCGCGAGGTGCGGGCGGCCGTCCACGTTTTCGATCAACACGGCGTCCACGTTCCGACACAACTCCTCAATCGAGTCGTAGAGTTTGACGCCGTATTTCTCCTGGAGTGTCCTGGTATAGCCATCCACGCGGCTCCAACTGGACTCGATGTCCGGGCTCCCCCCCTTGAAGGCCGCAACCACGGTCGCGCCGGAGACGTGTCCCTTGCTCGCCGGATCATTCAGGATCTCGGTGAATGCCGTCACGTGCGAGGTGTCCAGCCCCACAATCCCCAGCCGCAAATCCGCCGCATGGAGGGATACCACGGCCAGAAGGATCACGGCCCCAGCGAAAGTGAGCTTCATGCCGGCCATTCCCGCAGAACCTCCCCGTCACGCACGCCCAGAGTCCGAAGTTCGTTCGTAGTCCGGCCTTCAGGCTATCTGCACCCCCACCCGCCCGCTGTCGCGTTGCCAAACCACAGGCTGAAGCCTGCACGACCAACCCCCGTTCGTAGTCCGGCCTTCAGGCTGCTCCCCCGCCGGACGCCCTGCCCGCCTCACCCAAGAAACCCCGGCGCGGGAATCCGATTGAGTTTCCGGCGCCGTTGCCGCGTCGTTCTCCGGACGCCATGAAGCCGCACGATACGGACCCCCTGCCGACCCGCCGGAGATTCCTGGAGACCACCGGACTGCTCGGGGCCTCGCTCGCCCTCGGGACTCCTCCGGCGTTCGCACGACCGGATCCCGCGTCTGAACGGGTCCGGGTGGCGGTGATCGGACTGGGCCGGGGCATGGACCACGTGAAGGCGTACCTCCAGTTGCCCCATGTGGAACTGGCCGCCGTTTGCGATACCGATGAGCGCCGGATGGCCGCCGCGGTGGAGGCCGCCGGGAAGGCCGGCCAATCCCCGAAGTCGGTGGGAGATTTCCGCACCCTGCTGGCCGACCCCTCGGTGGACGCCGTCTCCATCGCGATGCCCAACTTCTGGCATGCCCCGGCCACGATCCTTGCCTGCGCCGCCGGGAAGCACGTCTACGTCGAGAAGCCCGGCAGCCACAACGCGCTGGAGGGCGAACTCATGGTCGCGGCCGCCCGCAAGCACCGGCGGAAGGTGCAGATGGGAAATCAGCGCCGAAGCCAGCCCGAGATTCGCGATGCCATCGCGCTGCTCGCGTCCGGCGAGATCGGAAAACTCCGGTTTGCCCGATGCTGGTACGACGCCAACCGCGGGACCATCGGACGCGGAAAGCCGGTGCCGATTCCGTCGTGGTTGAACTACGACCTCTGGCAGGGTCCTGTCCCCGAACGTGTCTATGTGGACAACCTGGTCCATTACAACTGGCACTGGCGCTGGCACTGGGGCGGCGGGGAACTGGCCAACAACGGCATCCACGCCCTCGACATCGCCCGCTGGGGCCTGGGTGCCCGCTTCCCGCTGCGGGTGTCGGTGACCGGGGGCCGCTACCATTTCGACGACGATCAGGAGACCCCCGACACCACGATGGCGACCTTCGACCTGGGTTCCGCCGGAGTGACCTGGGATGCGAGCAGTTGCCTGTCCCGGAAGGAGGAGAAGCACCCGTTCGTCGCCTTCTACGGGGACCGCGGCGTCCTCGCGCTCGACACCGGTGCCGGCTACCGGATTTTCGATCTGGAGGGACGCGAGGTGAAGTCGGTTTCCGGCAAGTTCAGCGACGTCCCCCATTTCGGGAACTTCATCGAATCCATTCGCAGCGACACACCCCTGAACTCGGAAATCGCCGAGGGCCAGATCAGCACCCGCTGGTGTCACATGGGAAACATTGCCTACCGAACCCGCACCGAAGTCGCCATCGACTCCATCACCGGCCGCATCGTCCGGCCTTCGCGCGAAATGGAGCGACTCTGGACCCGCTCGTACCGGCCCGGATGGGAGCCCAGGGTTTGAGCCTTTGAAAACGCATTTCCAGCGCCTCCGGACCGCCCTGGGCATCGCCCTCGCCCTCGCCCCCGGCCTCGTCGCGCCGGCCTCGGCCGGGGAACCGTCACTTGCCTGGACCAACAATCTGCTGACCTGGAGGGACCCCCGCCTGCCGGGAGGAAAAGTCGACGTCTGGTATCTGGAGGCCTTCCTCAGACCCGGAGCCCATGACCGGGAATGGGGACAGACGGTGATCCGCCACAGGACGGAACTCAGTTCCGCGGCGCCCAATGGAAGCGAACTCCAATTCCGCACCCGCGTGGAACCGGATCTCGACGTGTCTCACCGGGTCGGCGTGGTGGACGACGGACTCCAATTGGAGTTCACGTTGACCAATCGGGGAACCGCACCATCCCCGGTCCAATGGTTCCAACCCGCCTGCATCCGCGTCGCGGGATTCACCGGCGCGGACCAGGAGGGATACCTGGGGAAGAGTTGGGTGTTCACGCCGACGGGTCTCACCCTCCTGAAGGATCTGCAGAGAACCTCCGAGGCCCGGTACCGCGGCGGCCAGGTGTTCCTGCCGCCCTGGACGGCCGCCGTCGATGCCAATCCGAGACCCATTGCCGGCAATTCACTGACCAACGGCTTGATCGGGTGCTTCTCCGAAGACGGACGTTGGATCCTCGCGACGGCCAGCGACCACACCCACGAACTTTTCGAGGGAGTGTATGTGTGCCTGCACAGTGATCCCAGGATCGCCGGAGTGCCCGCGGGCGGGAGCCTCCGAATTCGTCAGAAGATCTACCTTCTGACCAACGACGTACCCGCGCTGCTGAAGCGATATCAGCAGGATTTTCCGGCGCGTCCGGACGGAACGTTCTGAGATCCGCCCGCGCGCCACGTCGCGGTCAGGCCGCGGCGATCCACTGGCGGGCGTCCGCCAGCTTGGAGTGGTCAAAGTACTGGATCGAAGCCTTCGTGAACGGCTTGCAGAACGACGCCATGCCCTGCTCCCACTTCGATTCACCGACGATGGCCAGGCGCTCAATGTCCTTCCAATGCGCGCAATCGAACTTCATGTCCTCCCATAGCGCCCCGAGCGTCCAGCCGTGAAAGTCGTGCATGACGATCAGTATCCGAATCTTGCCGTTCTGTTGAATCAGGGCGTCCACCCGGGGCGCGAACGCCTGGTAAAACTCCCGCGTCAGTTTTCCGGTGACCTTGACCTCAAGGAACTTCCCGGACTCGGTGATTTCAATTTGATCCGTCATGGCTTGAAGATTGTCCTTGGTGGTACCCCGGGCGTCCAAAAAAGGCCATGGGAGAAATGGGACTCTCCCGAAAACCAAACCGCGTTTCGACCGGTGGCCCCGGGAACGTTGAGGCGGATCCACCACTTTTTCGGATGCGCCCCGCTCCCGCCGTGGTTTGCTCCTGTTCGTGGTCCGGGGCTTCTTCATCTGCTTCCCTGCCCTGATGCTCGCCGGCGCCGTCGCGGTCGGCATCCACCGGTTCTGGGCCCGCTGTCCGCAACCGGAACGACGGGGAGGTCCCGACGGCTACCGCCGCTGGCTGTGGCGAGGACTGGTGTTTCCCTGTGGAGCCGGACAACTCTGGAATCTGTTGGCCCTCTGGGGCCCTCCGGCCGGGCTTCGTCCACTGACCCCATTTTCCTATGCGTCCCCCATCGAGGCCTACGCCGGGGGCATTGCCATACTCCTCAGCCTGGGGGGCATCGCATGGACCCTCTGCAGTCTGGCATGGCTGCTTCCGGGTACGATCACCGCCATTCGAAGGCGGGATGAATTGCGCGGCTGGATTCTCGTCACCGGCCTTCCGGCGGGACTGCTCGGCATCGGTTGCCTCTGGCTTGGCGCCTGGGGGGCGTTGGGCCTGATTCTTTCCGCCGGACTCTGGGTTCTTCTGGAAGCCTCCCTCGCCCTGGTCCACGTGCCCCGGGTGTCCTACGCGCGCGCCGTCGCCCGGATGAAGGCCGGGCGCTACTCGCAGGCCGAGCAGGAGATCCTCGTCCAACTCGAGGAGAAATTCGAGGAGAAATCGGACGACTTCGAGGGCTGGATGATGCTGGCGACCCTGTACGCGGAGCAATTCGGAGAACTCCGGGAGGCCCGCGCCACGATTGTTGAACTCTGCGATCAGCCGGACCTGACCCCGTTTCACGTCGCCCAGGCACTCAATCGCCTCGCCGACTGGGAACTGAATCGCGCCCAGGATCCCGTCGGTGCCCGGACCGCCCTCACCGAAATCACCGTGCGCTGCGCCGGAACCCCCTTTGCCACGGTCGCGGAACACCGTCTCCGGCAACTCCCCTCCGACGACGTGGAACTCCGGGAGTCCCGGTCCCCCCGCATACTCCGTCTTCCGGCCCTGAGTGAGGCGCACCGGTCCCCTTCGATTCCGGCCCCCTCGGAGGTGGAGCGTATGGAGTCCCGGGAGGAAGCCGCACGCCTGGAGACCCGCCTGAAGCGGGATCCGGATCATATCCCCACGCGACTCCGGCTGGCGCGAAACCTGGCCGAACGGCAGCAGCAGGTGGACGAGGCCATCCGCCACCTGCGCCAACTTCGGGTGCTCGCGGATGCCACCCCGTCGCAACAGGCGGAGTGGCTGGCGCTGGAGGCCGCATGGGAGCTCCGACTCCGCAACCGGGAATCCCGCGGCCGCGAACTGCTGTCCCAGTTGATCCGGGAACACCCCAGAACCCCGCAGTTCCTCGCCGCCGTGCGCCAACTGGAGCTTCTCGACCGCGCCGCGGAGGCCCTGGGGGGCCCTGCATCTCCGGCCCGCCCGCGCCCGACGGTCCGGATCGTTCCGGACGATGCCATCACGCCCGAAGACCCGGCGGGGAAGTCGGACACCTTTTAGCCGGGATGAGTGACACGCCTTCGGCCGGGAAACCCCGTACCGATGCGAATCCCGCCGGGCAGCCCCCGCACGATTCCGTGGCAGCCCGCGGTTGCGTGCGGAAGGCTCCGCGCCGTAGCGTGACGCGGACGCCCGCGCCACGCCATGAGCTCCTCCGTCAATCAACATCCCATCCTGTGGCTGATCGCCGCCTTCCTCGCCGGCATGATGGTCGAATGGATCCTGGAGATCTTCTACTTCCGCCAGCGGTTGTTCGATTCCGAAGCCCGCGCCCGACGCCGGGGCGAGGAACTGGACTCCGAACGCTTCCACCACGGGCGAACCCAGGCCGAATTGAAGACCCGGACCGGTGAGCTCGACACCGCCCAAAAGGGCCGGACCCTTGCGGAATCCCTGCTGACCGCCGCCCGCGGAAAATTGGCTGTCGCGGAAGCCGAACTGGTCGCCGCCGCCGCGGAACGCACGCGATTGGAAGGTGAGGTCTCCCGGCAGCAGCGCGAAATCACCTCCCTCCGTGACGACGTCACCCGGGGACACGAGGCGGTCGTGGATTCGGGATTGCGATGCTCCCTGCTGGAAGCCGAAGCCCTGAACGGTCAAACCGCCCTTTCAGAAACCCGTCGGCAGCTTTCGGCAACGGACTCCCAACTGGCGCAGGCACTGAGCCGCGTGTCGGCCCTGGAGGCATCTTCCGCGGACGTCGCCCGCCAACTGTCCCAGCACAAGATCGATCTGCACACCCTGCAGACGGAACGCGATTCCCGGACCCGGGAACTGGAGAAGGCCCGCGAGTCCCTGGAGGCCGCCCGCCGGAACGGTGAGGAGGCCGACCGCCGGCGCACCGCCCTCGGCGAGGAACGGGATGCCCTCGCGGCGCGGGTGGAAAAACTGGAGTCCGCTGCGGTCGCTTCCCGGAACGCCGCCACCGCACAGGAACAGAAGCTCAAGGCGCGATCCGAGGAATTGAAGCAGGTGTCCCTGCAACTGGGAGAGGCGGCCGAGGAACTGGCCGGATTGAAATCCCGATGCGCCCAGGTCGAGGCAAACCTGGAGGCCGCCGCCCGGACGCGATCCACCCTCGAAGCGGAATTGGCCGGGCGGGATCGGGACTTGTCGGCGCTCCGATCCGAAGCCGCCGACCGGGCCAGCGCGGCTGCGGACGCCTCCGCGCTGGCGGAGCTTCGGGAAGAGCTCGAAACCGTGCGCCGGGACGTCGCGTCCTGGAGATCCCGCACCGAGGAACTGGAGGCGGAGCTTCTTAGCACCTCCGAGTCGCATCGCGAGTTGGCGCGGGAGAACGAGCGCCTGCGATCCACCACCCCATCCGGGGCGGCCGACGATTCGCTGGAAGCGGAACTCACGGCGATGACGCGGGAACGCAATGAACTGGCTGCCGAACTCGCCGTCCTGCGGGCGGAGCGCAACCCGTGATCCCAACACCGATGCACTTCACACAGGGACGACCCCGGTTCTGGGTGCCAGGCTTTGATACCGCCCATCTGGTGCTCCCGGCGCTCCTGGGTGTCGCCGTGGTGCTGATCGCCACGCGTCCCTCCCCTCCCCCTCCAAGGCCCCCGACCGTTCAGGTTCCCCTTCCCCAAAGGCCCACCCTTGCCACCGCCATCCTGCAACCCGTATCGGGAGCCGTCCTGACCTCCGGACAGATGAAGAGCATCGAGGGTCTCGCTCCTCCCGGAGCCGCCGTACAATTGTTCTGGATGGATCGACCGCTGGGCTCCCCAACGCGATCCGGAGGTGATGGCCGATGGGCGTTTTCGACGGCCGGATTTCCATCAGGCCGCCACGCCTTTCGGGTGGTGTCCCACGGTCCCGCAGGATCGGTCACCTCGGCACCCGTGGTCGTCGCCATTCAACCCCGGACCCCGGCGCCAGCCAGGACCGTTCGCCGTCCCTGACCGACGCCCGCATTCCAGCCCAATGCCCCTCTTCCAGAGGCCACCGACCCGCCTCCTGCGGGTCATTCGGCAACAACGCGAAGCCTGAGGAATCGCTGGGTCAGTTGCTTCAGCGGCTCGGCATCCCGAACCACGACCGTCTGGTGGGATCCCCGATCCAGGGTTTCAGCGGACGCCACTCCTTCCCCGGTCCAGGAAACGAGGTCATCTGAAGCCTCGACCCGATAAGTATACCCGGACGGCGGCGGCTGTGGTCGGTCAAAAGTGATCGCGAGGTACTCCACCCCATCCATCACGACGATCCCGGCCCTGAGATTGGACACAAGGTTCGGAACGACCGCACTGACGTCCCATCCCGCCTGGGAAAGGGCCACGGAGGGCGCCGCAAGCACCTGCTCCAACCGAAGGTAATCGTACTCGAGCCAATAGCCCCGACCGGCAATTGCCGGCCCGGTGCGGACGAATTCGATCGAATTGGCACCCGGAGTTGCACTGACCGATCCCGAGGTGAACTGCATCACCACGTTGCTGGGATTGGACAACCTTCCGGAGAACAGGGGCGTGGACACCCCCAGGCCGTTCCGGAATCGAATCTCCAAGTCGTGGTCTCCGTATCCGGACTGCACGACACCATTGACGGTGAAGCCCGCCAACGGGAACTCCGCGGTCAGACGCCAGGGAATCGAGGAGACAACCTGGGGCGAATCCAGAAGGAAATGCATCCGGTTCGTCCTATCTCCCAGCGTGTGGGCACGCTCCCAGGAGGCCCAAGGCTCATCCACAGGAACGTTGAGGAGGCCCGTCAAGGAGTTGAAACCCGGAAAATAGACCCCCTCAAAATAGTAGTCGTCGTCCGGACCCGGATTGGCCCCGGCCAGATACAAAGGGTCCGAAGTGATCCGTGTGACGGCACCGGGAGGTGCGTCGTTACGATAATTGGGCAGGCCCAGATCCTCCAGAATGACCGTCGCGGCAGCATTGGGAGGCGCGTCGGATCCGATCTGCCAGACCGTCCTTGAAGACACCACCTCGCGCACATCGACCACCACTGGAAACTCGGTCGTCATCGGGGGAATCCCATCGTCCCGGACCGATACGATATTGGTATACCTCCCGGGACCCTGGTCCTCCCGGGGAGTCCACTTCAGCAGTCCCGCCCCGCCCACACTGACTCCCTCTGCACCCGAAACGAGGGAGAAACTCAGGGCCTGCGCCGGCAGGTCGGGATCGGTCGCCGCCAACTGGAGGGACAACGGCTTCAGTTCATCCACGGTTACCGGGTCCACCGCCACCGGAACGGGAGGCCGGTTCGCCTGCGCCACCACCTCCAGTCGGACAAAGTCGTACTCCAGCCAATACGAATAGCCTGCCGTGGCGGGACCACTGCGGACGAATTCGAGGGTGTTCGGACCCGGCGTCGCGGCAACCGTGGCGGGGGAAAACTCGAGTACCACGTTGGACGCCCCCGACAGGCGTCCGTTGAAGACGGGTGTCGACACGCCATTTCCATTGCGGAACAGGATGAGCAGGTCGTGCTCGCCAAACCCCCTTTGTACGACGCTGCCAACGCTGAAGCCGCCAAAGGCGAACTCCGCCGTCAGGCGCAAGGGGCTCGAACCGGCCGCCTGGACCGGATCCAGCACGAAATGCATCCGATTGTTGGGATCCCCCAGGGTGTGCGCCCGTTCCCAGGCGCGGGAGGGTTCGTCCTGAGGAACCCTCAGGGGCAGTGTCAGTCCATTGAACCCCGCGGGATAGTCCCCCGCAAAGTAGAAGTCATCATCGGGACCGGGATTGCCCACTTCCAGGTATTGAACATCTCCCGGAAGCCGGGTGACACGCCCGGGGACCTGATCCCGCACGGAGTTGGGCAGCCCCAACTCCGCCATCGCCACGGCCGCACTGGAACCTGGCGGCGCATTCACGCCAATCTGCCACTCCGACCTCGCAGCCCCCCCGCCGGCCGCCGTGTCCCGCACGACGATGTCCCAGGAACCCAGCGTGGACCTTGCCGGGGATCCGTTGTCGGTCACGAGCACCTGGACATTCTGGGTCGAAGGCCCCTGGGTCGCGTCGGGAGTCCAGGTGACGGCGCCACCGGTAGAGACACTGAGACCCGAGGGGCCCTTCACGAGGCTCCACGTCAACGAGTTCGCCGGCAGGTCGGGATCCGTCGCGGCAAGGGTGAACTGGAGCGTCGAAAGCTCATCCACATTCAGGGTCGCCGGTGGGATGAACACCGGAGGTTGATTCGTCTCGTGGACCGTGATGGAGAAGGAAAGAGGCGACGACATGGGCGGTACACCATCGTCGATGACCATCACCTCCACCGGTACAACCGACGGTCCATCCGCCTCCGTGGGCGTCCAGGTCACCACACCGGAGGGGCCCACCGTCAGACCCGGGGGTCCCGACACTTTGGAGTAGGTAAGCAAGTTCGCCGGCAGATCGGGATCCGTCGCGGCAAGGGTGAACTGGAGCGTCGAAAGCTCATCCACACCCAGGGCCCCCGGCGGGATGAATGCCGGAGGTTGATTCGTCTCGTGGACTGTGATGGAGAAGGAAAGGGTCGACGACATGGGCGGTACACCGTTGTCGATCACCATCACCTCCACGGGCACAACCGACGGTCCATCCGCCTCCGTGGGCGTCCAGGTCACCACACCGGAGGGGCCCACCGTCAGACCCGGGGGTCCCGACACTTTGGAATAGGTGAGCGTGTCCGCCGGCAGATCCGGATCAACCGACGTGAGATTCACCGCGAGCGACCGGGTCTCATCCACAAAAACCGGGGGCGGCGGCTGGAGCACCGGCGTGTGATTGGTCGACGGAACGGATTCGATCCGGACGTAGTCAAAGCTGACATAGTAGCCGTGATTGGTTTCCTGCGGGCCATTCCGAATGAACTCCACCGCGTTCGGACCCAACTGCGCCTGGGCGGCCGTCGCGAGCACATCGATGAATCCTTCGGTCGGCTGAGTGAGTTGCGCGGAATACAGCGGCGTCACCGTCCCGGACCGATTCCTCAGATTCACCGCGACATCGTGGGTGCCGAAGCCCGGCAGGAGGACCTTGTTGGAAAACTCCCCACCCCCCGCAAACTTGAATGCGATCTTCAGCCGCGCCCTTTCGGCGACCTGGGCCGCGGTCAGCAGGAAGTGAAGTCGGTTGGTGCGATCCCCGCTGGTCAGCGCCGATTCGAATGCAATCGCCGGCTCATCGTTGGGAACGGAGAATGCGCCCACGCTCCCGTTGTACGCCGCAGGATAATTCCCGGAGAAATAGAAGTCGTCGTCCGCGGTGGGGTTCGAGAGTTCCGAGTACAGAGGATCACCCGGCAACCGCGTCACCTTTCCCGGTGGCAGGTCGTTCGACCCGTTTTGAATCGTGAACTCCCCGCTGGCCACGCCCGCGGGCGATCCGGGAGGCGCCGGCGTCCCCGCCTGCCATACCGTGCGAAACGTCGGGTTGTAGGACTCAATGAATTCGCGGACGAGGTTGATGCCGGCCGGATTCGCCTCCGACGTCGCGAGCGGTGGCATGTGGAAGACGTCCATGGACGCGATGCGATGCCACATCACCGACGAATTCGTGTTCCGGAGGCGGATGATTCCCGCCCCGGCAAACCCCAGGTTGTCCAGAACCGGGCCATCAATGATGCCCGCATCGGACAGCGGTGTCCGGAACCGACCGTCCCAGTCGCCACGGCCCGGTCCGCCCGGCTGGTGGCAATACGAACAGTTGGCATCCAGGTACGACTTGAAGCGATGCTCGACGGTCGCGGACGCATCGTCGGGAGTCACCAACCGGGGCAGGGTCTCCGGGTTGACGATCGGCGGATCCAGGACGCCGAGGTCGCTCAACAGGGTCAACTGATTCATGGGAATCCCCCCCTCCAGGACGCTGCGATTCAACTGCTGGGTGTTGAACCCCAGGACATATCCGGGTGTTCGATTGTGGCAGGAAAGGCACTCGGACCGTGCGGGATAATGCCATCGCTGGGTTCTCGTTGCCCCTCCCTCCTGAATGGCAAAGTCGTCGTTGGCCCCGGACTCCCCGACGAGATCGGCATCCGAACCGTCCGCGCGCCACCGATACGACAGTCCGTAGACGGAGTCCGTCGTCTTCACCAGGAATCGCGTCTCCACCCGCCGCCGCGACGTCGGGTCTCCCCGCACCAGGTCGAGGTCAAAGTGCTTCATCCAGACCATCCCGGTGGGAAAGGCCCATTGATCGGCCGCGTTTCGGGTAACCTTGTTGGTCGGGTCCTGAAAAAAGAACCACCGCCGTTTGATCGCATAGTCCGACCAGAACGGCGAAGCCACCTCATAGGGCCGGACCCCGGATTGCGGTGTCAGGGTGGCGAGGTCGCTAAACGCCCCGACCGCGCTCAGGGTTGGAGGAAACGCGGGGGCGACGTAGTCGGGATTTCGCACCAGCCGACTGATGCCCTGGGGATTGGCGATCAGGATTTCCCCCGTGGCCGGATCCAGCCCGAAGGTTGTGGGTCCGAGCTCAGCCGTCACGATCCTCTCGATCGCATACCCTCCGCCGGGCTGGAAGGTGAGTGCCCAGATGTGCTTGGAGATATAGTCGCCGAAAACGTAACGACCCGTGAGTTCGGGATAGCGGGTTCCGCGATACACCAACCCACCGATCGCGGCGCGTCCCTCATATTCCGGATTGAGTCCAAGCCGGCCATAGGTGTGGATGGGTGCATTGAACTGAATGCCCGGCGGCGGACCCGGGCGCCAGTACGCCGGCAGGTTGCCCTCAAAATAGGACCACCCGTAATTGCCCCCGCGAACGACGCGATTCACCTCCTCGACCCGGAAGCTCCCAACGTCCCCCAGGTAGATCTCTCCCGTCAGGGGATCAAAGGACATGCGGTGCGGACTCCGAAAACCCACCGCCCAGAATTCCGTCCGAACCGAAAGGGGATCCACCGGGAGCCCGTTGAAACTGGTCGCACCAATATAGGGATTGTCGGGGGGAATCCGGTAGGCGTCGGGGTTGATCGCGGGATGGGCATTGGGTGGAAGGCTTCCCGGCCGTTTGTCGACGTCCAGACGAAGGATCGAGGAAAACAGGTCCTTGTCGATCTTCTGGGAGTTCTCCAGGACGTCCAATTGATCCCCTTCATCACCCATGGTGACGTAGAGATAGCCGTCCGGACCGAAATGAAGATCGCCCCCGTTGTGCAGCACCGAGGATTCGTCCTCCAGGTCGAACAGGATCTGCTCCGACGCGCGCAACGCCCGCAAAGGATTTGTCGGATCCGCCTCGAACCGCGAGAGACGGTTGTACATCTTCCCGTTGGCGGTGTTCGTCGGCGCGAAGAACGCGTA
>JAEUHD010000029.1 GCA_016793645.1 Verrucomicrobiales bacterium
GGATTCCTCCGCCACGGCGGCCCTGTTGCAGGCGGAGGGTTGGGAGGTGGTGGGCGTGACGCTCAAGCTCTGGCCCCAGGACTGCGTCAACCGGGCCGAGGACAAGTGCTGCGGTCCGCAGGCGGTCATGGACGCCCGGAGCGTTTGTGCGCGACTGGGGGTTCCCTACTACCTCGTGGACGAATCCGACCTGTTTGAGAGGAAGGTCATCGCCTACTTCGCCGAGGAGTACCGCGCGGGACGCACACCGAACCCGTGCGTGATGTGCAACCAGCACCTGAAGTTCGGGGTCCTGCTGGACCGCGCGACCCAGCTCGGATGCGACGTCATCGCCACGGGACATTTTGCACGACTGCGTCGGGATGCGGCCACCGGGCGCACCCTGCTGCTCAAGGGACTCGATGGGCGGAAGGACCAGAGCTACTTCCTCTTCAGTCTACGGCAGGAGCAACTGTCCCGGGCCCTGTTTCCGCTCGGGGAGAAGACCAAGTCCGACACGCGGGAGGTGGCACGGTCCTGCGCATTGCGGACGGCGGACAAGGAGGAGAGCATGGAAATCTGTTTCGTCCCCGACAACGACTACGGCCGGTTTCTTCAGGAGTCGCGGCTCGTGGAGCGGCATCGCGGGGACATCGTGGACCTCCAGGGACGGAAGCTGGGGGAGCACGAGGGGATTGAGTTTTACACCATCGGACAGCGCCGCGGGTTGGGCATCTCGACGCCGCAGCCGGTGTACGTGGTGGATCTCGATGCCGCGTCCAACCGGGTCGTCGTGGGTGCCGAGGCGGACCTGGCCCGGTCCTCGTTCCGGATTTCGAACTGCAATTGGATCCCGTGGGAAACCCCTCCGGAGTCCTTCGAATGCGTGGCGCGGATCCGGTACAACCATCCGGGCGTCCCGGCCGCGGTCACGCCGCGATTGGACGCCACCGCGGACGTCCGGCTCCTCGAGCCCGCCCGGGCGGTGACGCCCGGACAGGCCTGTGTGTTGTACGGGGGCGATGCCGGGGACGTTGTTTTCGGGGGCGGATGGATTCTGAAGTGAGCGACGTGGCCGCGGTTGTGCCGAATCGGGGTGGAATGTTTTCGCTCCGCAGACGGTGTCCGCGAGGATATCCTCCCGGCATGTCACCGCGTCATTGGGGTTGGATGGCAGGGTTGTTGTTGGGCCTCTGGGGCGTTGCCGGATGTGGTCCGGCGGGTTCGGGGAGTCCGGGGTCGGGGACGACGAATGCGGCGGCAACGTCGGCTTCGAAGCCGGTCGTCGTGGACATCGGCGGGGGAACGCCGCTTCCGGTCGATATCACGGCGGATACGGCCATCGCGCCGGAGCTGGAGCGGGCGGAGGATCTCGTGAGGGGCGGAAAACTGGACGCCGCGCTTGCCGCCTACACCCAACTGTTGGGGAAGGCGTCGGACAACGAGGAGGTTCACTTCAATTACGCCCATCTCCTGGCCCGGATGGGACGAACCAACGAGGCGGTGGCGGAGTACGAGACCGCGCTGAAGCTGCTGCCCACCTATGCCGAGGCGCACAACAACCTAGGGAACCTCCTCGTGAAGCAAAAGAAGTACGACGCGGCGATCACCCATTTTCAGGCGTCGATCCAGGCGAATCCGAAGGACAGCGCCACCTACAACAACCTCGGCACCGCCCAGGCCACGGCGGGACGTGTCGCGGATGCCATTCCGAACTTCGCCCGGGCGGCGCAGTTGAATCCCGACTACGTCGAGGCGTGGTTCAATCTGGGGCGCTCCGACCTGACCCTGGGCCGGCTCGACGAGGGCATTGTCGCCCTCGAGACCGCGTTGCGGTTGCGTCCGGATCTGGAGCCGGCGTCCAAGCTTCTGGAGATGGCGAAGGCGGCCAAGAAGGCCCGGGGATTCTAACCCGGCGGGATCCCGTTCAGGGAACCGTCAGGGATGGGTCGCCCTCACTTCGCGGGCCCCCGGAGGAACCGTCACCTGGGTGTTGGTTCCGTCGGGCCATTGGACGGAGACGGCGTTCGGAGGATCGCCACCGAGCACGACGGTGGACGAGGGCTGGGACCAATATCCTCCCCCGGCGGTGACGACCTGCGCGGTGCCGGGCTTCCCGTCAACGATGGGTCGGATGACGGCGCCGATGCCGTCCGGATTTGCCGGCGGCCCCACGAGCCGGACGCGCAGTCCGGGACGGGCGCCCGTGTTGTGCAGCAGTTGCGTGGCGGCGCCATTCTGCCCGACCACCAGATCGACGCGTCCATCCTCGTCGTAATCGCCAGCGGCAGCGCCGCGCTGTTCCCCGTAGAGGGCGACTCCGCTCCGGTCCCCGGGGACGGGAGCAAATCCGCCGCGACCATTGCCCCGGAGGACCAGTCCCCGCCCCGCATCCATGCGGGTGTCCTCCGGACGGACGGCGAACAGGTTTTGTGCGAGGAACAGGTCCTGCGCTCCATCCCCGTCGAAGTCGGCGACGGCGATTCCGTAGGTGGGGGACCACTGGGCTTCGAGGGGCAGGGGCGCGAGGTCGAAGTGGTCCCCGCGATTGAGCAGAATCATGGAGTCCTGGGTGCTCGCGGATCGTTCGAGCACCGGACCCGGGTGGGGACCCAGCACGGACCGGACGTCGGCATTGGCGAACGCGGTGTGGGATGGAAAGCGGGAGGGGAGTTCCGGGAGTGAGGCGGAGAGGGTTTTCCGGTCTCGCAACGGTCGAAGGGCGCCTTCCTGATCGGCGGATTCGACGACTCCCCAGATTCCACTGTGGTCGAAGTCGCCGGCGAAGATCCGCGTCCGCCCGCGGCTCCAGGTATCCATGAGGCTGTTGCGTCCCCGGTTGCCCGCGACGAGGTCCGGAAGGCCGTCCCCGTCAAAATCCCCCACCGCCACGCTGTTCCACCAACCGGTCCAAGGCTCGAGGCCGAGCGCGCGGGTACGTTCCGTCCAGCCCTGGTCCTTTCTGGAGAAGACGCGGATCGGGCCAAGCTCGCAGGCGAGGATCAGTTCCGGCCGGCCATCCCCGTCGAGATCGGCGAACAGGGCGTCGGACACCGGTTCGACGGCGTTCCAAACGGCGGGATCCTCGGGGGTGAGGGTTCCGTGGTCGTTGCGGAAGAAGCGGGAGCCGCCGGATTGGGGCCAGCGCCGTGCGGTCAGTCGGGCCCCGACGAAGACGTCGAGATCGCCGTCCCCATCCACGTCGCCCACCGCGAGCGGACCCGGGCTCGCGCCTCCTCCCGGAAGCGGTGTGCCGGGCTCCGCACCCGTCGCGCCGGGATGCCATTGCAGTGCGGACGCCGCGGTCGGGGATCCTCCGGATTCGTAGTTCGCAAGACTTCCCAGTAGTGCCCGGGAGCCGCCGGATCCGACCCAACCAAGGGTGGCCCCGAGATCGTCCGGAACCGTGGGGCCCGCCACTCCCAGCGGCGAGAACATCCCCTTGCCGTTGCCGAGGTGGATCGCCGGCTTGCCATCGCGGCCCGTGCCCACAATCAGGTCGTCGTGGCCGTCGCCATTGAAGTCAAACCAGGCGACTCCAGGCCCCAGTTGGCTGTAGCGCTGCGGGAGGAGGGGTTGGAGTCCGAAGTCGTCAAATCCGGGTTCGGCGTGGGTATGTCCGAGCGTGCTGCTGACATTGGTGAACCAGGCGATCAAGTGGGTCCGCGCAGGCGTCAGGGGCGCCGCCGGGGCTCCCGCCTCGTTGATCTCGTAGAGTCGATTGGCCTGGACACCCGGGATGCGGCTGACGCGTCCCGAAGTCCACCGCACTTCAAGGCTCATCTCGCCGGAACCTGCGGCGAAGGTGCGCTGGGTCTGGCTGTGGGACAGGTATTGTCCGCCGGCGAGGATGACTTGGCGCTGCTCCACGGGGCCACCCCGCAGGAGAATCTCCGCACCGGTCCCCGCCGTATTGGGTGCGGCGCCGCGGAGACGGACCGCCACCCGCGGGGCGCCACCCCGGTTTCGATAGATCAGGGGAGGACCGTTCAGCGCGTTGGCCACGACATCCAGGTCGCCGTCGTCATCGAAGTCCACCGCAATCATCCCGTGGGCGATTTGCCGGGAATCAAACCCCCACGCCCTGCTGACGTTTTCGAAGGTGAGATCGTGCCGGTTGTGGAAGGCGAACTTCGGGGTCTCCAGCGGTGGGTATTCGAGGAGCAGGGACTTCGTGGCCTGGACCACCTGGTTTGGTCGGGACTTCACGCGCTCGTTGATGTCGCGGTCATTGACGTCGTGTCCGTGCCCATTGGAGATCAGGAGATCCTCCCAGCCGTCGAGATCGACATCGAGAAACAGAGGGGTCCAGGACCATCCGGTGGCGGCGACGCCCGCGTAACTGGCGATCTCAGCCCAGGTGCCGTCGCCGCGATTCCAGTACAGGCAGTTCCGGGGGAACTCCTCGCGGTCCTCGATCACCCCCGGGATTCGGTGGAGCGGGATGCGTCCGCTGGACGTCCGAAGATGGTTGCGCAGGTCGAGGTTCAACATTTCCACGGTGCAGAAGTCGTAGCGTCCGTCCCGGTCCAGGTCGGCAAAGTCGACGCCCATCGAGGCGAGGCTCATGTTGCGCAGCGAGAAACTGCCGACCTCGCGGAAATGCGCATGCCCGTCCCCAAGCCACAGGCGGTCGGGGGTCTGAAAATCATTGCAGACGTAGATGTCCTGATTGCCGTCCCCGTTGATGTCCCGGATCTGGACCGCGAGTCCCAGATCCCAGGGGGCGGACATCGGTTTTCCAGCGGCGTCGGTGAAGGCGGATTCCCAGGGAACCGGCGTGAAGTGTCCCTTTCCGTCGTTGAGGAGGAGGACGTCCGGATCCCCGAACTCCATGAGCACACCCTCGACGATGCGGACACGATTGGCGTGCTTTCCGGTCACCTGGGGTTGTCCGTTGATCATGCGCGTGGAGATCACGCTGCCGTCCCGGAGGAGCGCCTGGACGGCGAAATTGCAGATGTAGAGGTCCAGGTCCCCGTCTCCATCCATGTCCCCGAGCGCCATCGACGTGGCGCCGGATCTGCCGGCGATTCCCGACTCGGCCGTGGCATCGCGGAAGTGTCCATGCCCGTCGTTGATGAGGAGTGCGTTGGGTCCTCCGAACGCGGACACCAGAAGGTCGGGGGAGCCGTCCCCGTTGACGTCGGCGAAGACTGCGCCAATCGACGTCTGGTTGGTGCAGGCGACGCCGGCGGTGGCGGTGATGTTGGTGAAGCGACCCCCGCCCAGGTTGCGATAGAGCTGATTGCCGGACTGCTTGTGGCAGAAATAGAGGTCCACGCGGCCGTCGCCATCCACGTCCGCGGCGGCGAGTCCGGACCCGTTCATGAGGTTTTGGAAGAGCCGCACGCGCTCATTGGAGAGGGCATTGACGAAGTCGATGCCCATGGCCGCGGGGTCGAGGAGTTCGAATCCGGCGGCACCCGCCGGGACGGTCAGCGGCGCGGACCGAAAGCCGTCCCCGGACTGCCCATCGAGGGCCTGGACGTGGACAGTCCGGAGGCCCGCGACGAGTCCCAGACATAGGACAAGACACGCGGTGCAACGCATGGAAGGGGGAACGCCCGATACCCAAGGGCAGGTACCCCCCCTTGGTCAATAGCGATGGTGGTGTGGAGAGTGCGGCAGCGGAGCTGCCGCTTGGGAACGGTGCGTGGTTCGTGGCAGGGGCGAGGAGTTTTCCGGGGCGTGTTCCGGCGGGATGGAAAGCGGTAGAGGACTACCGCACTCCACGACGCTTCGCGATGCACCGGGGCGCGGGGGATTCCGCCAGGGTTTGGAGTGCGGCAGCGGAGCTGCCGCTTGGGAACGGCGCGTGGTTCGTGGCTGGGGCGAGGAGTTTTCCGGGGCGTGTTCCGGCGGGATGGAAAGCGGTAGAGGACTACCGCACTCCACGACGCTTCGCGACGCACCGGGGCGCGGGGGATTCCGCCAGGGTTTGGAGTGCGGCAGCGGAGCTGCCGCTTTGGAACGGCACGTGGTTCGTGGCTGGGGCGAGGAGTTTTCCGGGGCGTGTTCCGGCGGGA
>JAEUHD010000036.1 GCA_016793645.1 Verrucomicrobiales bacterium
GTCGGCGACGTTGCGGGAGCGCATGGGACGGCTGGACGTGCGGCGGCAGGAGGTGTTTGGGCGCGTCGAGTCCCGGCTGCTCCAGGCCGACCGGGTCACCACCGCGCACAACTGCATCCCGCGCGACATGGTCCAGCTCGGACACGGCCGGTTCCTCTTCGCCTTCAATGTCCGGTTCGGACTGAAGAAGGAGATGGATCTGGCGGATGTCTTCGCCATCTACCGTCGCGACGAGGCGGCGGGGAGTTTCCACGAGGAACCGCTGGAGCCGCTTCAGGACAAGCTGTTCGTCGCCGACTTCAAGCGGCTCTACAATGTGTACGAGAAGACGGCATTCCGGAAGTTCGCCGTCATCGGCGGGAACCTGTACGCCAAGTTCGGCACCGGCGCCTCGCTCAACGACTACGCGGTCTTCAAGTGGGCGTTCAATGACGGCAATCTCCGCTACCTCGACGGTCGGGCGGAATCGGAGTACCGCCGGGTCGGATATCCATCCACGCACGATTTCCGCTGGCAGACCCCGGACCGGGAATCCTACCGCTACGGCGATCATCCCCATGTCTCCATCGCCGAGCGCGTGTTTGTCGAATGCGTCGGCGGCGATCTGACCATCAAGGTTGAGGACAACACGGCCACCGGCGAGGGCATCTACTCCGAGCCGGTGGAGGACCGTCACCAGAAGGTGGACGATGCGGAGATTGGTTTCGCGGAACTGGATCATCTGGTGCTGCTGCGGATCCGTCCCTACAAGGAGTCCGCAGCCCGCTACTTCATCTTCAACGAGAAGCTCCGGTCCGTGGTGCGCGTGGATTCCATCGGGGATTCCTGCGTGCGGCTGCCGGAAGCCCACGGGCTGATCTTCCCCGACGGCTACTATCTGGGCACCGGCGAGCTGAAGCGCTTCGAGGCGCGGGAGACCGGAATGGTCCTGGAGCGGGTTGTCCACTCGCCCAACGGCGAGGATTCCCTCTACGTCTTCCACGGGCGCGCCTCGGGTGAATACGTGCTGATGCCGTACCGGCTGATCGCGCAGAAGGTGGAGGAGCGCATCGTCTGCCACGGATTCGCACTGTTCCCCAATGGCCAGATCATCCTTTTCCGCGCGGACGACGTCCCGCAAAAGCACCATCAGATCCAGCTCCGGCAGACGCCCTTCTACCAGCTCGGACACGAGCCCGCCGGACAGAAGGACGCCTTTCTTTACCAGGTCGGGAACAAGGACGTCGTCCGGTGCCTCGCCGAATGCAACGAGGTCCTGACCCTCGCCGAAAAGGACACTCCCTACGCCGAACTGTATTCCGACCTCGTCCGCCGCTGCGCCGCGATGCTGGATGCGTATCCGTGGCTCACCGGGGCCGATGGATTCCAGATCCACGAGGCGCTCCAGCAGTTGCGCGAAACCGCGGACAAGGCGGTGGATGAATTTGCCAAGGTCCGACGGCTCCAGCATGAGGCGGTGCTGCGGTTGTCCGACTTGAAGGGCCGGTGCGAGGAGCGTTTCCAGGCGGCACGCCGGGCGGCCTTCTCAAAGCTGGAGGATTTCGTCCAGAATCTCTCCGCGCTCCGTCATCTGCGCGGCGAGATCATTGCCGCGCGCGAGGTCCGCTATGTGGACCTCCCGGCCGTCGAGGGGCTGGAGCAGGCCGTGGTCGCCCAACTCGGCGAGTTGTCCGCGCAGTGCGTGAAATTCCTGCTGAAACCCGAGGCGCTGGAACCCAGCCGCAGGCAGGCGGCCGAACACCTCGCCGCCGTGGACAGGATCACGAAGGTGGCCGACGGCCGGAAGCTGGAGAAGGCCGTGGCGGAGGCGGGTGCCGAGCTGGAGATGCTCATCGAGATCGTCAACAGCCTGAGGATTGAGGACGCCACCGAGACCACCCGGATCATTGACGGCGTCACGGCGGTCTATTCGACGCTGAACCAGGTGCGGTCCGCGCTGAAGAAGCATCTGCAGTCGCTGGTGGCGGCGGAGGGGGCGGCGCAGTTCAACGCACAGCTCAAGCTTCTCGGGCAGTCCGCCTCCAGCTACCTCGATCTCTGCGACACGCCCGAGAAGTGCGACGAGTACCTGAACCGCCTCACCGTCCAGTTGGAGGAGATGGAGGGCGCCTTCGCCGGATTCGATGAGTACACGGTCACGCTGTCCGACCGGCGCACCGAGTTCTACGAGGCCTTCGAACAGCGGAAGATTGCGCTCGTCGAGCAGCGCAGCCGGCGGGCCGGGTCCCTGCTGACCGCCGCCGAGAGGATCCTCAAGGTCGTCCAGAACCGTCTCGCCGGGTTCAAGACCCTGGAGGAGATCCACACCTACATGGCGGCGGACCTGATGACCGCCAAGGTTCGCGAAACGATCGAGGAACTGCTGGCGCTCGGCGATCCCGTGAAGGCGGACGACCTTCAGGGGCGGCTCAAGACGGTCCAGCAGGACGCCGTACGGCAGTTGAAGGACCGGCAGGATCTGTTTGTGGACGGTGCCGCCGTGATTCAGCTCGGCCGGCACAAGTTCAACGTCAACACGCAGCCGCTCGACCTCACGATTGTCCAGCGCGACGGCCAGCCGCACTTTCACCTCACCAGCACCCAGTACTTTGACCCGGTCACGGACGAGGCCTACCAGGCCACGCGGCAGGTCTGGGAGCAGGAGGTCGTCTCCGAAAATGGCGAGGTATACCGCGCCGAGTACCTCGCGTGGCGGATGCTCCGGCAGCTGGAGTCCGCGGGGTCGGAACCGGGGGATCAACGCCTCCCCACGTCGTCGGCTCCAACCTTGGATGGGTTTCTTGCGTTGTCCGAGGATCGGAGGCTGGCCGTCGTGCAGGAGTTCATGGCCGCGCACTATCAGGACGGCTACACGAAGGGACTTCACGACCTCGACGGGGCCCGGATCCTCACCGCGTTGGCGGGAACGCATGTCGCCCTGAAGCGCGCGCGGTTTCATCCCGGCGCCCGGGCCTGCGCCATGGTGTACTGGACCCGCTTTTGTCCGGCCGAGGTTCGCACGTTGTGGACGGCCAAGCTGAAAGCCTTCGGGGAACGCAACCGGATCTTCCCCGGGGACCCGGTCCAGCAGGACTACCTCGTTGCGCTCCACAGTCTGCTGCGCGGTTTCCTGGAATCCCGGCCGCTGTATCCCGCAGCCCTGGCGGAGGAGGCCGGTGAGTACCTGTTTCACGAACTGTGCAACGGCGGAACCTTTACCCTCACCCGGGAGGGGGATCACCTGGCCACGGCGTTCCGGCAGCATCTGGTGGCCAAGGGATGTGAGGCCACGTTTGCGGACGCCCGTGCCGCACTGGACGGGCATCCCTCCAGCGAACTGGAGCTGGTGCGCGACTGGGTGAAGGGATTCCTGATTCCGGGTGGAGCGCGAGGCGATGGGGTGGATCCGTCGCCGGCGACCCTGTCGTCGTCGCATCTGGAAGAGGCGGCCGCCATTCTCCTGTGCGGCGAAGCGCTGCCGCGTTTGGTGGTCCACGCCGAGTGCCGGCAGGTACTGGACTCCATGCGGGGCGCGCATGCGCGGATCGTGGGGAACCGCTACACCTTCGACTATCTCGACTTCACCGGGCGCCTGCGCCGCTTTGAGGTGGAAGCCGTCCCGCGATTCGAGGCGTATCACAGGCTCAAGGGCCAGTTGCTGGACCGCGAACGACGGCGGCTGCGGCTTGATGAGTTCAAGCCGCGCGTCCTGTCGTCCTTCGTTCGCAACCAGCTCACCGACCGCGTCTATCTGCCGATGGTTGGCGACAACCTCGCCAAGCAGATTGGAGCCGCCGGTGCGGGCAAGCGTACCGATCTGATGGGGCTGCTGCTGCTCATTTCGCCTCCAGGCTACGGCAAGACCACGCTGCTGGAGTACGTCGCCAGCCGGCTTGGGCTCGTGTTCGTGAAGATCAACGGACCGGCCATCGGTCATGCCGTCACCTCGCTCGATCCCGAGGAGGCTCCCAACGCCGCCGCCCGTGAGGAGGTCACCAAGCTGAACCTGGCGCTCGAGATGGGGGACAACGCCCTGATCTGCGTGGATGACATCCAGCACTGCAATCCGGAGTTCCTGCAGAAGTTCATCTCCCTCTGCGACGGCCAGCGGAAGATTGAGGGCGTGTGGCGCGGACAACCCCGCACCTACGACCTGCGCGGGCGGAAGGTGGTGGTGGTGATGGCGGGTAATCCCTACACCGAGAGCGGGCAGAAGTTCAAAATCCCCGACATGCTCGCCAACCGGGCCGACACCTACAATCTGGGCGACATCATTGGCGGGAACGCCGAGTGGTTCCAGGCGAGCTACCTCGAAAACGCGGTGACGTCC
>JAEUHD010000047.1 GCA_016793645.1 Verrucomicrobiales bacterium
CCCAGGAGTCCGCCCAGGAAGGACTTGCGCGACACCCCGAGGACGAGCGGACGTCCCCGCCTTGTAAATTCCGCCAATCGACCGAGCAAATCCAAAGTGTGATCGAGTGTCTTTCCGAAGCCGATTCCTGGATCGAGCGCGACCTGCTCGCGGGATACGCCCTCGCGTTCCAGCGCGAGCAACCGGTCCTCAAAGAATTCCCCGACTTCGCGCACGACATCACCGTAGCGGGGTTGGTGCTGCATGGTTTCCGGGGTGCCCTGCATGTGCATGGCGACATATCCGGCACCGGTCGTGGCCAGAACAGCGCTCATGTCCGGATCCGGTCGTGCTGCCGAAACGTCGTTCACCACGGACGCCCCCGCGGCCAGGGCTTCGCGGGCGACCTCGGCTTTCCGGGTGTCCACGGAGATCGGGATTCGTGCCCGGCGGGACAACTCAGAGACGACGGGAATCACCCGCCGCAATTCCTCGGCGGCGGCCACCGGAGTCGCCCCGGGGCGTGTGGATTCCCCTCCGATGTCCAGAAGTTCGGCCCCCTCAGCCTCCATCCGAAGCCCCTGGTCCACGGCAGCCGCGCTTTCGAGGAAACGGCCCCCGTCGGAGAAGGAGTCGGGCGTCACGTTGAGGATGCCCATGACCAGGGCCGGACGCGGGAACGCGAATCGGTGATGGCGGCATTTCCACACCATGCGGCTAATAGGTGCCGTTGCCGGACCGGGCCTCGGGGCTTCGCTGGATCAGTTCGATTTCGTAGCCCTCGGGGGCATCCACGAAGGCGAAGCCGCCGGTCCCGTCCGGCTTGTAGTGCGGCCCGTCGGAGTAGGCGAGGCCGAGGGATTTCAAGTGGTTGCCGAAGGCCTCCAGCGACTCGACTTCGAAGGCGAGGTGGGTGAGGTCGGGTTGGACCACGACGGGTCCGGACGACGGAAAATGACACAACTCGATGGTCTCATCGCTCAGGGGGGCCTTGAGGAATACCAGTTCGGATCCCCGGGGGGACTTGTGGCGACGGACCTCCTCAAGCCCAAGCACATCCCGGTAGAAACGCACGGACTTCTCCAAGTCGTTCAATCGATAACGTGTGTGCAACAGGCGGGACACCTTCATGATCCTTGGAGCCTATCCCGGGAATCCGGGCAGGCCAACAGGCAAACGGGATCCGGAGTCGTCGAACTTCAGTCTCGCCCGGATCACGGTCTCCAGCATAGGATTTTGGTTCCGTCTCGGAGTGTCAGTCGTCCGTGGTCGGTGGTCCGTGGAAGGGAGTCTGGCAGGCATTCCCAACCCCCACTTCGGCGACCACGGACCACGGACGACCGACCACGGACCAATTCACAATGACTTCCGCCGAAATACGCCAGTCGTTCCTCGACTTCTTCCGTTCGAAGCAACACACGATCGTGCCCAGTTCGAGCCTGATGCCGGACAGCCCGAACCTGCTGTTCACCAATGCCGGGATGAATCAGTTCGTGCCGATCTTCCTGGGGGAACGAAAGGCGGACGTCTCGAAGTGGGGCGGGGCGGTGCCGGGAAGCGACACGCGCGCGGCGGACACCCAGAAGTGCATCCGCGCAGGTGGAAAGCACAACGACCTCGATGACGTGGGGCTGGACACCTACCACCACACCTTTTTCGAGATGCTCGGGAACTGGTCCTTTGGCGATTACTTCAAAAAGGAGGCCATTGACTGGGCGTGGGAACTGGTGGTCGACCTCTGGAAGTTTCCGGCGGAGCGCCTGTACGCCACCATTTACAATCCCGACAAGTCCAAGGGCGACCCGAGCGAGCGGGACGAGGAGGCCTGGGGCTACTGGGCGGAGAAGTTCCGGGCGCGCGGACTCGATCCCGCGGTGCATATCGTCAACGGCAACAAGAAGGACAATTTCTGGATGATGGGCGAGACCGGGCCCTGCGGTCCGTGCTCCGAGCTCCACGTCGATCTCACGCCGGCGGGGGATACCCGGGGTGCGCTCGTGAACCAGGGATCCGCCGAGTGCATCGAGATCTGGAACCTGGTGTTCATCCAGTTCAATGCCAATCCCGACGGGACCTTCTCGCCGCTGCCCGCGAAGCACGTGGACACCGGCATGGGATTCGAGCGGGTGACCTCCATTCTTCAGGGGACTAAGGGATTCACGGATTTCGTCAATGCCCGCATCTCCAACTACGAAACCGATATTTTTCGGCCGATCTTTGACGAGATCGAGAAGCTGAGCGGCAAGCGCTACGGGTCCACCTTGCCCAAGGCGGGAACCACGGCGACGACCGAACAGGAGAAGGTCGACATCGCGTTTCGCGTGATTGGCGACCATATCCGGACCTTGAGTTTTGCGGTGGCGGACGGGATCCAGCCCGGGAACAGCGACCGGAACTACGTCCTGCGGCGAATCCTGCGCCGGGCGGTCCGCTACGGCCGGACGCTCGGCTTTCACGAGCCGTTTTTCTACAAGCTGGTGGACGTTCTGGCGAAGACCATGGGCGACGTCTTCCCGGAGATCCGGTCGAAGCAGGCGCATGTGAAGGATGTGCTGCGGTTGGAGGAGGAGGCGTTTAACCGGACGTTGGATAAAGGGATCGATCTGTTTGAGCAGGAAGCGGCGACGCTTTCCGGCGCAGCGACGGGAGTTTCCGGCGCCTTCGCATTTCGTTTATACGACGAACAGGGCTTTCCCTTCGACCTCACCGAATTGATGGCCCGTGAGCGCGGCCTGACGGTGGACAAGGCGGGTTTCGAGAAGTTGATGGAGGAGCAGCGCGCCCGCGCCCGCGCGGCGCAGAAGAAGACCGTCATCGAGTTGTCCCAGATTGAGACCAAGACCCCGACGCGGTTCCTGGGCTACGACGCGTTGGAGACGCCGGCGACCGTGCTCGATGTCGTCGAGCTGAAGGACAAGGTGGCGGTGATCCTGGATGCCTCGACCTGCTACGCGGAGATGGGCGGTCAGATCGGGGACACCGCGGACCTCAGCGGTGGAGGCCAATTGTGGCGCGTCATCAACACCCAGAAGTCGGGCCACACGTGGCTGCACTTTCTTGAAACTGAAAACTTGAAACTGGAAACTCCGCCGGCCGCTGGAGCTTCCGTCACGCTTTCGGTGCACCCCGGCCGGCGGAACGCGATCCAGCGCCATCACACAGTCACGCACCTGTTGCATTGGGCGATCCATGAGGTCGTCAGCCGTGATGCGTCCCAGAAGGGATCGAGCGTCACGCCCGAGAAGCTGACCTTCGACTTCAACTGCGCGCCGCTGAGTCCGCAGCAGGTTGCCGACGTGGAGCGCCTGGTGAATGAGCGGATTCTTGAGAACGGGGCGGTTTCCTGGACGGAGGTTCCCTATGCCGACGTCAAGCCCCGCAAGGACGTCATGCAGTTCTTCGGCGACAAGTACGGCGACGTGGTCCGGGTGGTTCAGATCGGCGGTCGCTCGGCGCAATTGGACGGCTACTCGATGGAATTGTGCGGTGGTACGCACACCCGGGCGACGGGGGAGATTGGATTGTTCCGCATCGTCAGCGAGAACGCGATTGCGGCCGGCGTCCGGCGCATCGAGGCGGTGGCAGGCCTGCAGGCCTACGCGACGGCGCGGCACGAATTGGACCTGCTGCGCTCCGTGGCCGGGCGTCTGACCGCGCCGGTGGCCGAGTTGGAAAAGAAGGTGGAGGCCTTGCTGGCGCACCAGAAGGAGCTGGAGAAGCAGGTTCGGATCGCCCTCCAGCGGAACGCTTCGAATGCTGCCGGGGAGCTGTTGACCCGTGGTGTCCCGGCGAATGGAATTCCGCTGATCACCCACAATTTGGGGGATTGCGATGCCGAGTTCCTGCAGGCGGTGGCGGATGCCCTCAAGGGACGCTTCGCCGGCGTTATTGTGCTGGGCGGTGGCAGCGCCGGATCGGTTTCGCTCATTGCCAGCGTGTCTTCCGAATTCACCGGACGCGTCCAGGCCGGCAAGATCATCCAGGCCATCGCCCCGATCGTGGGCGGCAAGGGCGGCGGCAAGCCCGACAATGCCCGCGGCGGCGGCAAGGACGCGGCGCGGTTGGACGAGGCCCTGGCCAAGGTGCGAACTCTGATTGGCTGAGAGTCCCAGCCCCGGTCCGGGGATGGTGGCTGCGGGCTGCCACCCGCGGGTGACTACTCTATCGCGCCCAGAGGGCAAGGGATGGAACCGGGTGGAGTCGGCTAACCAAAACTTGCGCCTGTGCGGATACGTTTGTTGTTCGTGGCGGTGCGCTGTCACGACGGGGCGTCCGGAACGCGGGGCAGCGCATTCCCACACTTTAAGAATTGCCTCCATTGGCTGCCTGCAGGTTTTTCGGATTGCTGGCGCTTTGGGGGGCGTGGTTCCTTGAGGGCCTTCGATGGACACCGCCGCTTCCCCCAGCTCCGAACCCGTGAAGCGGACGTCGTCCGCAGCCGGACGACTGATGTCCCTCGATGCGCTCCGCGGATTCGACATGTTCTGGATCCTGGGCGCGGATTCAATCGGGGGCGCCATTCTCAATGTTCAGGGGGGCTCCCTGGTGCAGGCGCTGGGGAACCAGTTGGATCATGTGGCGTGGGAGGGATTCCGGTTCTACGACCTCATCTTTCCGATGTTCGTTTTCATGGTCGGCGTTTCGATCGTGTTTTCGCTCCGGCGCATCGTGGAATCGGGCGGCCGGGGAGCGGCGATGGCCCGAATCGTTCGCCGGACGGCGCTGCTCTATCTTCTGGGCATCTTTGTTTATGGCGGATTCTCAACGCCCTTTGAGGAAATCCGGCTCCTTGGAGTGCTTCAGCGTATCGCCCTTTGTTACGGCATTACGGCGACGCTGTTCCTGTTCCTGCGTCCAAAGGCCCTTCTTGGGGTGGCGGTGGGAATTCTTCTCGGGTACTGGGCGTTGCTGGCGCTCGTCCCGGCACCCGGCGAGCCATCGCTCAGCTATGCCGAGGGTCACAATATCGTAAACTGGTTTGATTTTCATTACCTGCCGTTGCGGAAGTGGGACAAGACCCATGATCCGGAGGGGATCCTCAGCACGGCGCCGGCGGTGGTGACCTGTCTAATTGGTGTGTTTGCCGGATTATGCCTGGCGGATGCCCGGTATTCCGACCGGGAAAAAGTGAAACGGTTGGCCTTCGCGGGGGTGGTGCTGGTTCTGGCGGGATATGGGTGGGGGCAGTTCTTTCCGATCATCAAGAAGCTGTGGACGTCGTCCTACGTGCTCCTGGCCGGCGGGTGGAGCCTCCTGTTTCTGGCGACCTTCCACGAGTTGATTGAGATCCGGGGTTGGAAGGGTTGGGCCCAGCCGTTTGTCTGGATTGGCATGAATCCCATTGCACTGTACCTGCTGGCCCACGTGATCTCGTTTCAGGAACTGGCGGAACGGCTCGCAGGAGGCAACGTGGCAAAATATCTCAACGATCAGGTGGTGCAGGGACTTGGAGGCTTCGCGGTCTCGCTGATCAGCATCCTGCTCTGCGTCGGGTTGGCTCGTTTTCTCTACAAGCGTCAGATTTTCATCCGCCTGTGAACGCCTCCACCGCTTCCCTGAATTCCTCCCCGGGTTCCATGCCCACGGCGCCTGTGTCCGGCCCGGTGCCCGAGCGGCTCATGTCGCTGGATGCCCTTCGCGGCTTTGACATGTTCTGGATCGCGGGCGGCGGCCTGATGGTGGGGGCCCTGGAGCGCTGGACTTCGCTGCCTTTGTTGGTGGCCATCCGGCAGCAGTTGAGCCATGTCGAGTGGGCGGGATTCCGCTTCTACGACCTGATCTTCCCGCTGTTCGTATTCATGGTGGGGGCCTCGATTTCCTTTTCGGTCCCCCGCAGCGTCGCCCAGGTGGGAAAAGCTGCGACCATCCGAAAGATTCTGACGCGTGGCGTCGTCCTGTTCCTGATCGGACTCTTCTACTCCGGCGGGCTGAAGACACCGCTGTCCGATCTCCGGGTGCTCGGGGTGCTGAACCGGATCGCCTTGTGTTACACCGCCGCAGCGATGCTGTTCGTGTTCCTGAATGTCCGCGCCCTGGTTGCCGTGTTTGTGGCGTTGCTGCTCGGATACTGGGGGATGATGGCCCAGGTTCCGATCCGGGATATTCGTCTCGCCCCGAAGGCGCTGGAGGAGTTGGCCGCGACGCGGGGGCAGACGAATGTGGCGGTGCTCTTCGAGCAGACGATGGCGCGGGTCCATGGGCAGTACGAACCGGGTTACAATTTGGCCAACCACATTGACTTCCAGTACCTGCCGGGGCGCCTTTACGACCGGTACTATGACCCCGAGGGAATCCTGAGCACACTGCCCGCCATCGGCAGTTGCCTGCTCGGGCTGTTCGCCGGGCTTTGGCTGCAACGAAAGCAACCCGGACCTTCACTTCGGACCCTGGGACTCATCGGGGCCGGAGTCTTTTTTGTCCTGCTCGGACATCTTTGGTCACTGGAGTTTCCGATCGTAAAGAAGTTGTGGACGTCCTCGTTCGTCCTCGTGGCCGGGGGCTACAGCCTGATCCTGATGGGGGTGTTTCATCAGATGGTCGACGTTTGGCGGTGGCGGCGGTGGTGCCAGCCTTTTGTATGGGTCGGCTCCAATGCGCTCACCATTTACCTCGCAGCGCAGATTCTAAACTACCGGAAGGTGGCTGAGCGCCTTGCCGGGGGGCCGGTGAAGGGACTTTTCGGCGGTGCGGGGGATGCTTTCGTGGCCTTGGTGGCCATCTTCGTCCTGTTCTGGTTTGCACGTTTCCTTTACCAGCGCCGGATCTTCTTGCGCGTTTGATCGGGTAGGGCGCGGATGCCGATCCCGATTCGCAGTCCATGATGCTTCGGATTCGAAACCTTGGGTGCCGGCTGGGAAGCCTTGAGGTTCTTCGCGGGGTCGACCTGGAGGTTGGAGCCGGGGAACTCTTTTGTCTGGTGGGTCCGAGCGGAGGCGGGAAGACGACGCTTCTTCGGGTGATCGCGGGCCTGGAGTCGTCCCATGCGGGGGAGATTGAACTGGAAGGAATCCCGATGAACGGGGTGCCACCCGAGCGACGCCCCGTGGCATTGGTGTTCCAGCAGCCCGCCTTGTGGCCGCACCTGACGGTCGCCGGGAATGTGGAATACGGTCTGCGCATCCGGCGTGTCGATGCTGCCGAGCGGGGACGCCGGGTCATTGAAGTTCTTGGGCGCCTCCGGGTGGCGGAACTGGCGCACTGTCGTCCGGACGAAATTTCCGGTGGGCAACGCCAGCGGGTGGCACTGGCCCGCGCCATGGTCTTGCGTCCGCGAATGCTGCTGCTGGATGAACCATTGTCCCAGATCGATCCCCGTCAGCGCGCCGAGTTGAGGGATGAGTTCCGGCAAATCCAGCGTGACCTGCGAATCACCACGGTCCATGTGACCCATGACCCGGGGGAGGCGTTCGCGCTTGCGGATCGGATGGGAGTGTTGATTCAGGGGAATTTGGTTCAGGCGGGAGATCCGGGGTCCCTCTATCGCCGACCAAAATGCCGGGAGGTGGCCGAATACTTCGGGGAGGTTTGTTGGTGGGAGGGGCGGCGGGTGGCGACGGTTGGCGGCCGGATCCGGGTGGCCACGCGCGTCGGGGAGTTCGATGTCGAACCTGAAGCGGTCGAAGCGTCCGGAGATTCGGGCTGGCTTGGAATCCGGCCAGGACTGCTCCGGAGTCATCCCGGCGTGGCGAATCCATTGACCGCAACGGTTGGCTCCAGAGTCTTCCTGGGATCCGAGGAGGAGTGGTCCTTGTCGGGACCTGGCGGGGCAATGCTCAAGATGCGCTTGAGTGCGGGGAGCGGGGGATTCCGGGCCGGGGATTCCGTCACGGTGGGCATTCAACCGTCGGACCTCATCTGGATTGGGAATTCCAGGGTTCTTGAAAACAAGAATGGCTCTCAGATTTGAGATGCCATTCCTCTGATGGGGGCGGGATTCGTCCTTGGAATTCCCCGGGGTGTTTCTCCTGCGACTGTCACGCTTCCTGCGGTCTCAACGGGCAATGAGACCAACCGGCTCCCGCGACAGCGGAGTCATTCATCGAGACCAACCAATACTCCAACCCCTACAGACCATGATTGCCCTGCACAAGAAGGATTCACTGACGAAGAATGGAAGGCGTCCCGCCGCCGGGCGTCCCCACCCCGGGACCAGAACTCCGGTCCTGCGTGGTGTGCGACAGCAGAACGCCTCCCCAATGCCGTCCCCTCGCCGGACCCAGTCCGTCGTGAGTGTCGCGCCTCCCTCGGGCCGACGCCACCTGTCCCTGGCGGTACCCCGCAGTGGAACCGCCCCGGCGGGGAAGGGCGGCCCCGTGGTTTCACCGCTTGCTCCGGTGGTGGTGCCGCGGGTGGATGTGGAGCCTCCCGCGGAAAGGGTGGTCCGCAGCATCGCCCGGGAGGGGGACTATGCGCTCCGGGCCTACCTGCGGGAAATCAGTGAGACACCCCTGTTGACCCCCCGGGAGGAGGTCGAACTCGCGGCCCGGATCCAGGCCGGTGATGAGGCGGCCCGGGAGCGGATGATCCGCGCCAACCTCCGGCTCGTGGTGAAGATTGCCAAGGACTACGACGGCATGGGGCTGCCCCTGCTCGATATGATCAATGAGGGCAACATCGGACTCATGAGGGCGGTGGAGCGTTTCGACCCCACCAAGGGGGCCAAACTGTCGACCTACGCGGCCTGGTGGATCAAGCAGGCGATCAAGCGCGGACTGGCGAATCAGGGGAAGACGATCCGCCTGCCGGTCCATCTGGTGGACCGTGTCGCCAAGATCCGCCGCACGGCCATCAAGCTGCACGAGGAACTGGGCCGTGAACCAACAGATGCGGAAATCGCGGAGGTCCTCGGGATGACCGCGGAACGTGTTACTGAGCTCATTACCGCGAGCTACCGTCCGGCATCGCTCGATGCCCCCCTGGGTGAGGATGGCGAGACCCAGTTGCAGGATGTCGTTCGCGACGAAAATGTGCAGACGGCCTACGAGGACTACGAACAGCAGACCCGTCACGAGATGATCCGGGAGTTGATAGGGCAGCTCGATGAGCGGGAGCTGACCATCGTCCGTTTCCGCTTTGGTCTCGACGGAGGTTCGGAGCGTACCTTGGAGGAGGTTGGGGAACGGTTTGGTGTCACCCGGGAGCGGATTCGGCAGATTCAGAATTCCGCGCTGAACAAGCTTCGGAAGATGATGATGAAGCGCGATGCGATCCGGGACCCGGAACTCGACCTCCTGGCGGGGCGTGCCGCGCTGGTTCGTTGATCACGGTCCGCCCGCGGGTCCGGACGTGGACTTCCGCGGGCGGGTCCGGATAGGGTTGCGGACGTGATGTTGGATCCTTCGGGAAATGATTCCTCGCCGCGGGCGTCGTTGGCGGAGGTGGCCCGGGGATTCTGGTGGCCCATCTACGGTGAAGCCCGCGATGGTGGCTGGAACCCGGCGGATGCCGCGGCATTGACCGGGCGGGTGCTGGGACGCGTGGCGACCGGGTCTCCTTTCCTGCGGCATGAGGACCACGAGGGACGGCTCCGCCTTCTTCTTCAGGCGGAACTGCTGGTGGTTGCGGAGCAGGTACGGTCGGGTGTTCCCGGACCGGCGGCACCTTCCGGATTTTTTGTGGATCTCGTCCTTGCGGAAGAGCGTGACGACTATGGCCCGGTTGCCCCGGCGGCCCGACGATTCCGAGAACGCTGGGCCGCGGTGGTCCTGGAACGGGCCCTCGAGGGAGTCCGGCGGCGTGCGCCGTTTGTCCCCTGGGGGGCGAGGCTCGAGCGGCTGATCCCGTTTCTTGCGACCGAGGCCCCGGATTGGCACCAGACGGACATTACAGTGGCGGTGGATGCCAGCGAGGTCAGCAATCTTCGGGACGATTTTCGCCGGGAAGTTCTACGGATCGTGGGGGAAACCGTCACCAGCCCGGTCATTCTGGAGTCTGAATTACTGGGCCTGTTCTCCTAGTGTGCGGAGGGCTGCGAGGGATGCCGGATTCCCTGTGGAAAACGGGGTCGACCATGGCATTCTTGGTCCCGGGAATGACTGCCTCCGCCCCCTGTCCCCAATGCGGCCGCCAATTGCGGCTCCCCATCCTTGAGGGGCTGTGCCCGGCGTGCGTCGCGCGGCATTCCCTCGGAGTCCAGCGGGTGGTGGCCATTGCCGACAGCGCGATCGCGAGCCAGTTGGCGCCAGGGGTGCCCCTGCTTCCGAAAACTCTGATGATCGGGAAGTACGAGGTCGAATCGGAGATCGCCCGGGGCGGCATGGGAGTGGTCTATCGCGCCCGTCAGCCGGGGTTGAATCGTAAGGTGGCGCTCAAATTGTTGCTGGCGGGTCAGTTTGCGGATTCCGGGCAGGTGAAGCGCTTTCTGGCGGAGGCGGAAACGGTCGCAAGACTTGATCACTCGGCGATCGTCCCTGTTTACGAGACAGGCGAGTTTGAGGGGCATCACTACTTCAGCATGCGCCTCATCGAAGGACCGAGCCTCGCCAAGGCAATGGAGGCGTTTGCCCTTACGGCCACTGTCCGGCGCGTGAAGCAGGAGGGACTGCCCCTGCGACCGCACCTCCGGAAACGGCAGATGGAACTGGCTGGATTCATGGCCGACGTGGCCCGGGCCGTCCACTACGCGCACCAGCGTGGCGTCCTCCATCGGGATCTGAAGCCGGGCAATGTGCTCCTCGATGGTCAGGGGCATCCCCACATCACCGACTTCGGTCTGGCGAGGTTCATGGACCGGGACGGCGTGGCCACCCGGTCGGGAATGGTCTTCGGAACCCCCGCCTACATGCCGCCGGAACAAACGGTCGATCCGCACAACGTCACGGTGGCGGCCGACGTCTATTCCCTGGGAGCCATTGCCTATGAGTTGCTGACCGGGCGCCCTCCATTTGAGGCCGGAACCCCGGTGGAGACGGTCATCCAGGTGCGCCAGCATGAGCCCATCCGGCCCCGATCATTGGAGCCCGGAATTGATCGGGATCTGGAAACGATCGTCCTCAAATGTTTGGAGAAGGATCCCCCGTCGCGCTATGGAACGGCCCTGGCCCTGGCGGAGGATCTGGATCGGTTCATCGCTGGGGAACCGGTGCTGGCCCGTCCCGTGGGCGCGGCAGGACGCGTGTTTCGTTGGGCTCGTCGCCGGCCGGCGGTGGCGTCGCTGGCGGCCGCGCTTGCCGTGCTTGTCGTGACCTTGGCGTTTGGCGGACCGTTGGTGGCGTACCGCTTTCGGGATCAGGTCCAAAAAAACGAGCGCTTGAACGAGCAGTATCTCACCCAACTGCAGTCGGCAAAGGTGGCGCAAGCGGGATCCGATCGGTTGCGCGGGGAGGCCGGCCACCGGGAGGGCGCCCTCGAGGCGGTCCGTGCGGCCGCCGAGGCGGGAACCAACCTCGCCGTCCTGAACGAGGCAGTGGCGCAGTTGGCCCGGTTTGACGTATCCCGGAATCTCCGGTCGCTTCCGGAGGCCGGAGTGGACCTGCCCACCGCCTGCAGCATCGATTTCAATGCGTACTACCAGATGGTTCCGGGCGTCGGGATCCTGGCTCACGCGATGGATGGGGGTGCCGTCCTGTGGGCTCAGACCAACCTCGCTCGGAGTACGCCGGTCGTTCTGGAGCCGTGTCCGGACAATCAGCATCTCGCGGTGATCCAGGGCCGCTCACTGAACCTGATCCGGAGTTCTGACGGAGGCATTGTGTGGACGGTCCCGGCGGTGAATTTTTGCGGATTCAATCCGGACGGCCGGTGGGTCTTGATTCAGGACTCCGACCGGGAGTTCAGGCGGATCGACGTCGCCACCGGCGATCCCCTCCCGTTTCCCTTGGGGTTCCGTTGGATGCGGTCCGAGATTGCCATGCATCCGAATCCCAAAGTGCCCGTCCTGGCGAGGCTTTGGGGATCCGAGATACAGTTCTATGACTGGGAGAAGGACCAGACCTGCGGGAGTTTGACCCACGCGTCTCCGCTTCAGAAGATTTCCTGGCAGGACAACCGAATCGCAGCTTCGGATCACGATGATGGAGTCATGATCTGGGTTCTCCCGTCGCCCACGCCCATTCAGTTGCGGGAGCGGATCCCCAATGTGTACGCGCTTCAGTTCATTCCCAATTCCCCATTGTTGCTGGTGATCACCGAGGATGGACGAGCGTCCTGCTGGAATACGGATGATGGGGAACGGATGTTCACCCTCAGTGGGTTCATTCCGAAGCAGATCTCCGCGGATGGCCTCAAGATGTTGGTTTCGGTTGCCCGGGAACGGAGGCTTATGGTTACGGATTTGATTTCGCCCATCGGGCGGGTTCGATTCCAGCTTCCTGCCTCTGAGAAGCCCTCGATCCGGCAGGTGCAGTTCAGCCCGGACGCCCGATTTGTTGCCGCGGTCAAGCAGGATGGCCTGCACCTGATCGACCTGTCATCCCACCAGACGCCGGGGTTTCATCCCTTGTTCGGAGCCGTCTCCTGTTTCTTCCTGCCGGGAACCAACGTCTGCGTGGTTCAGGGACGCAGATCCGTGGAGTGGTTGCAATGGGCTCCCAGCGGCGGAGCGCCCAAGATGATTTCGGTGCGGCGACTATCCTGGCCGGACGATGCCTTCCTGGAGCCCGGCGCCTTCGCCGAGGGAGACTCCACCCTGGTGGTGCCCCGATCCTACGTAGGGTTGGAATTCCTGAGCCTCGTGGATGGGTCCCTGGTCGGGAGGATTGCGAATCCGTCGCTGGGAGTTGCCCCGTCCCTTGATCGTTCCGGTCGCTGGGTTCTCGTGCGAACCCGGGATACGAAAAAGACCCCAGTGCTCCTCGAAGTGGATGGCGCGGTGCCGTCGCAGCCCAGATTCTTGGGCGACTTTGTTCCCCGATTCTCTCCGGACGGGGAGTGGATGCTGGCCTCCTCACTGGCGAACCATCGCATTTACTCCACCCGTAGATGGGCGGATTCGCCACGAGACGTTCTGCTGGGAGTGGAGCGGCCTGAGCCCCTGCCGGCCGCCTGGTCCCGTGACTCCCGGTGGGTTGCGGTTTGCAACGACTTTGATCGGATCCTGATTTGGGACGTTCCAAAGGCAAAGGAGGTTCTTCAGTTGACGACACAATCCCCGACCCGTTACTCGGCCTTGTGTTTCAGCCCCGGGGGACGATGGCTTGCTGCGGGGACCGACCGCGGGCAATTGGAACTTTGGGATCTGCAGGAGATGGATCGGGGACTCGAGGGCGTCCGGCTCAACCTCGAAATGACGGTGACTCCGGAGGAGGCGGCGAGGGACGCGGTCACCTGGGGGGCACAACGCGCGGAGATTCAGCTGCCGGAAGCCCGACGATCCGGACCGCTTCGGCGGGATCCGAAGGCTCAGCCTGCACAATTGGATCTATCGGCCTTTTATAATGCGCGTCTCGATCAGAGCTGGGGATTACTCGATCCCGATCTCACTCAGGACAGTTTGGTGCAGCTTCCTCCGGGATTGAGGGAGTACGACGGAATCCTGTTTGATGTGCGGGGAGTCCTCCAGCTTCGGGGGGAGCGGTTCCTGACCCAGCCATCCTCGTTTCCCTCCCGAGCCGAGGGGATACCGGTGGGGCGCCCGGTTCGAAAAGTTCACCTGCTGGCTGCGGCAATGGACGCCCCCGGTTCGGTTACCCGTGGGGTGGAAATCGCGTGGCTTCGCCTCAACTTTCGTGGAGGTGGTGCCGTGGACCTGCCCTTGGCCCTCGGAGTTCACCTGGAGGATCACTTGATCCCGGTGGTGAATCCGCGGCAGACCGAAATGGGCAGGATCGCCTGGAGGGGGCTCAATCCGGGTTCGGAATCCCTCAACCCTCCCCGATTTGAGGTGCTTTACCACGTCACTCTCGAGAACCCCAATCCGGATCAGGAGGTGGTTTCATTGGACCTGATTTCCGCCCAGGGAACGGCGATTCCCTTCGTGGTGGGCATCACGGTCGAATAGCGAGCGTGAATGTCAGTTGGTCCGCACCGATTCCTTCGCCCAGGCGTCCTTGAGGGGCAGAATTCGCAGGAAAACGGGATGACCGGGTCGTGAATCGACGGGGTCCGGCCAGAAGTAGCCAATTCGCTCAAACTGAAAGCGGGTCTCGGGTTCCGGCGTCAAGAGCGCGGGCTCGACCCGCGCAACGACTGTTTCAAGGGACGCAGGGTTGAGTACGGAGCGGAAGTCCCGGCCGTCCTTCTCCGGTTCCTCCTCGGTGAACAATCGGTCACAGAGTCGGACCGTTACCTCCCGCGAATCCGATGCGTTCACCCAGTGGATCGTTCCCTTGACCTTTCGCCCCGCATTCGGGCCGCCCGTTCTGGAATCCAGATCCGCAGTTCCCCGCAGTTCCACCACCCTTCCGAAGGCATCGCGCACCACGTCATCACAACGGATGATGCAGGCGTATTTCAGGCGAACCTCGCCTCCGGGGCGAAGACGGAAATATTTGGGCGGTGGCACCTCGCGGAAGTCGTCCTGATCGATGAACACCTCCCGGGAGAGCCGGATGACCCGGGTACCCGCGGAGTCGTCCTCGGGATTGTTGACCGCAGAAAACTCATGGACCTCGCCGGGGGCGAGATTGGTCAACACCAGTTTGAGCGGACGCAGGACCGCGAGGCGTCGAATCGCCACCCGGTTCAGGTCTTCGCGGATGACATGTTCCAGCAGGGCAAGATCGGAAACAGCGTTGAACTTGGTGACACCGGTCCGCTGCACGAACCCACGAATGCTTTTTGCGGGGATTCCCCGGCGCCGGAGTCCGCTAAGGGTAGGCATCCGCGGATCGTTCCAGCCGGTCACCCGTCCTTCATTTACGAGTTGGAGCAGCTTCCGCTTGCTCATCACGGTGAATCCAAGGTTCAGCCGGGCAAACTCGATCTGGCGCGGCAGCGGGCGCGTGAGTCCGACATGGCTCAGAATCCAGTCGTAGAGCGGGCGATGCACTTCGAATTCAAGGGTGCAGATGGAATGGGTGATTCCCTCGATATAGTCGCTCAGGCAATGCGCGAAGTCGTACATGGGGTATATGCACCATGCCCTGCCGGTTCGGTGGTGCTCCGCGTGCCGGATTCGGTAAAGGACTGGATCCCGAAGCCAGATGTTCGGGGACGCCATGTCGATGCGAGCCCTCAAGGTCCGCACCCCGTCGGGAAACTCGCCGGCCTTCATTCGGGCGAAAAGGTCGAGATTCGCGGAGACGGATCGGTTCCGGTAGGGACTATCGATGCCGGGTCGATCAGGGCTTCCCCGGAAACGCTCGGTATCCTCGGGGGACAGGTCGCAGACGTAGGCAAAGCCCTTCTCAATCAGGCGGACGGCGAATGCGTAGATCGCGTCGAAGTAGTCTGACGCATAGCAGGGCTCCACGGCCTTTCCGGTGGATTGGGAAGGCAGGAGCGCTTCCTGCCGATAGTCCGGTTGGTCGTTGGTCCCCGTGGCGATGGGACGTTCTCCGGTAGACTTGAGTCCGATCCGGCGATCAGCCCATCCGGAAATCAACCAGCGAACGTCCTCGACGATGGCGTCGACATATTCCGTTTCCTCCCGGGTGGGATTGGTGTCGTCGAGGCGAAGGTTGCAGATCCCGTCGAATTCTTCCGCAATACCGAAGTTGAGGCAGATCGATTTCGCATGGCCAATGTGCAGGTATCCATTGGGTTCCGGGGGGAACCGGGTGTGGATTTGAGGCGTTCGCCCGCCCGTTTGGTCGGAGGCAACCAGATCGCGGACGAAGTCGGCGGGTGCGGGGGCCGGGGGCGATGGCGCGGCGGAATCGGACATAGAATGCAGCGCGGATTGATACGGTTCGGAAGCTCCAAAGTCGAGGGGGGAGCCGTTTTCATTCTGGAAGTGTTTCCGGTCTTCCTCTGTCTGGTCAGGCGAGCACCTGCGGGGTTACCCTCAGCGCGTGGCCATTCCTCGTCCATTTCGGATTGCCGTCCTTGGATCCGGCAAGGGTTCCAACTTCGTTGCCATTGCGGACGGCATCGCCGCGGGCACGATTTCCGCCGAAGTGGCTCTGGTGGTGAGTGATGTGGAGGACGCTGGGATTCTTCAACATGCGACCGCCCGCGGGTTCCCGGCCCGCTATATTGCCCCGGGGCCATTCCGGACCAAGCTCGATGAGCAGGCCGAGGCGGTTTATCTTCAGGCTTTACGCGAGGTGCGTGCGGATCTTGTGGTGTTGGCGGGATTCATGAGGATCCTGAAGGGGAATCTCCTGCGGGAGTTTGAGGGACGCGTGATTAACATTCATCCATCCCTTCTTCCTTCATTTCCCGGGTTGGCCGCGTGGAAACAGGCGCTCGATTACGGGGTTAAGGTCGCCGGGTGCACGGTGCATTTTGTCGATCAGGGTGTGGATACCGGAGCGATCATTGCCCAGCGTTGCGTGAACGTTTTGGACGGCGACACAGCCGAGATCCTGCATGCACGAATTCAGGAGGCTGAACGGGTGTTGTATCCGGAGGTGATTGCCGCCATTGCCTGCGGGCGGGTTTTGGTCCGTGGGCGGCTAACGTCCGGGTTTTTGTCCTTCCACCCGAGCCCGGCTGTGGCATGACGGCGGACAGGGTGTTTTCTTTCCGGCGTGCTGAGGTGTCGGATGTGCCCCGACTGCTGCCGCTGGTTCGAGAGTTTCATCGCGGATTCGGGTTTGAATGGGAGGAATCCGCGAAGGAGGCGCTCTTGCTTCGTTTTGCGGCAACACCCTTTCTTGGAAAGATTTGGATCGCTGAATCCGGGGCGGCGATTGCCGGATACGGTTTGGTGGTTGTTTACTTCAGTTTGGAATTCGGAGGCCCAACCGGACTGTTGGACGAACTTTTCGTTTCCGAACATTTCCGTGGAGGCGGTGTCGGCAGGCGTCTGGTGGAGACAGCGTTGGGAGCACTAGCTTCCGAGGGAATCAGTTTTCTTCGGCTGGAGGTTGATCGGAAGCACCCGGAAGCGGCAGGTCTTTATTCAAAGCTCGGGTTTATTGAAGATGGACGCGAGGTCTGGACGAAGCGCGTCCGGTCCCATGCCGCATCTACCGGAGCGCCGGCTTTAGAGTGAGATCGATCCGGGTCGGATTCCCGAAAGTGAGCACGGGGACACTGCCTTCGCTGATCATTCTCAGTTCCGAGCCGCACGAAATTCGAGCCGAAACGGCATACTTGTGGGCCGCGTCGATGGATTTGGGCTCGTAATGGAGCGTGAATGGGATGGGGGAAGACTCCCGTGGATCGATGAATTGGCGTGAAAGGCTGAACTCAGGCGAGTTGGTCACGGTTACATCGTCGAGCCGCACTTCGATGCTGCATCCCGGGGTTACCACGAACTGGTCGTAGCTGAGGTTTCCGGTCACGGCGGGGCGAGGCTTTGGCTTGTGGTGGCATCCTGCGGCGGCGGATGCGGTGACGAGAAGAAGTGCGGAAAGAAGGGCGGGCTTCATGAAGTTGGCGGCGCCGATTCAGCCGGGTCCAGGGGATTCGTCAACCGCGATTGAAGGCAGATTCTGAATCCCGCGTGGATTCACGGTGCCAAGGCGATCTGGATTTTTTCGTAGATCAGGCGGGCCAGGGATTCGTCCCCGAAAGTGTCGATGCGGATTTTGAGTTCGGTCTTGGTTGTCGACAATGGGCGCATCTTGACGCTCACCTTCTTGAGGTCGGGCGTTCGTCCATCAATGTAGGCCGCCAACGCCGATCCTTGGGCCTCCAGTTCCGTGATGTCCAGGTCGCTCAAAGCGGCTCTGCTGGCCCGCCAGACCCTGCCCATCGGGGCCGATTCCACCGCCATCAGGCTTCCAGCCGAGTAGTGCATTCCCGGGGGGGAATCCGCGGTGGGGCGTGTGCCGCAACCGGTCGGAGCGACCGCCAGAATGACGGAGATCGCGATTGCCGGGAAGCGGCGGTGGTTCATGCGTCCAGAATTACCCTGGGCTTGAGGACGAGCCAAGCCCGGAGCAGGCCGCGCAAACTTGGAAATGGGTGGGGATCAGGGAATCCATCGGGCGGGGTCATCAACTCACTCTTGTTCCACGGCCGCCCCCCCAATGCGCGACCCCATGTGTTTTGGCTTTCTGCCTTGATGCGGTTTCCGCCAGGATGGCTCGTGAGCCAACCGCCCCTGGGACTGATCGCGGGATCAAAATCATTGCCCCTGCTCTTTGCGAGGGAGGCGAGGCGGGATGGGAGACGCATTGTTGCGGTGGCGGCGGAAGGTGAAACGAGCCCGGATTTGGAGAATCTCGTCGATGAAATCGTCTGGCTTCGAGTCGGTCAGTTGGGGCGAATGATCGACGCGTTCAAGGAACGCGGTGTGGAGGAATGCGTGATGCTGGGGCAGCTTGCCCCCAAGAACCTTTTTGAGATTCGCCCTGATTTTCGGGCGATGAGTCTGCTGTTCAAGATCAAGGAGAAGAACGCGCACACCTTGTTCGGCGCTGTCGCTGATGAGCTCAAAAAAGAGGGGGTTACGTTGATCGAACCTTTAAAATGGCTGGGACCCTGGCTCCCAAGCAGCGGCTATCTTGTGGGGCCGAAGTTGACTCAGGAACAGATGGAGGATGTGAACTTTGGACTGAAGCTGGCCAAGGAGGTGTCTCGTTTGGAGATAGGTCAGAGTGTCGTGGTGAAGAAGGGGACGATTCTTGCCGTCGAGGCGTTTGAAGGGACGGACGGTTGCCTTCAACGGGGAGGACAACTCGCGGGCCGGGAAGGGGGGGCCATTGTCGTCAAGGTGGCCAAGGATGGCCATGACCTTCGGTTCGACATCCCTTGCATTGGACCGAGAACCATTGAGGTTTGCCGAAAGAGCGGAATTGCCGTTGTTGCCATCGAGGCGGAGCGAACGCTTCTGTTGGATCAGCCTGAAATGGAGGAGCTTGCTAAGCGATCATCCATCACCATCACCGCGGTCCGGGGTTGAAGGCCACGACAACCAATCTTGGGAAGCCGAGTGATTGAAAAGGGTGACGCTCCCGGGAATTCGGAGGGTTCCGTCTACCCATGGAAAGACTTCCCGCAACCACATGAACTGTGCGCGTTGGGATTGTTGATTTTGAATCCCCCGCCTGTGAGGGCGTCGCTGAAGTCGATGACAGAACCACGGATGTAGTTGGCGCTAATCGGGTCTACCAGCACTTGGACGCCAAAAAAATCCGAAGCCAAATCGTTATCGCGCCTCTCGTCGAAGGTCATTCCGTATTGCATGCCGGAGCACCCCCCCGCCTCAACGTACACCCGCAGGTGTTTTCCGGTATTCTCCGGATCGGAGGCAAGCATGCCGGAGACATGTTTCGCGGCAGCCTCGGTCAGGGTGAGCACGGATTCGGACTGCTGTGGCGGGACTTCGAGGGAGGTTGACATGCGTGGGAAGACTATTGCGCTCACTTTTTGGTGTCAAACTGCTGTGGAAGACGTGTGGAAGACGGCGGCGGAGAAGGTTGAGGACGGGCGGTGCTCGAAATGTTTCTCCAAAAAGCCGTGTCCGCCCGGAAAGTTCCGAAGTGGATCAAGTTGGAACTTTGTGCGGCAGCCGGGTATGGATTCTCCGCGTTATGCCTCTCTTCCAGTACAAGGCACGCCGGCGTTCCGGAGAGCTGATCCACGGTTCGCTGGATGTCGTCGACCGGGTGGCGGCACTCAGCCAGCTTTCCAAAGCGGGTCTGTACCCCGTGGAGGTGGTCGCGTCGAAGGCGACAGGGGCGAGAACTCCTGTGACTTCCGGTGCGCAGTCCTCACGTCGAATCCTTCCGGCCGGGATTCTTAACCAGTTCCAGCGGCGTCGGAAGCCTCGCCTCCAGGAATTGGCAACCTTCACCCAGCAATTGGCGAATCTGCTGCGTGCCGGGATGCCGCTCACGATGGCACTCCAGTCCATGGTCAGCCTCAGTTCCAAGGGGATTCCATCGGAGGTTGCGCGGCAGTTGAAGCAGGATGTGACCGAGGGAAGAAGCCTGTCCGATGCCATGGCTCGGCAATCGGGGATCTTTCCGCCGCTGGTAGTCAACATGGTTCGTGCCGGCGAAAAGAGCGGCGCACTCGAAGAGGTGCTTCGTCGGCAAGCTGCTCATTTTGAGAGATTTGCGGATGTGCAGGCCAAGTTTAAGTCGGCGATGATCTATCCGCTGGTCGTTATGAGTGTCGGGGTGGCCCTTGTCGTCTTTTTCATGACGGCGCTGCTCCCGAAATTCATGAACCTGTTCGAGAGTATTCCGGGATTCGAATTGCCTACGTCCACCCGGCTGCTGATTGGAATCAGTCGGTTTCTTACCCAATGGTGGTGGGCACTGGTGCTTTTTGCCGTCGTCCTTGGATTCCTTTTCGTCCGGTATCGAGCAACTCCGGCCGGCCGTCGGACTCTGGATCGCCTGAAACTTTCCCTTCCGATTTTTGGAAAAGTAACGCGACTAAATCTTTTCGGGCAATTTGCGCGGACTCTTGGGACGTTGCTCAAGAACGGCGTTCCCGTCCTTGAGGCACTCCGCATCACCGAGTTGGTCGTTCCCAATGCCGTCGTCGGAGACGCAATTTCCCAAACGCGAGCGGCCGTCACGGACGGAAAGACCTTGGCGCAACCCTTGGCGAAGGCGGGGATTTTCCCTCAGTTGATGATCGATCTCCTCCGAATTGGAGAAGAAACCGGCGACATTCCCGGGTCGCTTGAAAACGTGGCGGAAACCTATGAGAGGGAACTGACCCTCGGGTTGCGTGCGATGACCAATCTGATCGAGCCGATCATGATCGTTGGAATCGCCA
>JAEUHD010000073.1 GCA_016793645.1 Verrucomicrobiales bacterium
GAGGATCGGATTCCCGGCCGCGCGCAGCACGGTGCCCTGATACGCCGCGGGCATGAACCCACTGGACCAGTTCGCCGCGCCGCTGATGGGTCCGCCCCGTGGGTCCAGCATGACCACATACCCTGGGAGGTTGGCATTGGAGGATCCGAGGCCGTAGGACATCCAGGAGCCCATGGAGGGCCAGCCCTGGAGAACGCGGCCGCTGTTCATCTGGATCATGGCTGAGCCGTGTGCGAACGAGTCGGCGTAGAGGGACTTGATCACCGCCAACTTGTCCATGTGACCGGACAAATGCGGAAGGACATCGCTGCACCAGAGTCCCGATTGGCCATACTGACGGAAGGTGCGCTTCGATCCGAGGAGCGTGCCGGGTTTCACATCGCGGCGGCGCTGCTCGAGGGAGGCGGTCTGACCATGCCGGCGGTTGAGCTCGGGCTTGTAGTCAAAGAGGTCCATCTGGGACGGGCCTCCATACATGAACAGGAAGATGCAGGCCTTGGCGCGTCCGGGAGCGTGGGGCGGACGGACCTGCATGGGATTGGAGGCAACGGATGCCGCGACGTCGGGCCTGCCGAAGAATCCGTCGGCCTCGAGCAGGCCCGACAGGGCGATGCTGGTGAACCCGGCTCCGAACTGCGCGAGAAACTCGCGCCGACGTCCCACGCAGAGGGAATCGCGGGAATGGGGACGGTCAGTCGACATACAGCACTTCGTTCAAATTCATCACCAACAGGCAGACGCTTTCCAGGGACTTCTGCCGGGCCCAATCGGCCTGACGCACCGGCCACAGCGGCGTCGTCCCCTTCGGATCCGTCCAACGGAGCCGGTCCAAACTGACAGCGGCTCCCCACGCCCGGATGCCGACCGAGCCGGAGGCGGGTGTTCCCGGCGCCATTCGGGCCGAGAGGCCGGGCTCCGGTTGATCGTGGAAGCGGACTGAAATCCGGTCGTCCTGAAGTTCGATGCGGACCGCGAGGTGACCGTTCGTCAGGCCGACACCCGGGGCCACCGCGACGTCGATGGTCTTCGTCGGGGTCAGTTGTCGCAGGACGGCGCGGTGTTCACGGGGTTCCACCATCAGTTCGTACCCCGTTTCACCGGTGTCGCCGGTGGGAGGTTGGGCGCGGAGCAGGATTCCCGCCTGGGTGCAGGCCGATTGCGGGACGAGGTCCAGTTCGAGGACTCCGTTCGTGACGACGGCGCCCGTCCAGAGTGCAAACGGGCCGCGCCCGGCTTCGAGCGCGCGGTTCCCCTCATACTCGCGCGGCCAGCAGCCCTTGAACGACTGCCATCCGGTGTCGGGACCGACGAGAAAGCGTGAGGGGGGAAGGGACTGAAAATAGGGAACGCTGAGGGTGTCCGGGACGTCCGGGCGAAACGTGATCCGCTCGGTGAGACCCGACCAGAGTGCGGTTTGACGTTGTCGGCTTTCCTGCAAACGCCCGAGATCCCCGGCGTTGGGCGGTCGTCCGGTGGCCAGCGCCCAAATCCGCCGGAGCTGCACTTCCTCCGGGGCGTCCGGAAGTTCATCGGCCACACGACGGGCCAGCGCGGCCGCCTGCTCCTGGACAAAGGCATCATTGAGCAGCATCAGGGCCTGGGGTGCCACGGTCGTTACGGGACGTTCGCTGAGGGGAGACGTGGCGTTGTTGTAGTCGAAGGTCTCCAGCAGTGGGACCATGGAGGTCCGGCGGATGTAGGTGTAGAGGCTGCGCCGGGCGAGTTGATCCGCGGGGGACACCTGCCAGTCCGTGCCCGGCCGGGAGCCTCCGGCGAGGACTTCGCCACTCAGGACGGGAAAGAATCCGCGTCCGCCAGACTCGGGATTCAGCTGGCCGGAGATGGACAGCAGGCTGTCCCAAAGGGATTCCGCATCGAGTCGTCGCAGGTTTTGGCGCCAGAGGAGTTCGTTCGACGGATCGATCGCCAGGGCGGTTTCCTGGGTGGCGACGGAGGACTGGTTCCAGGCCGCGGAGGTCAGGATGAGGCGGTGCAGGGACTTGAGGGACCATCCGCTGCGGATGAATTCCCCGGCGAGCCAGTCGAGCAGTTCAGGGTGGCTGGGCAGAGCACCCACCCGTCCGAAGTCGGAGGTTGTCCGCACGAGGCCGCGTCCAAAATGATGATGCCAGACGCGGTTGACCAGGACGCGGGCGGTCAGCGGGTTTTCCGGGCTTGCGATCCAGTCGGCAAAGGCCCGCCGCCGGCCTGAGGTGATCCGTGTCCCCGGGATGGCCGGAGGAATCTCGGCCGGGCCTCCGCTGACGGCGTGGAGGAAACCAGGGCCGACTTCGGCCCCCGGGGAGCGCGGATTGCCGCGGGCCAGCACGTGGACGGCGGGAATATCCTGGGTGCGTTCCCGGGCGGCGAGGGCCCATTCAAACGGAGGAGCCGCCTTGGTGAGCTGATCCAACTCCTGGCGCAGGGCCTTTTTCCGATCTTCGGACGGCGCACCTGCAATCCGTCCCTCCAGTTCCCGGCGCCGGGACTCCTGGGCATTCGTCCATTCCGAGATCCGGTCCGGGCTGGCGAGGGGAAGCAGAAGCGGAGAGTCCAGGGGCGGGTCGGCCTTGCCCGTAATCCTCAGGGGACGAAACACCGCAAGCAGCGAGTAATAATCCTGCTGGGGAATCGGGTCGAACTTGTGGTCATGGCAGCGGGCGCATCCGACGGTCAATCCCAGGAAGGTGGCGCCGCAGGTGCTGACCACGTCGTCGAGTTCGTCGTACTCGGCCTGGAGCTTGTCATCCGGTTCGTCATCGTGGACCCCGAGGCGAAGGAATCCGGTGGCAATGATGTCGGCATCGCGCGCGTCCTCGTCGGTTTCCTCTCTGGCGAGTTCATCCCCGGCAATCTGTTCGCGGACGAACCGGTCGTAGGGGAGGTCCCGATTCAGGGCCTGGACGACGTAGTCGCGGTAGCGCCAGGCGTAAAGTTTCTCGCTGTCGCGTTCGTAACCGTTGCTCTGCGCAAATCGGACAACGTCCAGCCAGTGTCGAGCCCAGCGCTCGCCGTACTGGGGTCGGGCGAGGAGTGCGTCCACCTGCCGGACCCATGCGGCGGGGGAAGGGTCCCTTTCAAACGCCGCGACCTCCTCCGGGGTGGGTGGCAGTCCCACCAGGTCGAAATGAAGGCGACGGAGGCGTTCCCGGGGTGTGGCCTGGGCGGAGAATGTGAGGCCGCGTTCCGCGAGGCGCGCGGCGAGAAAGGCGTCCACGGGGTTGCCGGGATGAATCCCCCGAATGGACGGAACCGCCGGCGAGGAAATGGGTCGGAATGCCCACCACGACGGAGTGTTCGGAGTCTCAATTCCCTCCGCGCACAGGATCCCGGTCGGAAGCAGGGCAAGTCCCCCGATCACGAGGGCCTTCCGGAGCAGGCGCGTTCCCCCGGCGGAAGGCCGTCGGAATTCGGCAGACGTGGGGAAACGCACCCAGGTCCAGACGCTCCGGGGAATGCGTCTCTTCAGTCCGTAAAGCAGGTCCGCCGGGGCAACGGCGGTCGTGGGTTTCGGATTCCCGGCGTACTCCATGGAGATGGAATCTGGGATGGGGCTCAGGGCTTGGGCTGGAAGTACCAGTCCGGTTTCCCGTTCTGGCCGGCGGCCATGGAATTCCATGCCAGGAAGGAGACATGGCCGTCGACCCAGGCGTAGTTCCCGCCCTTCCCATGGCGAACGTAGCGAAACAGGGGGACCTTGAGGCTCGGAGGATAAAGATAGCCGAAATTCCACCAGGAGAGTCCCTTGTTCGGATCGAGGCCGTCTCCGTTCATGCAGGTTTCGGACGGCTTCGTCACCGTGGTGGATTTCACATGATCCGCCTGGGTGTAGCCGAGGTAGGCGTAGTTGTGTCCGTATCCGCCGTAGCCCTCGTATCCGGGAACATTGGAAGGAATGACGTTGGTCCCGATTTTGGCCACGGGACACGCGACGACCTTGTTTTTTGCGACGAGGTTGGTGAATCCCTTCGTTCCCGGGTCGGGACTGGAGATGTAGGGGGAGATCTCCTGGAACCAGCGGCTGGGAGCCACCCAGCCCGATCCGGGCGGCACCTCGGTTCCAGCGACGGGCAGGAAGTCCGAGTGATCCCCGGCGTAGAGCAGGTACCCGAGCGCGACCTGCTTTTCATTGCTCGTGCACTTGATCCCCTGGGCCTTGGCCTTCGCGCGTGCGAGGGCGGGAAGCAGCATGCCGGCGAGAATGGCGATGATGGCCACCACGACGAGGAGTTCAATCAGCGTGAAGGCGCGGGCAGCGCCCCGGTGCCCCCGGGTCGGACGGTTGGCATTCATCGGCCGCCGCATGCATCCAGTGAAGCCGAGGTCCCCGCAACCCGCCAGAACTTCGCTCGGGGATCGGGGGAGGGTGCGGAGGATTGCATTCCGAATCGCTTGAGGCTTCCGGCAGGCGGAATTGCGTGGCAGCTTCGGGGAGAATTCTCCCGGATGAAGCGTTGGATGGTCATGATCTGGCTGGTGTGGATGCGCGGCGCGGCCGCGACGGTTCCTGCGCCCGCGGATCATTGGGCCTTCCAGCCGGTCCGAAGTCCGGAACCACCCGCCGTACGACAGGACTCCTGGTGCCGTACTCCACTGGACCGCTTCATCCTGGGCCGATTGGAGGCGGCGGGAGTGGCGCCAACGCCCGCGGCGGATCGGCGTACCCTCATCCGCCGCGTTTCCTTCGACCTCACGGGATTACCCCCGACCGCCGGTGAGGTGGATTCCTTCGTCTCGGATCCATCGCCGGACGCTTATGCGCGTCTCGTGGATCGCCTGCTGGACTCCCCGCACTACGGAGAACATTGGGGACGGCACTGGTTGGATGTCGTCCGGTACGCCGACACCGCCGGGGAGACCGCTGACTATCCCGTGCCGGTGGCCTGGCGATACCGAAACTACGTCATCGACGCCTTCAATCAGGACAAGCCGTACGACCAGTTTCTTCGGGAACAGATTGCGGGGGACATCCTCGCCCGAAGTGGTTCCCGCGAAAACTACTCGGAGTGCGTCACCGCGACCGGGTTTTTGGCGATCTCCCGCCGATTCGGATTCGACTCGGAGAACTATCACCACCTCACCATCCAGGACACCATCGACACGGTCGGGCAGAGTGTTCTGGGCCTTTCCCTCGGTTGCGCCCGCTGTCACGCGCACAAGTTCGATCCGATCCCGATGCAGGATTACTATGCGTTGTACGGAATCTTCGACAGCACCCGGTACGCCTTCCCGGGATCCGAGCAAAAGCAGCGCACGCGCGCCCTCGTTCCGCTGGTGCCGCCCGGTGAGTCGGAATCGCGATGGCGGGATTACGAAACCCGGATCGCCACGCTGTCCGGGTCCCTGGAGCGCCAGAAGCAGTCCGCGCCTTCCGCGGTGTTGCGTTCCCTGGACGACCTTGACGGGGACTTCGAGTTGCAGGCGCCGGCGGCGGGCGGGAGCAAGGGGGTCCTGGTGCCTCCCTGGGTATATGACGGCCCCATCGCCGTCACCACCGACGCGCAGAGCCCCTATCGGAATGCCCATCCGCTGGGGCGGGTGGGAGCCAGTGTTCCCGACGGGGTCCAGGGGTATCGCCTCGCGCAGTCGCTGCATCCGACGCGTCATCGGGGAGACGCGCCGGTTCACGTGAACCTGGATTTTCGGATCTCCACCAACGCCCCGGGGAGCGGCGGGCGCCATCGTTTCTGGTTGGGATCCTCCCGGGGCTCCGCTGCGGTGGAGGTCCTGATGGGAGTGGACTCGGTGGCGGTTCGAACCGGGGACCGGGTGGAGATCCTGCGGTCCCTGCAGGCGGGGAAATGGCACAACGTCCAACTCGATTTGGATCCTCGTTCCGGCGAGGTCCGGGGGAGGGTCGGCGTTCCCGGGGATGTCACGGAGTTCCCGGCGCGTTCGATGAGTCCGCGCTGGGATGGTACTCTGGATTTTGTGGGTGTGGATGCGTCGGACGCCGGGCAGTCCGCCCTTCCGGGATTGGCGGTGGACAATTTGGCCGTGCAGGCGGCTCCGCTGGCGGCCGTGTCCGTCGAGATTCCCGGGTTGGCCCAGGAAGCCCGGGAGTCGGATTCCGCCGCCTTACTGTCGCGGATCCAGGAGTTGGCGGGGATCGACGGAGACTTTGAACTGCAGACGGCGGGGAGTGCTCCGGCGGCTCCCTGGCATCCCGGGCCGAAAAGCACGGTGATCATTCATGCCGATGCGCAAAGCCCGTTCCTGAACATTTATCCGGCAGGCCGGTTGGGGGTGCGGTTGCCCAACCGTGAGGTGTACAACGGATACGGTCAGACGCTCGCCCGCCGGTGGGAACGAACCCGGGACTCCCGGATGCATGCCGGATTCGATTTCCGGTGTTCCGACGTTTCTGCCGGGGACGGTGGCACCTGGCGATTCTACCTCGGCCATGGCGCGGGGAGTTCCGCGGCGGTGGAGTTGGAGATGAACGGAACGGAATTCCTCCGCCGCAGTGGCGATGATCGGAGTCGGGTTTGCGTGTTGCAGGTGGGTGAGTGGTACCAGGTCCAGCTCACGGTGAACCTCAAGGACGGCCGCTACTCGGGCGTGATCGCGTCACGGAACGGTCGTTCCGAATTTGAGGGAGCGGTGGCGTCCGGTTGGGACGGCGTCGTGGATTACACCTTTGTGGACAGCTACGGGAGCCGGGGAGGCGTGAAGCCCGGGCTGGATGTCGACAACTTCGTCCTGTCCGAAACCGCGCTGCCCGCCTTGGGCGCTTCGGGACCCGCTTTATCGGATGCGGGGCGCGACGCCCGGCGTCGGGAGATCGCGTCGCTTCGGAACGAGATTGCCCGCCGTTCGGAGGCCGGCGAGCAGATGCGGAGGGAGTTGAAAAAGCTCCTCTCCGAGGGGCCCTTCGAATTGGCGTATGCGGTCAGCGAGGGGACGCCCCGCAATGCCCGGATGCAGCTCCGGGGCGAACCCGACAAGTTGGGCGAGGAGGTTCCGCGCGGATTTCTGTCCGCGTTGGGGGGCGGCCCGTTGCCTCCGGAAACCTCGGGCAGTGGACGGCTCGAATTGGCGGAATGGCTGACGTCTCCCACCCATCCGCTGACGGCCCGGGTGATGGTCAACCGGATCTGGGAATATCACTTTGGACAGGGCCTCGTCAGGACCCCCAATGACTTTGGGGCCCGGGGACACCGCCCAACGCATCCGGAGCTCCTGGATTATCTGGCGTCGGCGTTTGTCCGGAACGGGTGGTCCCTCAAGTCGCTCCATCGGACCATCCTGTTGAGCGCCACCTACCGGCAGCAAAGCCGCTTTACTCCCGGTCGGGAACCGGTGGGGAATCCGATCCCTGCGGACGAGTGTCCGGTGCTTCCGACGGGGAACCCCCGAAAGTCTGGTCCGGCAATGTCGGCACTGGGATCGGACCTCATCTCCCCATTTGCGCGTCGCCGTCTGCGCGCGGAGGAGACCCGCGATGCCATTCTCGCGGCGAGCGGCGAATTGGATCCGTCCCCGGGGACCGAGCATCCGTTTCCCGCGCCCACCGACTGGGGCTACACACAGCACGGTCCCTACAGTGCCGTGTACGACCATCAGCGCCGCAGCGTGTACCTCATGACCCAGCGCATCAAACGGCATCCGTTCCTGGCGCTGTTCGACGGAGCGGATCCGAATTCCAGCACCCCGGACCGCCGGGTGACCACGGTTCCCACCCAGGCTCTTTACTTCCTCAACGATCCCTTCGTGCACCGTTGCTCGGAAGCGCTCGCGGCGCGGGTGATTGCGTCCGGGCGGACGGATCCGGATCGCATCCGGGAACTGTATCGTCGCGTCCTCGGCCGCGATCCGACCGCCGGGGAGCGGGCGGACGCGGAGGCTTTCCTGAGTGCCTACCGAGGTGAGTTGAAGGCGACGGAGGAAGCGGCGTCCGGGGCGCGGTCCTTTGCGGGCCTGGGGCGAGTCCTCTTTGGCAGCAATGAATTTTTGACGGTGGACTGAACGGACCATGAAGCCCTTCCCAGCCTACGATCCCCGGCGTCGCGCCCTTCTGCGCTCCCTCGTCGGTGGCTCCTCCCTCCTGCCGGGTCTGGTCTCCCGGATGTTGGCCGAGGAGGCGGGTCGGTCGGAGGTGCCGGATCCGCTGGCTCCGCGGGCGCCCCATTTCGCGCCCCGGGCCAAGCGCGTGATTTTTCTCTACATGAGCGGCGGGGTGTCCCATGTGGACTCCTGGGATCCGAAGCCGCGCCTGTTTGCGGATGCGGGACGAACGATCTCCGTGGACGAGTTCCAAGGGCGGAAGGGGGATTTCAAGATGTTCGCGAAACGCCCGCAGTGGGACTTCGCGCCCCACGGTCGCTGCGGGACGGAGGTGAGCGCGCTGTTTCCCCACATGGCGGAGTGTGTGGACGACCTGTGCGTGATCCGGTCGCTGCACTCCGACCACACCAACCATTATGAGGCGACGCTGGGCATCCACACCGGCTCCTTCACCTTTGCGCGCCCGAGTGTTGGTTCCTGGATCAGCTACGGGCTCGGGACGGAGAACCGGAACCTCCCGTCGTTTGTCGTGATTGCGCCTAAGACGCCGTATGCGGGGGGACAGGTTTGGTCCGGGGATTTTCTTCCCGGCGCGCATCAAGGGACGCTGGTCGTGCCTGGTGCGGAACCGGTGTCCAATCTTCGCCGCCGCGTGGCCACCCAGCGGCTTCAGCAGCTGGAGTTGGAGGCGATGGAGTCCCTCAACCGTCGTCACCTCGAATCCCGGGACGCCGACCCATTGCTCAGTGCCCGCATGCGCTCGTTTGAGACAGCCTTCGGAATGCAGATGGAGCTGCCGGACGTGTTCGATCTTTCGCGGGAGAGTGATGCGACGCTGGCCTTGTACGGATTGGAGCGGGGCAGCACCCGGGGCTTTGCCTGGCAATGCCTGGTGGCGCGGCGATTGGCGGAACGCGGCGTCCGCTTTGTCGAATTGATCGATGTGGGATCGTCGGACAATTGGGATGCGCACGGGGACATGATGACCCATGCGCCGCTGGCGAAGAATGTGGACCAGCCCATTGCCGGACTGCTGCGGGACCTGAAGCAGCGGGGGATGCTGGACGACACGCTGGTGGTCTGGACCACGGAGTTCGGGCGCACCCCGTTCAATGCCACCGCCGATCACAAGGGGCGGGAACATCACCACTGGGTGTTTTCATCCTGGCTTGCTGGCGCCGGCGTGCGGGCGGGTACGGTGTATGGCGAGTCCGACGACCATGGGATCCGGGTCGGACGAAACGGGGTTCATGTCCACGACTTCCACGCGACGATCCTGCACCTCATGGGGCTCGATCATGAACGGCTCACGTATCGGCACTCGGGACGTGACTTCCGGTTGACGGACGTTTCCGGGGAGGTCGTGTCCGGATTGCTGGCATGACGCGCGGGAGCGGACGAACGGGGTTTCGCCGTGTGTTGAATTGAGAACCGGCGGGGGCGCGTCCATTGTTTGCAGGCACCACATGAGTTTCCTTCCCCCATCCCGCGAGGTCCGGGAACGCCTCCGGACGGCATCCGGTGTCGCGGGCCGATGGGGAGGCTGGATCCTGGGGTTGGTGCTTTCGCTAGGCGTGGTTGCGGCCGATGGGGAGATACGATTCTCACGGGACATTCTTCCGGTACTTTCCGACGCCTGCTTCGCATGCCATGGCCCGGACGCGCAGTCCCGCAAGGCGGGTTTGCGTCTGGATACCGCGGAAGGCGTCCGGGCTCCGGGGAAAAGCGGAGCGGTGGTGGTCCTCCCGGGGGATCCGGGACACAGTGAATTGATCCGGCGCATCGTTTCCCAGGATCCGGACGAGGTCATGCCCCCGCCGAAGTCGAACCGGCGTCTGACGCCGGCACAAGTGGACGTGCTTCGGCGCTGGGTGGCGCAGGGGGCATCCTGGGGACGCCACTGGGCGTATGAGGTTCCGGTTCGGCCCCCGGTGCCCCGGATTCGCGGGGGGGAGAATCCGGTGGACGGATTCATCCGGGCTCGGTTGGAGGCGGAGGGGCTGGCACCATCCCCCGAGGCATCCCGGGAAGTGTTGATGCGGCGCGTGACCCTCGATCTCACGGGAGTGCCGCCGACTCCGGCGGAGCGAACCGCCTTCCTGCGGGACGATGTGCCGGGAGCCTACGAGCGGTTGGTGGATCGACTCCTGGCCTCGCCGCGATTTGGGGAACGGATGGCCTGGGAATGGCTGGAGGCGGCGCGGTACGCCGATTCCAATGGCTACCAGGGAGACGGCGAACGCACGATGTGGCCGTGGCGTGACTGGGTGGTTTCGGCCCTCAATCGGAACCAGCCGTACGACGAGTTCACCGTCTGGCAGCTTGCCGGGGACCTGCTGCCTGGGGCCACTCCTGAGCAGCGCCTGGCGACGGGATTTCTCCGCAATCACATGATCAATGGGGAAGGGGGCCGGATTCCCGAAGAGAACCGGATCGACTACCTGTTTGATCAGACGGAGACGGTGGCCACGGTCTGGCTGGCGGCAACGTTCAACTGCACCCGCTGCCATGATCACAAGTACGACCCGCACACCCAGCGTGACTACTTTGGATTGCTGGCCTTCTTCAACCGGACGTCCGTCGACGGAAGCGGCGGCAATCCGCAGACGCCGCCGGCACTGGACGTTCCGTCCCCGGAACAATCCCGGAAACGTTCCGAGGCCTTGGAGGATCTCGCCGCGGCGACTGGTGTCACCGAGGCCTACGAGGATCATCGCTTTCCCCGTGCGCCCGGAAAGCTTCCGGCGGACTCGGCGGCGGCAGCCGGACTGCCCGAGACGGTGATGGCCGCGCTCCGGGTTCGTGCGGGGGATCGCGACGCCGGCAAACTCGAGGTCATTGCAGGACACTTCCGGGAGCGGGATCCGGAATACGCTGCGACCCTGGACCGCCAGCGTCGGGCGCGGGAGATTCGGGATGCCGCGATCCGGGCGATCCCGCGGGTCATGGTCATGGAGGATGTGGAGAAGCCCCGGGCGACGTACGTCCTGAATCGCGGCAGTTACCTTCAGCCGGTGTCGGAGGTCTCGTTGGCGCTTCCGAAGGCCCTGGCGACGAATTCCGCATTGAATCCGTCGAACCGGCTGGCGCTCGCCGAGTGGCTGGTGTCCCCCGCGAATCCCCTGACGGCGAGGGTGACGGTGAACCGATTGTGGCAGGCGTTGTTTGGAATCGGTCTGGTCAAGACCGCCGAGGATTTCGGAGTTCAGGGTGAACGACCGTTGCATCCCCAGTTGCTCGACTGGCTGGCGGTGGAGTGGGTGGAGTCCGGTTGGGACGTGAAGCACCTGGTGCGATTGATGGTAACCAGCGCGGCGTATCGGCAGGATTCCCGGATGTCCGCGGCGCTTGCGGAACGCGATCCGGAGAACCGCCTGCTCGCACGGGGACCCCGGTTTCGGATGCCGTCCTGGATGATCCGCGACGCGGCGCTGTCAGTCTCGGGACTCCTCGTCGAACGCGTGGGCGGGCCGCCGGTGAAGCCCTACCAACCGTCGGGCATTTGGGAGGAGGCGACGTTTGGAAACAAACGGTACGAACAGGATCACGGAGAAGCGCTGTACCGTCGGAGCCTTTACGTCTTTTGGCGGCGGATTGTGGGTCCGACGATGTTCTTCGATGTGGCGAGCCGGCAGACCTGCACGGTCCGGACCCCGCGCACCAATGTGCCGCTGCACGCGCTGCTGACGTTGAACGACCTGACGTATCTGGAAGCGGCGCGTGCCCTCGCCAGCGAGGTGCTGCAAGCGACGGCCTCGTCGGATGGGGAGCGGATTCGCAGTGCGTTTCAACGGGTGACGGGACGCCTTCCCGATGACACCGAGGTGGGGGTGCTCACCCGGGCGTTGGCGCGGCACCGAGCGACCTATCGGGCGGATCCTGCCGCTGCGGAGCGACTACTGTCCGCCGGAGAATCCCCGCGGGACCCGCATTCTGATTCGCAGGATCAGGCGGCCTGGATGCTGCTGTGCAGTACGATTCTCAATCTGGATGAAGCCCTGACGCGCGAATGAATCCAATGCCCCAACCGATGGCGGACCGCGCCCTGGCCCTGACCCGACGTCAATTCCTCGGGCGGGGAGGAACCGGACTGGGACTCGCGGCGCTGGCCGGACTGCTGGAGGGCGACGGCGCCCGGGCGGCGAGTCCTGCTTCGGCGTCCGCTCCGGGCGGCATGCCCAGGCTCCCGGGATTACCGCACCACGCCCCCAAGGCGCGGCGGATCATCTACCTGTTCCAAAACGGAGCGCCCACCCATGTCGATCTCTTCGACTACAAGCCGCGCCTGAGAGAACTCCACGGAAAGCCCGTGCCGGTCGAATACGTGGCGGGAAAGCGCTTCAGCACCATGACGGGCATGGGGGATGGGAAACTGCTGCTGGCTCCCGTCGAGCCCTTTCATCAGCGGGGCGACAGTGGCGCCTGGGTCAGCGAATTCCTTCCCTATACCGCCGCGATGGCGGACGAACTGTGCTTCGTCAAAGGCATGCACACCGACGCCGTCAATCATGCGCCCGGCATTTCCCTGATGTTGAGTGGGGCGCAGATTCCCGGACGACCGACGCTCGGGGCCTGGCTGACCTACGGGCTGGGCAGCGATTCGGAAAACCTGCCCGCCTTTGTCGTCATGACCTCGGTGAGCCGCGGGACGAGCTGTGGTCAAATCTTCTACGACTTTTACTGGGGCTCCGGATTTCTTCCGTCCCGCTATCAAGGCGTGAAGTTCCGGGGCAGCGGCGAGCCGGTCCTGTACTTGTCCGATCCGGAAGGACTGCCGAGGTCCGTGCGCCGCTCGATGTTGGACGACCTGGCGGAACTCAATGCGCGTCGCCTGGCGGAGCAGGGGGATCCCGAGATCGCCACCCGGATCGCGCAGTATGAAATGGCGTTTCGGATGCAGACGAGCGTCCCGGAACTCACCGATCTGTCGCACGAGCCGAAATCCGTGCTCGATCTCTATGGTCCGTCCGTCCGCGAGCAGGGCACCTTCGCCTACAATTGCCTGATGGCCCGACGCCTCATTGAACGCGGGGTGCGCTGTGTGCAGGTCATGCATGCCGGATGGGACCAGCACAACAGCCTCACCACGGAATTATACACGCAGTGTCGCGACACGGACCAGCCCTCGGCCGGGCTCATAGCCGACCTGCGCCAGCGCGGATTGCTGGAGGATACGCTCGTCGTATGGGGCGGGGAGTTCGGTCGCACGCCGTTCATTCAGGGCAACCTCGACGACCGCAAGCGCTGGGGACGCGATCACCATCCGTATGCGTTCACCAGTTGGATGGCGGGCGGAGGCGTCCGGGCCGGACTCAGCTATGGGGAAACCGATGATCTCGGGATGAACGTCGTCCGGGAACCGGTTCATGTGCACGATTTCCAGGCGACCCTGCTCCATCTGCTGGGCGTGGATCACGAACGCCTGACGTACCGGTTTCAGGGGCGTGAATTCCGACTGACCGACATTCACGGCCAGGTGGTCCGCGGAATTCTGGCGTGAGTGGCGACGGCGTTCCTGAGTCCCACCCCATCAGGGAACCAGGAGGAGGTTCGGGAGGGCGAAGTTGGAGTTCTGGAAAGCGCAATTCACCTGAGCGGTCGTTGTTTGCAGAACGCTGCGGTCGGTAAGGATGAGGTTGCCGGCACGTTTGTGGACCTTTGGGTTCCATCCCACGTTTGGCTGTGGACCGATCATAACCAACCCTGGGCTGACCGGTTTGGCGTCCAGGGTGAGATTGCGATCCCCAGAGAGAACCATGGAGCTATTGGATGTGCGGGCACTCAAATTGACAAAGTAGCTGAGACTGCGGTTGTCGAACTTGGACCACACAGTCGCACGGACTCGGTCGCGATCCTTGGGACAGTTCAGGATCTTGGGTGTGGAGAGCTCATTGGAGAGACAGACGAATTGCCTCCAGGCTTGGCGTGTGGGGACCCATTCCCTGGAGCCTCCTTCCCGCACGCTGACCTGGAAGGGGTATGCGCCGCCGTTGTCCGTGGCAAAGATCTCGAAGCTGAGACCGATATTCTTCAGATTATTGACGCAATTGGGGCGTTGGCCGTTTCGTCTAAAGACCATTGGAGTGATGACGACAGCAATGACGACCACCGCCATTGCCGCCGCCAACACCTCAAAAATGGTCATGCCGCTGCGGTTTTGACTCGTGCTGGGGTACCGACAGTGCACCTCTGGAAGGAAGCGCGCCGGCATCGTCCGTGCAAACTTCGTTCTATCGAGACTCGCGCAATAGGGTGACCTCCAATCCCTGCCTGTGGTGGCCGGAATTCCCTAGCGCCGGAGGCGCGCCAGACAATAGCCCCGGGCGTGAGCCCGGGGTGGGTGCTGGCTGGCAAGATCCCAAGCCCCGTAGGGGCGGCAGAGGGCCCGGCCCACGCGGCGTGGCTGCTTTCTTCCGCCCCTCCGGGGCTGAGCGGGATTCCCGCCCCACCCCACGGCTTACGCCGTGGGCTACTGTCTTTCGCCGCTCCGCGGCTGGATTTCGTCGCGTGGTCACCCGATTGAGCGAGGATCAATACGGGGCCCATGGACGGGTCTGCGCTTAGTGTCCAGTGAAGGTCCAAGTGTAGCTCCCCTTCGCCAGAGGCGTTCCGTCGGCGCTGACGAGATTGGTGTTCAGGGCGAGGACACCCAATTGATTGTCCCCGAGTTGGACGATCCGGACCGTCCCCAACTTGGGGACGCCGGGACCGGAGACCCAGGCGCCGGTAAACCCGGCCTGTCGGTCATCCCCCTTGAGCTTCCAGTACACATTGAGCGGATCCACTCCGGAGATGAACGGCTGCGGGCCGCGGGTCCAGCGGCCGCCTGAGGAATAGGCTCCGTTTCCGGAGGAATTCAGCAGTTGGAAGGTGTCCACTGTCGGATTGGCCACCGTCCAGGTTCCATTGGCTGCGGTGTTTCCTTCCACCTGGTCGATGATGACCTGTTCGCCCTCCGAAAGCCCATGGCCGGCGGAGGTGATGACGATGGGACTCGCATCCGTCACTGCGGTGACCGCCTGATAGAAACTCACCGATTGCGACGGATCCCAATTCCCGGTCCCGGTGACCGGCCCATAGACCGCCTGGATGGACCATGAGTTCGTGTTCGGAAGCCCCCCCGGTCCGCTGACGGTCAGCAGGAACTGCGTCGCCTCGCCGGCGCCCACGTCCGCAGTGTCATCGTCGAGGGAGAATCCGTATCCGGAAAACCCGAGGACGACGTGCACGAACCAGACGAATGGATCGAGGTTATAGGCATTGAAGGAGAGTCCTCCCCGCGGATCGGACGGGTTGGGATACCAGATCCGATGGCCGTTGGTATCGAACTCCGGGTAGGCCCCAAAGTCGGACACCCCCCGCAGCAGGGACTTGATCATGTCGCGGATGCGTGCGGAGACGGCGAGTCCGTCCGGCGAAAACCGGCGTGCATCGGTGTCAAAGATGAATCCCATGTTGCCCCCGACGACGTTGTTCATCCGCTGGAGCAGGGGAGGCGTCTGGATATCCTGGGTTGTGGCGATCTGGGACATGGCCCCGACCACCAGGTAGGCCTTGAGGGAGAAGTCCCCGGGGCTTCGGGAAGGTTCCACGGGATCGGATGCGAAGTGGAACGTGTACAGATTCGACGGCGTGTTGGGCAGGATCTGGGGAGGCAGGAAGGTGTACTGCGCACCTTCCGTCAGGGGATGATCCGAGCGCGCGAGCTGGCTCAGGGTGACGGATTGCTGATCCGGGGCGATGGCCAGGAGAATCACGCCGCCCTGGTCGAGTGCGGGGTTCGGGGCGTCCAATCCGGGGCCGGTCACCTGCATGCCGGGGACGAGTCCGTGAACGGATGTGGCAAAGGACAGGGTTGCACCGTCCTTGGAGACCGCACCCGCGATGGTTTGGGACGGAACCGACGCCATGGAGGTTCGATATAGTTCCACCCAAGAGTACCAGAGGCGGATCATGGCGTCCGAGGCGTAATCCGTCACCGGACGGACGAAATCGAAATTGCACCCCTCCTGGGAGGCCACGAGGGGCTGGCTCAACTGAACGGTGCTGGGATCGCCCGGGCCGGTGCTGACATGCAAAATATCGGTGAGAATCGTCCCCGGCTGAATGGGATTGGATTGTCCCGGCGGTGCATAGCCGATGACGGTGTCCCCTGGCTGGAGCGCGAGGACGTTGCTGACGGGACCGAGCGGACTGAGCGTGAGTACATTCCCGGTCGAGGCGGTGCCCTGTCCGCCGATGTTCACCCGGATGGGCGCGGTGCCTCCGCTCGACAGCATGAAATGGTTGTTCAGGACATCGTAGCTGGAGAGCGCACCGGCGAGCGGGCTTTGGGCGAAGACGTTTTGTCCGGCAGGGATCTTGATCTGGCCCAGCGGATCCGGGGGCATGTTGTAGGTTGGCCAGCCGTTGGTGGAGAAGTAGGTTCCAAGCAGGCTGTTTTTCGGCGTGGTGAAGAGGTGGATCTTGGCCTGGAGTTCTCCGCTGGTGTTCGTGGATCCGATCCACCCATACGGTCCGGGATTCTGGGTAAAGGGAGCAGGCGGTGCCGGGACCGGGACCTCGAGCGCCTCCATGGCGACGGGCAGGAACATGTTGTCCACGTAGGACACGTCGTAATTGATGAGCGTGACCTGCTGGGACGCCGGAATCTGGCCGCCGGTGCGGTTGGTGATCTGGGGATTGCTGAGGTAGGCCTGGTCGCGAATGGTCCATTCCACCAACTGATCCGGCGAGTCGAGGGCGGGAGCCAGAAGCGCGGTGCGATACCACATCACGACGCCATTGGTGGAGGCTCCGCCGGGTGTTTCGAGGGAGGCCGGAACCGGCTCGGCGGCGACAATGACCCGTTGCGCGTTGGGATCGTAATGGAGGGGATTGGGTTCGCCCGGGGCCGGGGTGAGATGCCGTCCATCGGTGACCAGCCCCATGCGGGCCCCGTCCCAAAAGACCAGGGGAACGCGAAGGGTTACCGATTGACCCGGGGGCAGTCCGAAAAGGAACAATCCATTGGTGTCCCGGTACCCGACGTAACCGCGGTACTCGACATTGATGGGATCATAGGGGTCATAAAGGCCCACCGGAGGATTGTTGGTGGTCGCGGAGTTGTTCCCGTCCCGAAGGATCGGGTACACGGTAACCGGGGAATTGTTCTGCAGGGTCAGCGTCTTCAACGGTATCGAATTCCCGTCCCCATCCACCGCGTAAACGAGCAGGTGCTGCACCAGCGAATGTTCGGGGTCCGTGGGGTTGGGATCGAACGGGGTGCCTGCCGGCATGGGGTAGGCCGTGGCACCCACGGCGACCGGATCGGCGACGAAAGGATCGGTTCCGGACTCAATCTCATCGAGTGTCCGCCGAAAGTCCCCGTCCGGATCCCACGCGGCATCCGCGGCCTGGAGGGGGTTGAGGTGCGGTGTCCGCGACGCTTCATAGAGATCGTTCAGCCCGTCCTGATCAGCATCCCCGGGCTCGGACGATGAAAACTGCCGCACTTGGTAGAATCGTGCCCCGTTCGCCAGAGGCCATTGGTTGTCGATCAGTTCCAGTGGGTCTGCTTCGGACGGCACGCCGAACGCGCAAGGTGTCCGGATGGAATCCACGTTGGATCCTCGATAAAGGACCGCGTAGTGGTCCGGAGCGGTGTGGACCAGGGTGCGGATGTGACCTGCTGCATCCGTGCGGATATGGGATATGGAAGGGGCGTGCTGCGCCCCGGCCAGGGCGCCGGCGGCGGTGAGGGCAGCCGCCCGGATCCAGGGTTCGACGAAATCGCGGATGAAGGAACATCGTGAAAGGACTCCGACCCTCGGAGCGTTTCCACCGAACGTTTCGAACTCTGATCCAGAATGCATGGCGCTGCTCACTAAGTGGACCCGGTGTTCCCGGCAATATCGAAACGCACGCAAGACCCTGCGAGTGAAGCGACCTCCCCGCGACCCGGGGAGCGCGGCAACGGAGGGCATTGATAACCCAGTGGTGCAGGGTAAACGGGTGATCGCTTCTGCGCCCGGGGGTTCTGTCTCACGCCGGGACAGGATCGACGGGGTGAAGACCGGGACTGTCGACCCTTTTTTGACCTCTCCCACGATTTTCGCTCGATCTAACCGGAAAGCATCGGAATAGTCCCCAGAGGTGCCCGCCGTTTTCAGTCGTTTCCTCGGACCCTAATGCCTGCCCGTCTTCCACGAACCGCGGTGTGCATCCTTGCGATGCTGATGGGCTTCCTCCTGGGGGGGGCTGCGGTCGGCCAGGGAGTGCTGAACACGGAACCGGGAGTGACGCTCGGGACGGCGTCGCGGCCGGTGGTCTTTGAAGGGGGAGATTTCGGGAATCTGCTTCAACTGAGCTTCGGCTTCTCGACCGACGAGATTGTTCGACCTGGAGTTATCCCCGATTCCTTTACCATCACCCTGCAGGAGATGGTGTCGGATCAGGTCCTCGTTTTGGTCAACATGGATGTGTCCGGCACGGTCTGGGGACCGTTCACGCCGGGGGCCGTCCCCTTGCCCCAGGACAGCCTGGATCGCGCGCCGATTTCGTATCCAAGCCTGACGCCGGTTCTGGCCAGTCGGACGGCGTATCAGGTCGAACTGGCGCTGCCGTCCGAATTTCAGGGCCGTCCGCTGACCCTGTTTTTCGACCTGTTCAGCAACGACAACGGCGAGGCATCCCAGGCGTGGTTCTCGGAGGCGGTGGTGGTGCCCGAACCGGGCTTGGTCTCCCTTCTGGTGCTGGGAGGCGCCGGGGTCTGGTGGGCCGGTCGCCGCCGCGGGGGGCGTCCCGGGGGCGGGTCCCGCCTTCTGCTGGGTTTGGCGTTGATCGGTGGTGGGGTGATCGGTGCGAACCGGACTGTCGCCGCGGACAAGACGTTCCGGATTCAGGATTCCGATGTGGTCCTTGCGGAGGTGACCCCCGACGCGGATGTCTACTTTCGGTCGATGCGGCTGAATCGGGCGCAGAACGTCTGGAACGTCGAACTGGTGGTGAGCAACAAGTCCAGTCGAACGCTGACCGGACCGCTCGTGCTGCTGGTGGACTCCTTTCAGGGAACCCCTGGGTTGATTGGCCCGGATGGTTTGGACGACAGCCAGCCTGCGAAGGCGTTTCTGGATCTGAGCGCGGCGGCGGGCAACGGATCGCTGTCACCGGGAGAGGTCACGTCCGCCCGCACCCTGACCCTGGGGCGGAGCGCCGCGGGATCACCGTCCCTGGCCACCCGGTTGTATGCGGCGCGTCCTCCGGCGGTGGCGACGCTGGCCGTGACCCGGTCCCTGGATGGCGTGGGCCAGCCGCTGCCCGGAGTCCTGTTGAGCGGGGCGGGACCGTCGGGCGCCCTGGACCAACGCAGCGATTCCCCATCCGGAGTGGCCTCGTTTGGACGGGGTGCCGGCGAGCACCAGGTTCGCTTCAGCCTCGAGGGATATCTGCCGGTATGGCGTCGTGAAATCCTCGCCGCGGATCAAACGACGGTGGTGCCCAATCCGAGGCTCACCGCACGCTCGCCGGCAGGCTTCCCGATCACTCCGCTGGGGGGATCGGTGATGACCAATTCCGACGGCAGCCTCGTGCTGCAGGTCCCCCCGGGCGTGGTGCAGGAACCGGTGACGGCCACGCTGACCGGTCTGTCCGGACAGAGCCTGCCGGGGTTTCTGCCAAGAGGCTGGAGTCCGCTCGCTTCGTTCTGGCTCGAGACGTCGGCGGCATTGCGCGGGGCGCTTCCGGGGGAGATCAAGCCGTGGGGTCCCATCCTTCCCTCCGAGACCGCCGCCCTGGCGCGTTGGGATGACCAGCGTCTGGAGTGGATCGTGACGGGGACCGTGGCGGGTCGGGGTTCAAATGCCGTGCCTGTCGAGATTTCTTCGGCAGGGGCCTACGCCCTGGTGGTGGGCGACGCAGGGGATCTGGCACCCCCGGCGCCGGTATCCGGACAGGCGCTGAAGGGAAGCTCCAACCCGTCGCCGGACATTGCGGGCTTGTCGGCAACGGGGACGGTGACGCCTTCGTTCAGTCCGGCGAGCGTGATCCCGGAACAAGTGACCGGCACCGCACACATGGTGATCCGGCACGCGACGGCGTCGTTGCCGAGTGGCACCCTGTTCCGGGGTGAAGTCACGGAGACCTACCATCTTCGGGATGGCAGTCTCCGACTTTCCCCCCAATACGAGGGATTCATCGTGGGATACCAGCGTCCGGGGGACGCGGACCCACGGACCCTGGATGCGGAGTTTCCGATGCGCCCCCTGCTGCTGTTCGGGCCGGATCAATTGTCGGAGGCCACGGTGCGCATGGAGATCCTGCCGGAGCAACCGTTTGACGGGCAGGTGCTGGATCCGACCGGCGGCCAGATTTCCAGCGGCAGCATCCGGTTGGTCGCGGGGGTCGGACGATTGAGCGTCCCGAGTGCGCTCCGCCTTCGGCGATTGGATGCGACCGCCTTCACCAACCTCGTTTCCGGGGGCAACGCCGTCGTGGCGGCCTTCGACCTCACCCTCGATGGTTCGACGCTGGCGGGAACCCTGGCGGCCCAGGTGGGTGGACTGGCTTCCGGAGGGCGGTTCGTGCTGGCGCAGATCCTGAGTGAAACCGGTTTTTATGGCCTGCAACCGGTGGAGCGGCTGCAAAGCGATGCAGCCGGCACGTTGCGCAGCCTTGAGCCGGCGACCGGCGAACGTCTCCCCGGGGTCCGTGGGTCCGGCCAGTATGTCCTGGTGTCCGTCGACCAACCCCAGGGCTTGGTGACTGGAATTGCCCGGGACGGAGCCGGGGTGGCACGACCCGGAATGCCCGTCTCACTGGCGGGGCTCCCCTGGCTTGCGCGGACGGACGCCGAGGGCCGGTATCGGCTGGTGGCCCCGGCGGGGACGCGGGAGTTGATGGTCCGGGATCCAGCGACCGGGGATGCGGGCATTGTTTCCATCACGGTCTCCAATCCGGGGATTGGATCCACCCAGGATGTCGGGACGGCACCCCATGGCCCCCGGGTGGCGCGAATCACTCCGAACGCGGGAGCCGTGCGGGTGCCACGCGTGGTCAGTGTGGTGATCGAATTCGATGAGGCGGTGAATCCCGGATCTGTGGTGGGTGGCATCCAGTTGCTGAAGCCGGACAACTCGCCGGTCCCGGCGGCGGTCACCTTGAATCTGGCGAACCGGGTGGCGACGTTGAGTCCCTCAAATGAGCTCGAGGCGAACACGGCGTACCGGGTGCGACTTGCGCCCGGCATCCGGGATCCGGGCGGATTGCCGCTCGAAGGCACGAATGAATTCACCTTCACCACGGTGCCGCTCAGCACGCGTGATCCCGCCGCGCAGCTCATCATTTACCAGCCCGGGGCCACGAACATCCCCGCGCCGGTGCTCGCCGGGATTCCGGCCTACACGCCGGGAAGCGATCCCTCGGCCATCGTTGTGCATGGGACCCCGGGAACCGCGGACCCGGAGGTGGCCGTCATCCTGGTGAATGAGAGCACGGGCGAGACCGCCACCGTGCTCAGCAAGGCGGACGGCAGCTTCAGCAATGTCATCCCCGGTGCGGAACAGGACTTCGTAAGCGCGACGTTCGTCAATTTGAACGGCACGCGTGTGTACGTGCCGGTGAGCCGGCAATTGTTCGACAATGGCTTTGTCGGCCTCTACCCCCAGGGCGGGATTCTCGAGGCGCAGTCGGATGGGGGGCCGGTGCAGGTTCTGATCAAGCCGAACGCCGTGCCCAATCGGACCAAGTTCCGCGTGAAGACGCTGAGCCGGGCGCAGCTATTACAGGAGACGGGCGGTGTGACGCCGGATGTGGGAACGTTCGGGGCCTCGGCGATGCGCATTGAGTTGGAAGGCCCCGCACCCAAGGAACCCATGGAGGTGCGGTTCCCGGTCAACCTGGCGCAACTGGGGTATCCCACCAATGAGTCCCCGAGCGAGGTCGCGGCGGCGCTGGCCGTGGTTCGAAAGGACCAGGGAGTCACCACGTTCGAGGTGGCGGACCAGATGTTGTTCCAGCCGCAGTCCACTCCCCAGAACCGGGCGGTCCGTCCGGGGGGAGGCGGTGTGGTCCGGCAGGATCTTGGCGAGGACTTTGCCGGAATCCTCTATACGGTGGCCGGTTTCGCGCCAAGCCTGACCGTGGGCCTGACACCGCTGATTTTTGATTTTGTCGTGGTGCCGATGCTGCTGGGCAACAAGCCCATCCTGATCAAGGGCATCACCCAGCAGCTTCCGCGGGAGGCCTACAATCCATCCACGGGTGCGATCGAGCAGATCAGCGATGCCATCAACAACGCCGCCGAGGAGTATTTCGCGGCGAAGGAGAACGTCGTTCCCGTCCAAGGGGCCTTTGTCATTCTGCGGTTGACGACGAATCCCGCCAGCACCCTGCCCGGGCGGCTCAATCCGGGAACCGTCCATGCCACCAGCGGTGCCGACGGCAGCTACCTGATGATCGCCCCCTCGGCGAGCCAGGACTACATTCTCGCCGCAACCCACCCCGGGTTTGTGGATCGCCCGTCGATGAGCGTGAAGGGGGTGAGGGACATCAAGTTCTCCGGCTTCGTCTTCAAGCGCCTGATTTTCCATACGCTCAACGTGGCGGACACACCGCTCCGGTTGAACGTCGCCCATGCGCCGCAATTCCCGGCCCCGAACACGGACTGCGACCTCCAGGTCAGCGCCTTCCGTGGAGCCGGGGCGAGCCCGGACATTCTGGTCACGCTGAGCTCGGTGACCAACCTCACCGAGGGTGACCCCGCGCGGTTTTCGGACGTGACGATTTCCAACGTCACGGTGTCCACCACCGGGGTCACGCGCATCTGGCGCGGAACCGTGCGGGCGTCGAAGCCGGTGCAGGCGATCTTCAAAATCACGGCCGACGGGGTGGTGTCCCAGTACCCCATCAACTTCAGCGGCGTCATACCACCCGTCATCTCCGGACCCCTGCCCAAGCCGGACACCAATGACGTCCATGGGCCCCTGGTGGTCTCCACCCTTCCCCCGGAGGCCGGATATCTTGCGCCCTCGGGAGAGGTGACCCTTCTCTTCAACAAGCCGATCGACCGGAGCGTCGAGCAGGCGCTTTCCGGGTTGGTTCTCGACGGACCCTCCAGTCCGGCCAAACCCATCATCCGCCTCGACGGGGGACAGAAGGCCCTCAGCATTCGATACGCCGGGCTGGAACCGGACCGCGAATACACCCTGACCCTGACGTCCGAGGCGATTCGCGACCTCGCCGGACAGCCCTTGGATCAGCGTCCCAGCACCCCGGAGCCGGACAGTTTTCGCCTCCGATTCCGGAGCAGTCCGGTGCGGTCCGTGGTTCTGCCCGGAATGGGAACGGGGCGGGGTACCGTGATCAGCGGTTCGACGCTGTACGCCATCGAGGTCTCCGCGACCGGGGGAGCCCTGCTGGCATTTGACATCAGCAATCCATCCCTGCCATCGCTCAGCCGCCGGCAACCGCTGCCCGGGCAACCTCGCGATCTGGTGCTGATCCCGAAATATTCCTATCGGCGGTCGCCCGGTGCACCCGTCGAAACCAACGATCTGGTGGCGGTGGTCGGCGGGGAACTTGATACCTATCTGGATCAGTTCGGCAACGCACAGGTCCCCGGACAGTATCTGGCCGTGTACAACATGCTGCACCCGGATGGGCCTCAGCGGTTGGCGTCGCCCATGGTGACCTATCGCGTGGGATCGGTGGTTTCCAAGATCCGCTGGTCGGCCCCACATCTCATCTATCAGGAATTTGGCGCGGATCTCCAACAGTTGGTCGCCGTCAACCTGCAGGAAATGATGGTGGCATTTGGGGGGATCCCGGAGGAGTTCCTCAACCTGTTCGGGCCGGACGGCCGACCCGGGAAGGATGCCAACGGGGATGGTGACTTTGTGGACGAGGGCGATCTGCTGCCGATCCCCGCCATTCCATCCCCCGAGTTCGCCGGGAAGAAGTTCAGTTACGTCCTTTCCGGGACCACCCAGCGCATCCTGGATTTCAGTCCGGTGGCCGCCGGACAGGTGGTGGGCGTGACCCTGACCCGCGGGGCGCATCGCGGGGATTCCGGCGAGGTCTTTGGACGCATTCCGCCGTCGTACCGGACGCTGTCCCTGAGCCTGAACACGGCGGATCCGGAGAATGCGATGTATCGCTTTCCGGACGCGGCGTATCCGCGTTGGGTCTCGGTGTTCCCCTCGCTGACCATTCTTTCCAACGACGTTCCCACGCTGCCGTCGGTCGCGCTCGTGTCCCTGCAACCCGATGCCGACGGCAAGCAAAGCCTGGCGGTGCTGGATATCTCCCTTCCGCAGTCGCCTCGGCTCATCAATCAGATCCGGATTCCCGAGGAACTCCTCGGGGGACCGATGCAGTCCATCCGCCAACGTGAGGACGGTTTGTTGGAACTGGCCGGTTCCCAGCACCTGTTGGTTCTCGATTCCCGTCGGTTTGGCGTGACGAATGTTCCGTCCGGACAGGCGCACCCGGCGATTGTCAGTTTCCTCGCGTCCGCCGGCTCGGGCACCCGCAGCCTCGGCACCACCCCGTTCGGCTACCATTCCGTTGCCGACGGTGCCCGCACCCTGTTGCTTCAGACGCCGCCCACGCTCCGCTTTCTCAGCTTCCCGGGTGCGGGAGCCGTGCTTCATCCCTCGGATCTGGCCCGCCGAACGGATTCGGAACTTGCGGAGCTCATGCAGGGGGCTCGTCCGACCGGTGCCATTCCCCCGGCCCGCGCGAGGGCCCATCCCAAGGCCGACCTTGTTTCCACCCTCGATCCACCGCTGCCCGCGGCCCATTTCTACGTCTGGATGTCGGCGCCCGGGGACGGTGGCAAGAGCATCGAACTCGGCCTCGAATCCGTGAATCATGCCGGGAGGCCGCTCAACAACTTCGGGGTCGGCTTTGCCCCGGTCCGCGCGATTTCCGCCGTGGCGCAGCAGTCCATCGGCCAGAAGCCGCGCCCGGATTGCGGGGCGCCCATCCGATCCCTGACCGCCTGGCGGATGAGTGATGATCCGAGGAGTCCCTACTTCAACCAGTACCTTTCCCGTCCCTTCGCGTTGCTGGCGAACGAATCGTTGTCCACGGCGGAACAGCAGCGGTTGCAGCAGCAGGAGGACCGCGAGATCCTCTACAGCGGGGCCGGTCTGCGCGCGTTCATTGATCCGGTCGAGGCGAAGAACCCCGTGGTGGGCCCGTTTGTGGCGCGTGTGGATGAGAAGCGGAAGCTGTTGTTGCCGGTGGCCTCGGCCCAGGCGTTGACGCTGTTTCATCCCTATTTGATGGGGGACAATCCGCCGCCGCCGGGCGGCATCGTCCCGTTGCCGGCAACCTTCGGCATGGTGGCGGCACACAGCAGCGAGGTCCGGACCGAGGCGGAGGACATGAGGCTTCCCAGTCGCCGGATGCCGATCGTCATTCGGCGGTCGATTGGGAACCAGGACCAGTACGAGGGGCCGTTTGGGGTGGGATGGGATTTCAATTACAACCAGCGAATCACGGAGCTGGATCCGTTGTCGTTTCCGGTGGGCCTGCAAATGCCCCTGATCGTGCGCGGGACCAAGGCGGACAGCGATATCGCCGGGAGCCAGGACATTCTCTTCAATACGGGCATGGGGCGGGTTCTGCGGTTCCGATGGGTCAGCACCAACATGCCCCCGGAGTATGCCGCGGATCCCCTCGTGCGCGATTGGGACTACCAGACCCTGGCCTCGGACTACTATCTCCCGGCGCGGGCCCAGGGAATCTTTGACCTTCTGGTGAAGCTCAGGGACGGGCGTTTCGAGCGGGTGACACCGGAAGGAGAGCGATACCGGTACTCGGCGTCCGGACGGCTGGAAATGATCATCGATCGGTTCCCCCTGAACCGCCATGAGCTGGAATACGACCGCAATGGGTGGCTCGTTCGCATCGACGACCGGTCGGTACGGAGTCCCCGCTTTGTGGACTTCGGCTATTACCGATCCCCGGACGATCCGGACTTCCGGGACGGACTCGATGAAGCCACGGCCAATCCGGCATGGGACGGGAAGATCCGCCGGTTGAGGAACTACGCCGGAGGCGATGTGCTGTTTGTGTACAGCGCGGATGGGTTCCTGATCCGTCGCGACGGCATCCAGGTGGAGGGCGAGAATGAGGGGTTTTCCGGACGGGCCCAGACCCACTACACCTACAAGAACTGTCGATTTGTCGGCGTGAAGGTCACGGCGGCCGGTACGCCCCTGTTCACCGCCGACGTGATTGAGAACGCCAGCGGAAAGCCGGTCGTGGTCCAGGGGCTTGGCATCGGGGGATCCGTAGGGGTGGACATCCCGACGGAGAACTCGGCGGCATCCCTGAACGGGCAGACCGGATCCGCCGCCCTCGCCGACACCAGCCGGGCGGCCTTCCAGTTCGACCAGTTTGGCCACCTCAAGTCCGCGAAGTCGTCCGGAAAGGGGAGCCCCGCAACCGAGGTTGTCGCCGAATCCAACGAGGACGGATTGCCGAAATCCATACGGCATCCCGAGGGAAACACGGAGACCCTGGAGTACGACTCGGCCAATCCCATCTTCCGGTCGAGGGCGAACCTCCTCCGGCATACCATCGATCCGGGCACGCGGGGAGGAGAGGGGTACGTGCAGGAATTTCGGTATGATCCGCGGTACAACCTCCGGTCCGGAGTCCAGCGCGACGCCAACGGATTTGAGATCACCTACAAACTTCGTTCGGACGGGCGCGCCTTGGAGTCCATCCAGTATGGCGCCGCCGGCAGGGACGAGTTGATCCACAACGAATACGGGCAGCTCCTGTCGCAATTGAATGCCTACGGGGTCCGGACGGAGACCGCCTTTGATGCGACGACGGGATTCGAGGAGTCCCATCACGTGGGGGACAACGAGTATCGTCTCTTTTACGGGGGGGATTACGCATCGAGACTGGGCCGGCCCACGGAGGTTTCCTTGCCGTTGGGTGAGCCCGTACGGCGGAAGTACAATCGCAAGCTTCAGGTGGTGGAGATGTCGCGGGGGGAACTCCGGACATTGACGGGATATGATGAGCAGGGACGCGCCGTGTTTCGTCAGCAGTTCTTGGGGGATGGACGGGCTCCCGTGGTGCGGCAGGAGTTCGACGAAAAGGGTTTCCTGAAACGTTCCGTCACGGACGGGGTGGAAGTGGATGGGGCGGTTGGGAAGCTCGAGTATGTGTTCACCCCGGATGAGATGTCCCGGGTGAAGTCGGTCCTGCTGCCGGAGGGGAGCCTTCAGTCCCACGAGTTCGACCACCTGGGAAGGCTGGTTCGCCGAACCGTGGGTGACTACGTGGAGGAATATGGATTGGACGGAAACGGCAACACCCTGACGGTGAAGAAGGGGGGAGAGCTGGTGGAGAGCCGGATATTCGATGGACTGGATCGCCCGGTCACCGTGATCGCGCATCTGGGCAAGCAGAAGGAGACCCTGGAGCTTGGCTACTTCCGCGGAGGGCAACCCCGGTCCCGCAAAGTGAGCGATGA
>JAEUHD010000090.1 GCA_016793645.1 Verrucomicrobiales bacterium
ACGGACCGGCTTCGCGACTGGCTGACGGCGCATCCGGAGGCGTCCCTCGCCGATGTGGCCTACACCCTGCAACTGGGTCGCCGGCACTTCCCGCATCGTCGCACGGTCGTGGGTGGGTCGGTGCGGGACCTGATCGCCTCGCTGGCGGACCGCACCCCGGCGCAGGTCGCCACGCGAGAACTGGCGGAGGCGGCCCCGGGTGTGGCGTTCCTGTTCCCGGGGCAGGGATCCCAGTACGTCAACATGGGTCGGGACCTCTATGAGCGGGAACCGGTCTTCGCCCGGGAGTTTGACCGCTGTTGCGAACTGTTTTCCCGGGCGCTGGGCGAGGACCTCAAGGCGGTGATTTTCCCGGAACCGGGCCGCGAGGAGGCTGCCGCGGAGCAGCTCCGGCAGACGCTGTACACGCAGTCCTCGCTGTTCACCCTGCACTACAGTCTGGGCCGTCTCTGGATGCACTGGGGCATCACGCCGGGCGCCATGCTCGGGCACAGCATCGGCGAGTTCAGCGCCTGCTGCCTTGCCGGGGTGTTTTCGTTGGAGGACGCGGTGACGATGGGGGTTGCCCGGGCCCGCATGATGCAGGCGCTTCCGGGGGGTTCCATGCTCAGCGTGCGCCTGCCCGAGGAGGACGTGCGGCGCCGGCTGCCGGCGGGATGCGACATCGCCGCGAACAACGGGCCGCAGCTCTGCGTGGCGAGCGGACCGGAGCCGGAGATTGCCCACCTGCAGGCGGCGCTGGAGGCCGAGGGCGTGGTGTGCCGGCGTCTGGTGACTTCGCACGCGTTCCACAGTCCGATGATGGACGGCATCATCGCGCCGTTCCGGAAGGTGGTGGAGGGCATCCGGCTGAACCCGCCGCGAATTCCGATTGTCAGCACGGTCACCGGAACGTGGCTCAAGGATTCCGAAGCGACGTCCGCCGATTACTGGAGTCGCCACCTGCGGGCCACGGTGCGGTTTGCGCCTGCGGTCCGTTTCGCGTGGAGCGAGGGCGACCGGGTCATGCTGGAGGTCGGCCCCCGGGCCACGGCGACCACGCTGGCCCGCCAGCAAAGCACCGACCCCTCACGCCAGATTGCCGTGGCCTCCCTCGCGGACCAGGCGGGCAACGGCGCCGAACTTGCCGCCCTGCTGAAGGCGGTGGGCGCCCTGTGGCAGTGTGGCATCGAGATTGACTGGACCCACTTCTACGAGCGCGAGCAGCGGCGCCGAATTTCCCTTCCGACCTACGCCTTTGAACGCGTCCGCCACTGGGTGGATCCCGTCGCCCTGACGGCCGTCCGGGCCGCGGCGGCGGCGGCGTCCGGGACGGGAATGACCCCGGCACCCGCGGCGGCGGTGCCCGAGGGCGGGTCGGCAAAGGATCACCTGATCGCCCAGATCAAGGAGTTGCTTGAGAATTCGAGCGGACTCGAACTCGCCGGTGCGAAGCCGGAGGAGACCTTTGTGGAGATGGGGCTCGATTCCCTCTTCCTGACCCAGATTGCGACCACGCTGACCAAGAAATTTGGCGTCAAGATCACCTTCCGGCAGCTCAACGAGGAATACCCCAACCTGGACCGGCTTGCGGACTTCCTTCTGCCCCATGCCGGCGGGGCTGCGGCCGGCGCGGCACCCGCGGCCAGGTCCGGAGGGCCGGCGGCGGCCGGTGCCAGCGCGTTGGAGGATGCCCCCGAGCTGAAGAAGGCCTTCGGCGCCCAGGCGAAGATTGTCCGCGAACGCGTCGATGACCTCACGCCCACGCAGCGGGCCTGGCTGGACGACTTCATCCGGCGCTACAACCGCAAGACCGCGAAGAGCAAGGCGTTTACCCAGTCCCACCGGAAGCACATGGCCGACCCCCGGGTCGTCACCGGGTTCAAGCCGCAGCTCAAGGAGATCATCTACCAGCCCGTCGTCGAGCGCAGCACGGGGAGCACCCTTTGGGACATCGATGGCAACCAGTACATCGACGTCCTCAACGGGTTCGGCAGCTCGATGTTCGGCTACATGCCCGACTTCATCCGGGAGGCCTGCCACCGGCAGCTCGACACCAGCATTGAGATCGGTCCCATGCACCCGCTGGCCGGGGAGGTTTCGGAGCTGCTGTGCGAGTTGACCGGGCACGACCGCGCCGCGGTGTGCAACACCGGTTCCGAGGCCGTGTTGGGAGCGATGCGCATGGCGCGGACGGTGACCGGGCGCAGCCTCATCATTGCCTTCAGCGGCAGCTACCATGGCATCAACGACGAGGTGATCATCCGGGGGAGCAAGAGTCGGAAGAGCTATCCCGCAGCCCCCGGCATCATGCCCGAGGCCGTTCAGAACATGCTGATCCTCGACTACGGGACGCCGGAGTCGCTGAAGATCATCCGGGAACGCTGCTCCGAGGCGGCTGCGGTCCTCTGCGAGCCCGTCCAGAGCCGGCGCTTGGAGTGGCGTCCGGTGGACTTCCTCAAGGAGGTGCGTGCCATCACCGAGCAGAACGGCACGGCCCTGATCTTTGATGAGGTGATCACCGGGTTCCGGATGCATTCGGGTGGTGCGCAGGCGTTGTTCGGGATCCGGGCCGACATTGCCACCTACGGCAAGGTCATCGGCGGCGGCATGCCCATCGGAGCCATGTGCGGTCGTTCGCACTGGATGGACGCCCTCGACGGCGGCTTCTGGCAGTTCGGCGATGGCAGCGTTCCGGAGGCCCCGGTGACCTACTTCGCCGGGACCTTCGTGCGGCATCCGCTGACCCTCGCGGCCGCCAAGGCTTCGCTGCTCCGGATGAAGAATCACCCGGAGATGTACGACCGGCTCAATTCCATGACGGAGGACCTGCGCGCCCGCGCCAATGCCCTTTTCCGTCGGGAGAATGTGCCCTATTGGCTCGTCAACTTTGGCAGTTGCTGGAAGGTGAAGTACGACGACTCCGTCCCGTACATCGAACTGTTCTTTGTCGCCATGCGGGAGAAGGGCATCCACATCTGGGACGGCTTCCCCTGCTTCATGACCACTGCGCACACGCCGGCGGATATGGACCGGGTGATCGCCTGCATGGACGAGACCATCCGGGAACTGAAGGCCGCCGGCTTTCTCCCCGAGCGCAGCTACGTGCTGGAGCCCGTCAATCGGACCCTGGGCGATGCGCCGGCACCCGTGGAGCCGCAGGAACAGGTGGTTCGAGCCGACCGACCCCCGGTCCCTGGAGCCCGACTTGGAAGGACGCCCAAGGGGGAACCCGCCTGGTTTGTTCCGGATCCGAATCGAGCTGGCAAATATTTGATGGTCAGCCTCAACGGGAAGTAGGCACCTCGCGGCGTCCCGGTTCGGAACCGCTTCGTCCGCCTTGCCCGACGGGCTTTCGCCGCGCCTCGCGACGAAAGGGCATGAGGTGTCCGGCTAAGGAGGATGCTTACCCAGTAGTGTCGTCGGAATCAGAAATCCGGGCTATCCAACCGCCCATGTTCGGGTCTAGGCTGTTCCCCGGCAATGAGTGTCCCACCCGTGTTGACGCAGTCTCCGATCCCGGAGTTGCGTCCGGCTTCCCGGGAATCTGCTCCGGAAGGTCGATCGGGTGATAGCACCCAATTCGTTGGGTGTAATTCCCCAAACCCCACCCGTCCCTCAACTTTCCCGTAGCCATGCAGCCTGATGAAATTCGCCGAGATGAGCCGGTAGAGTTTGATCCGTTTGCCGGTCCCGAGATCGACTGCACGATTCCGACGACGGAAGCGCAGCGCGAGGTGCTGGCCGCCTCGGAAATGGGAATCGAGGCGTCCTGCTCGTACAACGAGAGTGTCACGCTGGAGCTCAAGGGAATCCTGGAGCGTCAGGCGCTGGAACAGGCGATCCGGCTGCTTGTGGACCGCCATGAGGCCCTGAGGTCGAGCCTGAGTGCGAACGATCTTCAGATGATCGTGGCCCGGGGGATCGAGGTGGAGACGACCTTCATTGACCTGTCCGGACTGAACGAAGCCGGACGGGACCGGGAGTTGCAGGCGATCGCGGACGCGGACATGACGACGCCGTTCAATCTTCGGACGGCACCCCTGATCCGGGCCCGGCTGATCCGGCTCGCCCCGGAACGCCATTGGCTCCGGTTGACGGCGCACCATGTGGTCTGCGACGGCTGGAGCTTCGGGATCCTCCTCGCGGAACTCAGCGTCCTGTACAATGCCATCCGGCGCGGTGCCGTGCCCTCCCTGCCGCCGGCCGTTCCCTTCAGCGAGTTTGCCTCCACGGTCCTGAATTTCTCGGCGAGTCCGGAACACGACAAGGTCGAGCGCTTCTGGCTGGATCGGTTTGAGGGGCCGCTGCCCCGGATGGACCTCCCGACGGATCGTCCCCGCGGCCGTCGTCAGAACTTCCGCGGACACCGGCTCGACATTGAGCTGCCGCCGGAGGTGGTGCGCGGGCTCCGGGAGACGGCCACGCGGGCCGGTGCGAGTTTCGTCACCATCCTCCTCTCCACCTACGAGCTGCTGCTGCACAAGCTGACGGGTTCCGATGAACTGGTGGTGGGGCTGCCCGCCGCGGGCCAGAGCGATCTCGGGCTCAAGCATCTGGTCGGTCATTGCGTCAACCTCCTCGCGTTGCGCAGCCATGTGGACCGGGACCGCAGTTTCCTCGATTACCTCCGGGATCGCCGCTCGGCCCTGCTCGATGCCTTCGAGAACCAGCGGTACACGTTCGGCACGCTCGTCCGAAAGCTGCGCGTTCCCCGGGAACCAGGCCGGGTCCCGCTGGTGCCCGTGGTGTTCAACATCGACATGAACATGGACGACGGCGTGGGCTTTGACGGGCTCACCCACCGTGTTCTCAGCAATCCCCGGAAGTTCGAGAACTTCGACCTGTTCCTCAACGCCACCGGCAACGACCAGCGGCTGGTGCTGGAGTGGAGCTACAAGACGGAGTTGTTCGAGGAGGACACCATCCGGTCCTGGATGAAGGATCTCGTTCGCATTGCCGAGCGGATCTGCCGGGCTCCTTCGGCGCCCGTGGAGGAACTGCTTGGGGAATCCCCCCTGACCGGGGAGCCCGACCAGGTGCCCCGGGATTGGACCGGGACGTTTACGGCGTATCCGCGCGAGACCCCCATCGGTGTCCTCTTCGACGAGGTGGCCACCCAGTATGCCGGGCGGGTGGCACTGGAACTCGGTGCGGATCGGATGGATTACCGGACGTTGCATCAGCGCGTGGTGGCGCTCAGCGCCCGGCTGGTGGCGCTGGGGGTCAAGCCCGGGGATCCGGTCGGACTCTGTTATGAACGCAGCTTCGGCCTCATCACGTCGATGCTGGCGATCCTGCGCTGCGGCGGCTGCTTCGTTCCCTTCGACCCGACCTACCCCGCGAAGCGCCTTCAGTTCATGCTGGAGGACACCCAGGTCGGCGTGCTTCTCACCCAGAAGCATCTGCGCGACCGCCTGCCGCCGCACTCGGCGCGCGTGATCCTGCCGGACGAGGAGCTGCTGAACCCGGAGAGCCCTGCGGGTGAGATGCCGGCGGTGACCGCGGCGACCCCGGCGTACATCATGTACACGTCGGGCAGCACCGGCACCCCCAAGGGGGTCGTGGTTCCGCATCGCGCCATTGTGCGCCTGGTTCGCGACCAGAATTTCCTGCCCTTCGGACCCGATCTCACCTTCCTCCAGATTTCCAACCTGTCCTTTGACGCCTCCACGCTCGAGATCTGGGGGGCGCTGCTCAACGGCGGCCGGCTGGTGCTGCAGGCGCAGCCGAAGCCCACCCTGCAGGAGATCGTGCAGACGGTCCGCCAGCACGGGGTCACGACCGTCTGGTTCACGTCCGGGCTCTTCAACCTGATGGTGGACCAGCATCTGGAGGAGTTGCGCGGCCTTCGGCACATCCTTGCGGGCGGCGACGTCCTGAGCGTCCCCCACGTCCGCAGGGCGTGGAAGGTTCTCGGCCCCGGCGTGCTCATCAACGGGTACGGCCCGACCGAAAACACCACCTTCACGTGCTGCCATGTCCTCCAGGACGACATCCAGCCGGGCACCACCGTTCCCATCGGGCGTCCCCTCCACAACACGTCCGTCTATGTCCTGGATCCCTCCGGGAAGCCGGTCGCCATGGGGCGCAAGGGTGAGCTGTACACGGGGGGGGATGGGGTCGCGCTGGGCTATTGGCGCCGGGAGGAGTTGACCCGTGAGCGGTTCCTGCCGGATCCGTTTCGCCCGCAGGGCGCCGGAATGATGTATCGCACCGGCGACCTGGTGCGCTGGCTCCCCGATGGTTCCCTGGAGTTTCTCGGGCGTGCGGACCGCCAGGTGAAGGAGCGCGGATTTCGCGTCGAGCTGGGGGAGATTGAAAGTGCCCTCGATGATCTGGTCTGCGTCAAGGAGCGGGTCGTCGAGGTCCGGCAGGACGGTGGGGAAAAGCAGTTGGTCTGCTACCTTGTTCCGAAGGAGGCGCGGGACTATGGCGATCCCGCGGCCCGGGAGGCCATCATCGCCACCGTGCGATCCCATCTGCGGGACCGGCTGCCGGCCCACATGGTCCCCACGGCGTTCGTCGTGATTGCCGAGTTTCCGCTCACCCCCAATGGCAAACTGGACCGCCAGGCGCTGCCGGCACCCGGATCCCAGGCCGGACCCGGGCCGGCGCGCTACGAGGCGCCCCGCGATGAACTGGAACGCGGATTGACCGTCCTGTTTGAGAAGGCACTCGGACGCAGCCGCATCAGCATCCACGACGACTTTTTCGATCTGGGAGGGCATTCCATGATCGCCATCCAACTGCTGTCCCAGATCGATCAGCAGTACGGCCGCTCGCTTCCGCTCGAAACCCTGTTTGAGGCGCCCACCGTTTCCCGGTTTGCCGGGATTCTCCGCAAGAACGCGGCGCGGCCCAAATGGCCCAACCTTTCGCTGCTCCAGCCGGAGGGAGCCGGTCTTCCGCTGTTCTGCGTTCACGGCAATGAGGCCAGTTACTTCATCCCCCGCCACCTCGGACCGACGCGTCCCTTCTTTGCCTTCCTCCATCAGGGGCAGGAAGGGGATGCGATCCGCCTCACCTCCGTTGAGGCCATCGCCACGTCCTATGTCCGCCAGTTGAAGGAGGCGCGCCCGCGGGGTCCGTACCTGCTGTGCGGATACTCCTTCGGCGGCATTGTCGCCTTTGAGATGGCGCAACAGCTCACCGCGATGGGCGATTCCGTGCCGCTCCTTGTCATGATGGACACCTACGCGCCGGGAATTCACCTGGACGCGATGCGGCTGGACTGGCGCTTCTATCAGCCGGTGTTGAAGCCGCTGAAGCGGTTCCTGATTCGCACCTTCCTGCGACTCGGAAAGCTGGTTCCCGCCCGGCTTCGGACGTTCTACATCACGGACACCTACGATCACGCGGTGCTGAAGTACCACCCGCGGACCTATCCGGGTCGCATCACGGTGTTCAAGGCGGAGCGCGCCTGGGGGCCCACGGATCTGGGGTGGCGCGATCTTGCGGGCGGGGGCATCGACACGGAGATCGTTCCCGGGGACCACTACACGATGATCCAGGAACCCCAGATCGAGCAGCTCAGTCGCAAGCTCGCCCGAGCCCTGACGGCGGCGGATACCGTCCGCTACTTCGACGGAGCCTGACGCCGTCGCGCGGCCGCGTCTTCCCGGACTGGCCTACTTTTCGTTCCACCGGATCAACGCGGGTTCCGCCCGGTTGCCGTGCTCGTATCCGAGAATGGAAACCGCCGCCGGGGCCAGAATGAAGTGGGCGCCCGCCGCCAGGGGAAGTTCCAGCCAGCGCGCCGCCAGCGCCCGCAGGAAGTGGCCGTGCGAGAAAATCAGCACGTCCCCGGCCGCCTCCCGCAGCCGGGCCACCACGCGGTCCGCCCGATCCGAAACCTGGCCCGGGGACTCACCGCCCGGCGCTCCATCCCGGAAGATCATCCAGTCCGGCGCCTCCGCGCGTATCTCTGCGGTCTTCATCCCCTCGTAACGCCCGTAATTCCATTCCTGGAGGTCCTCGACAACTTCCAGGGCACCCCCAAACCCGGCCAGTTCGGCCGTACGGCGTGCCCGTTGTCGCGGGCTGCTCCAAACCCGGCTGTACCTTCCTCCCGCGAGGCGCCCGGCCAGTTGTTTTGCCGCCGCTTCACCCACCGGATTCAACGCGGCATCGGTGATACCCGTGTGGCGTCCCTCGCGGGCCCAGTCGGTTTCGCCATGTCGGACCAGAACGACTCGCGGCAATGAGTTTGGCATGGAAGGCCGCGATTGAATCCCGCCGTCGCGCGGGCGGCAACCCTGTTACAGGCGCCGACCGCGGCACCGCGGGCGCAGTTGGTGGCAGGGAATCCGCCATTCCCTCCCCTCCCGCTCCACCAGGTCCCCCGAGGCGTCCAATTGCACCACCCGGACCTGGAACCCCGCGCCCAGTCCCGAAGGCAGGGCGCCCGTCGCGGGAGTCGGCATCACCTCGACGACATCACCCCGTTCGTACATCCGATTCAGTTTCATCGGCTCCATTCTGAGGGAGGAGGTCGGACAAGCGTGGACCGACCGGGGGGTGGACCCTGAGAAGGGATGACGGGATGCTGGACGCCGCGCCGGGGGTCCCGTTTCCTCTGCGGGTCCGGCCGGCCATGACTTCCTCCGGGAAGGCGTTCCGTGCCGGGATTCCGAAATGTACTTCAACGGTCGTTTGTTTCTTCGGGCGCTGTCCCTGTCCCTGTTCCACCAGCCCTTCAGCATCCGGCGCTGGGCCTACGTGCTGTTTTTCAGTGTCCTGTTCCTCGCCTTCCTCGGGGTGGTGGCGCTGGGACGCCTTGTGGACCGGATCCTGTTTTCCGGATACCGCCGCCAGCCCGTCGAAAAGCCCGTCTTCATCATCGCCCCGCCGCGGTCCGGAACCACCCTGACCCAGAACCTGCTCAGCCTCGACGAGGACCGCTTCCTGCACCTGAAGATGTACCAGACCATCTTCCCGGCCGTGTGCTTCCAGCGGTGTTTTGACGCCGTGGCCTGGATCGACCGTGCGCTCGGACGTCCGGCCGAACGCCTGCTCGGCTGGTGCGAGAAGAAGTGGTTTGGGGGCTGGGACGACCTGCACAAGATGCGGCTCAACCAGCCCGAGGAGGATGACGCCCTGTTCCTCTACGCCTTCGCCTCCGAGGCCATCTACATGCTCTTCCCGTTTGTGAAGCAGCTCTGGGAGGCCGGATTTCCCGATGCCCTGCCGCCCGAAGACCGTGTCCGGCTGATGCGCTATTACCGGTCCTGCCTTCAACGGCATCTCCACGCCAACGGACCCGACCGCACGCTGTTGTCCAAGGCCACGCAGTCCTGCGGCACGCTGGATTCCCTCAACGCGGAGTTTCCCGACGCCCGCTTCATCACGATCATCCGCCATCCCTACCGGTCCCTGGCCTCCCACGTCAGCCTCTTCGTCCCGGTGTGGCAGGCGCATTCCCCCGAGATCACCAAGGACGGCCCGGTGGCGAAGGAGTACGGGCAGCTGGCCATCGACTGGTACCGGCACCTCTTCGAGTTCCGCAACCGCGTCGATCCCGCGCGCTACTACTGCATCGACTACCGGGATCTCGTCCGCAACCCGCGTGAAGCCATCGAGAAGGTCTATGCGCACTTCGGCTGGACGATCCCGCCGCAGTTGCGCGAACGCCTGACCGCCGCCACCGAGCGGCAGCGCGACTTCAAGAGCAAGCACGAGTACACCCTCGAGGAGTTCGGCATGACCCGGGAGGGAGTGCAGGCGCAACTCGGGGACCTGCTCGACTTCTACAAGCTGGAGCGCTGAGGCGCCCCGCGGAGGTGCGGTTTCCGCCCATGGACTTTCCCGGGCGGTTTCCGCCACGATGCCCCGGTGTCCATCAACGCCGACCAGTGCGGGGCGGTGATTCCCTGCCACAACGAGGCGGCTTCCATCGCCGAGGTGGTGCGGCGCCTCCGTCGGTTCCTGCCCACCGTGCTGGTGGTGGATGACGGATCCACCGACGACACCGTCGCCCGGGCCGCGGACGCGGGGGCCCGCGTGATCCGCCACACGCGGCGATCCGGCAAAGGGGCGGCGCTGTCCACGGGCTGGACGGCTGCGGCGGAGGCCGGGCTGTCCTGGGTGTTGATGCTCGACGGTGACGGACAGCACCGCCCCGAGGAGGTGCCGGCCCTGCTGGCGGCCGCCGGACCTTCCCGTCCCCTCGTCATCGGCAACCGGCTCCACTCCCCCGCGGCGTTTCCCGTCCTTCGGCGGGCCACGAACCGCTGGATGAGCCGCCGGCTGTCGCTTCTGGCGGGTTGCCCGCTGCCGGATTCCCAGTGCGGATTCCGCGTCGCCCGACTCGAGGTCCTCAGGGGGCTCGGCCTCTCCACGCGCAACTTCGAGATCGAATCCGAAATGTGCGTCGCCTTCGCCCGGCGCGGCCATGCGATTGGATTCGTGGACGTCACGCCCGCCTACGGCAGCGAACGCAGCAAGATCCGTCCGGGGCTCGATTCCCTCCGCTGGATCGCCTGGTACCTGCAAACCGCCCGCACACTCGGCTTCCCGGGTCCCGCCGCGTCGCGCGCCACGCGGATGACGCCCCCGATTCCCGCATGAACGATCCGTGGTGTTCCCTTGGGGCGGTCGAGCAGGCCGTTCGGATTGCCCGCAGCCATCGGCATTGGCTCGGACGCGACCTCCTTCCCGGCGTGTCGGACCCACAGGCGCTCGCCGCCGGGCTGGCCGCGGCGCCGTTCGTGCTCGTGAGCCATGGAACGGAGTCCGATCCCGTCCTCAACTACGGCAACCGCACCGCGCTCGCCCTGTGGGAACTGTCGTGGCCGGAGTTCACCCGCACGCCGTCGCGCCTGACCGCCGAGCCGGTCGCCCGTGAGGAACGCGCGCGCCTGCTCGAAGAGGTCACGCGAAACGGATACATCGCCAACTATGCGGGAGTCCGGATCTCCAGCACCGGACGCCGCTTCCGAATCCACCAGGCCCTGGTCTGGAATCTTCTCGACGACGCGGGAGCCCATGCCGGACAGGCCGCGATGTTTGGGCGGTGGGATTTTCTGGATGTCGCTTCGGGTGCCCCTGACGGCGGTCCTTCGTTGTCTCCACTGCATCGATGAACGCCCGCAACGGCCACCGGAGGATGTCGGCCCAGGGAATGGGTTGCCGGGTCGGGTGGGCACTCCTGCTCCTCGCCGGGTGGTTGCAGGGCCGGGATTCCGTGTCCGGGGCACCCGCGGATTGGTTTGAACTCGAGGTGATGGACGCCGCCACCGGACGCGGAGTGCCGTTGATCTCCCTGCGCACCGTGAACCAGGTCCGCCTTTGGACGGACTCTGCCGGACGCGTCGCCTTCCTCGAACCGGGCATGATGAACCGGGACGTGTTTGTCTTCGTGGAGGGCGACGGATACGAGTTCCCCAAGGATGGTTTTGGGAATGCGGGCCTGCAGGTGCACCCGATTCCGGGCCGCTCGCGCCGGATCAAGGTGCGCCGGACGGACATCGCCGAGCGCCTGTACCGCGTCACCGGCGAAGGCATCTATCGGGACTCCGTCCTGACCGGGCATGCCGCTCCCCTTCGGGAACCCCTGCTGAACGGCGGAGTGACCGGACAGGACACCGTGATCGCCACGCTGTACGGCGATCGGATCTTTTGGTTCTGGGGTGACACCGACCGGCTGTCGTATCCGCTGGGAAACTTCTCGGCGTCCGGAGCGACCTCCGCGCTGCCGGGCCGCGGCGGATTGTCCCCCGCGACGGGCATCCACCTGGACTACTTCACGGGCCCCGACGGATTTGTCGCGCCGATGTGTCCGGACTTCGGACCGGGCCTCCAGTGGATCGAGTCGGTGTTCGTGCTTCCGGATGACTCGGGGCGGGACCGTCTCCTGGCGCGGGTCTCGAGCCAGAAGGGACTCGAACCCGCCTACGCGTGGCACCTCGCCGTGTGGAATGACGCGCGTCACCAGTTCGAGAAGCGGATCACCTGGCCGCTGCGGGACGGACACGACTCGGCCCATCCGTTCCGGGCCACCGCCCATGGCATCGACTATCTGTTCCTGTATCCGGACCTCCGCGTGCCCGCGCGCTGGGATGCGGTGACGAACCTGGCACTCTACGAAGCCTTCACCTGTTTCACGGACACCGGTGATGTGGACCGCGAAGGGTCCGGATCCCCGCGATGGCAGTGGCGGGCTGGGGCGACGCGTCCGGGACCCGCCGCACTCCATCACGCGGGCATCGATCCGGGAACCCGGGATGTGGAGACCGGGGCGACGGTGGAACTCAACCGGGGCTCCGTGAACTGGAACGCCTACCGGAAGCGCTGGATTCGGATCGCCTCCGGGGAGCCGGGCCAGATCTGGTACTCCGAAGCCCTGTCGCCCACCGGACCATGGGAGACCGCGCGCCGCGTCGTCTCGCAGCGCGCCTACAATCTCTACAATCCCACCCAGCATTCCTTCTTCGACGAGGACGGCGGACGCCGGATCTACTTTGAGGGCACGTACACCGCGGCCTTTTCGTCCGCCGGGGAGAAGACCCCGCGCTACGACTACAACCAGCTCCTCTTCCGGCTCGACCTTGCCGATGAACGGCTTCACCTCCCGGCCCCGCGGCGTCCGCCGCTGGATCCGGAACCGGTGATTCCGCGGGCCGCCTCCGGCCGGTGAGAGCATTGCCTCGCGCGCGCCGCCCGGGCACGGTGGCGCCGTCCATGGCATCCGATTCCCAACCGCCGGAGCATCGTTCCCGGCGCTGGTCCTCCCCGATTGCCGGGATGCCGGACGCCCGCCAGATCTGGTCCTGGATCTCCTTCGATGTCGCGAACCAGTCGTTCACGCTCATCATCAACACGCTCCTCTTCTCGATCTTCTTCTCCGAGGTGGTGGTGCGCGACCCGGCGATCGACGACCGGCTGTGGGCGCTGACCTACGGGAGCAGCATGCTCCTGTGCGCGCTGCTGTCGCCGGTGGCGGGTGCCATGGCCGATGAACGGGCCTGGAAGAAGGCGTCGCTGATCGGGACGGGGTTCGCCTGCGGACTGCTGACGTGTGCGCTCGCGTTCATTCGGCCGGGCCAGGTGGCGCTGGCCATGGCGCTCTACATTCCCGCGAACTTCGCCTTTTCCATCGGTGAGAATTTCCTCGCCAGCTTTTTGCCCTCGCTGGCCCGGCCGCATGAAATGGCGCGGGTCAGCGGATTCTCCTGGGCCTGCGCCTACGGGGCGGCCCTGCTGCTGTTGGTTCTCACCGCCCTGGGGATGGTGGGAATGCACCGGACGACCCCGGACCAGTGGCGTCCCTTCTTCGTCTTCGCCGGTGCCTGGTTCCTGCTGCTGTCCCTGCCAACGCTGTTGTGGCTCCGCGAACCGCCGCTGGTTTCCCCCGGCACCCCGGGGCGTTCGTGGTTGTCCGCGGGATTCTCCCGGCTCGCCGACACCGTGCGGCACCTTTCCGCCCATCGCGACCTGGCGCTGCTCCTCGCGGCGTCGGTCTTCTACGGCACCGGCATGAGCGTGGTGATCTTCTTCGCCTCCAAACTCGCGGCGGAGTTTGGATTCTCCCAGGTGCACCTCGTGCTGTTCATCGCGGTGATCACCGTCTCGGGCATCCTCGGCACGCTCCTTCCCATTTATTTTCAGGACCGCACCGGACACCGGCGCATGACCCTGCTGCTGCTGACCGTGTGGGTCGTGACGTCCGGCGGTTTTGCCGTCTATGCGCACCTCCGCGCCGTGCACGGGCAGACCCCGGGCGCAGGGCCGTTCCCAACGTGGCCGCTCTGGCTGATCGGAAACCTGCTCGGATTCGGGCTCGGCTCCCTCGGGGCCGCCAACCGGGCCTTTGTCGGATACATCGCGCCCGTCGGACGGGAAGGGGAGACCTTCGGACTCTGGGGCATGGTCTTCAAACTGTCCGCCATCATGACCTTTCCCTTTGCCTGGATGAAGGACACGGCGGGAACTCCGGCCGCCCTGGCCGTGCTGACCGTGTTTCTCGTCGTCGGACTGCTCCTCACCCTCGGCGTTAATGAATCACGCGGACGCGCGGCGGCTCTCCGAAGCTGATCCCGGGACGCGCACCGCCAGCGCCCCGAGGCCCGCCAGCACCACGATTCCCGCGAGGATGCGGAAGGCCGGTGCGTAGGACCCGCCGGCCTTCACGACCTCCGCAAACCACACCGGACCCGCGGCGGATCCGATCACCGTCAGCATCTGGGCGGCACCCTGGATGCGTCCCAGCTCCCGGCGCCCGAAGGCGCGCCGCCAGATCGAGAAGAACAACACCGACACACCGCCGCCGGCGATCCCCATGAGCGCCGCCTGACCGAAGAGCTCCGCCCGCGACTGGAGGTGCGGGATCCAGGCCAGTCCGAGCGCGAGGAGCCCCAGCGACGCCGCCATCAACCGCCGCGGCCCGACGCGATCCATGAGCCCGCCCCCGAGAAAGTTTCCCGCCAATCCCGTCATCGCCGTCACCGCCAGCGCACTGTGATACTCCGAGGTGGCGAATCCCCGCTCCTGCAGGATCGACTCGTTGAAGAGGCCGAGTCCGGACGCCACCAGCCCGTACAGGGTGGATCCCAGCGCCATGACCCAGAAGAACGGCGTTTGAAGGGCTTCACCGAAGGTTGAGTCCACGGGCTGTTCGTCCGATGCCCGCACGCCGGCTGCGGACACCGGATCCCCGGCGAGCCCGCACGCCTCAGGCGAGCGCCGCACCAGCACGAAGGCCAGCGGAGCCATTCCCGCCACCAAGGCCAGCCCAATCGTGTGCCAGGCTGCCCGCCAGCCGGAGTGTTCCACCTGATATCCCACGCCCGGAAATGCCGCCATGAATCCGACGCTCAGCGCCACGGTGTACCCCGCCATCGCCTTCGGCAGACGCCCTGAAAACCACAGGGGCGGGAGGGTCAGGCTCGCCACGGAGAGCGCACTCTGGCCGAGGGCCCGGGACAACGTGATGGCAACCACGAGTCCGAATACCGTGCCCACGCGGCTCATGCCCAGAACCACGGTCCCGAGGGCGAGGCTGACCGCCGTCAATACCACCCGCGCCCCGAAGCGGTCCATGAGACGCCCAAAACCCACGCAGGCCAGCGAACCGGCGAGCGTTGCCCAGAAGTTGATCCGCGCGAAACCACCGCGATCCACGGGCAGATCCCGAAGCAGGGATTCCGTGATCAGGCCGAGCCCCTGCGTCCGGCCGGGCAGGGTGCCCACCATCGCCAGGGCCGCGACGCCCACCTGGATCCAGCCGGCATAGAACGGGAGTCGACCCAGCCAGGAACGAGGCGGGGAGGAATTCGGCGCGGACGTTGTCACCCGGCGGCCAGCGTATCGGCCGGCAGTCTCCGGTTCACGGCAATCCCGCGTCGCGGGTTTCGTCGTTCGTTCGGGTCTTCCACCAGATCCAGAGGATGCCTGCGCACAGGAGGCCACCGATCCATCGCCGGCTGCCGGACGCAAATACCGCGGCGCCGTTGAACCACAGGAACCAGAAGACGGCCCGCCGGAAACTTCGATATCCACCCGGGCGATTCCAGCGGGGCCCGCGGATCCAGGCCATCGCCGCATCCGCCCACCACCAGGCGAGCAGGATCTCGTTGAGGACCACGCCACCGCCCCAGCCCCAGTTCATCATTGCTCGCAGGCGTTGGGCGGTGGCCTCAATCGCGGAGGCCTGGCTCCAGTCATGAACCCAGTGGAAGGCGATTCCGATGTGCACGGCCATCGCCACGGCGCCCACCGACCAGACGATTCGGGCGCGTCGAAAGGAAGGACCGCCGGGCCCGGCGAGCGCCATCCGGTACTCGCCCGCGGCCCACAGCCAAAAGGACATCCACGCGGAAAGGTAGACGGGAAGGGAAGGCATCGAGACGGCGCCGACCCGGTGCCGGCGCGGACGGGACGCTCGCACGGACGCTGCGGTCGGTCACATCCGGAGTGCTTCGGGTTCCCCGAACTCCAAACCCTTTGCGGACGCGTCCCGCACCGGATAATGCTCGCCCATGACGCTGCCGCCCCTGGTGGAACGCGAGCTCCGGGTCTCCTCCCGGCAGCGGAACACCCACCGCTTCCGGATCGCAGCGGGCCTCATCGCGGTGATTGTTGGTGCGGCGTTCGTCTCCCTCACAGAAGTCGGCGCCTTTCCCGGCGCGAAGGCGAGTCTCGGACGCGGGCTCTTCAGCGTCCTGTCCTGGATCGCCTTCATCACCGCCCTCGGTTCCGGACCCTTCCTGACCTCCGACTCCCTCAGCCAGGAACGCCGAGAGGGCACCCTCGGTCTGCTCTTTCTCACGAGTCTCCGCGGACGCGAGATCGTCCTCGGCAAACTCCTGTCCACGTCGCTGCGTTCCGGGTATGCGATGCTGGCGATCCTGCCGGTGTTGGGCGTTTCCCTGACGCTCGGAGGCGTCGGGGCCGCCGGGTTCTGGAAGACTGTCGTGGCTCTGGGCACCGTGCTGGAGGTGTCCCTGGCCGCAGGACTTTTCTGCTCCGCAGTCAGCCGCGAGGCGCAGAAGGCCCTCGGACTCACGCTCGTCGTCCTCGCGGCGTTGAACCTGGCCGGTCCTGCGGTCGATACGTTCCTTCAGTCCAACGCCGCCGCCCCTCCCCGTGGGCGCCTGTTCAGCCCGGGCTATCTCTTCCTGATCGCCAACTCGTGGGGCCGTGTCCCGTTTTGGACCTCCCTGCTCGCCAACCAGGTCGTCGCCGGGGTGCTCCTCGGACTCACGTGTGTCGTGGTTCGACGGACGTGGCGGGAGGGAGGCGACCCTGCGGGCAGGTTCCGTTTTCTCCGATGGCCATTTGGGTCGAGGCGGGCGGCCGCATCCCGGTCGTCCTCGGAGCGGCGGCGTCTGGAGGACAATCCCGCCTACTGGCTCGCCTGCCGGCATGGATGGCTGTCCCGATGCCTGTGGGCTCTTGCCGGACTGCTCACCGCGGGGACGCTGGTCCTGGTGTTCGTCTTCGGATTCGATCCCGGTGGCCCCGGGGTCATGCTGTGGATGGCGATTGGATCCGTGTGGGGCCTCATCGCCTTGTTGCTGTACCTGGGCACCGCGATGCAGGCCGTCCGCCTTCCTGCGGAAGCCCGGCGGAGCGGCGTCCTGGAGCTGCTGCTGACCACTCCGCTGTCCGAGGCGCGGATCGTGGATGGGCAGTGGCGCGGGATGCTGCGGATGGTGGGGCAACCGCTGATCCTTTGCCTGCTGATGCAACTGGCGGGGACCTTCATCTCCCAGTGGGTGTCGGAGGAGGTGACCCGGCGGCAGGTGGCGGCCATGGGAACCAACGCGCCTCCCATCCTGATCCCTGGCAGCACGACCAACGCCGCAACCCTGCCTCCTGGATTCCCGGGCGCCGCCCGTTCGCCGGAGTGGATATCCGTCCTCATCGCTGTGCTGACCACGCTGACCTTCGCCATGAACCTGGCGGCCATCGCCTGGGCCGGGTTCTGGTTTGGGATGGTTTCCCGAAGCGCCAACATCGCGACGCTCAAGACGCTGCTCTACGTGCAGGTCATCCCGGCCTTCATCATCGGCATTCTTTCAGGACTCATGATTCCGATCCTGACCTTTGGGACCATGACCAAGTCCGGCGGCAGCTACTCGGCGGCCCAGGCTCAATTCCTGGTCGCCTGGCTCCCCCTCGTGCTGGTGTCCACCCAGACGCTCCTCGGCCTTGCCAAGGACGTGGGATTCATCCGCTGGGCGAGGAGGAACCTGCATGCGGAGTTTCGCCAAAGGGCAACGGACGCGCTGCATCCGGAAGTGTCCGCACCTCCATTGATCAGCTCACCCCCGGTCTCGTCGCCGCCGCCGTTGCCACCACCCGTGGCCTCGGCCGGCTGATGCGTCCCTGACGTCGTCTACCGCCGCTGCCAGGGCGCCGGCGTTTCGTTGGCCCAGATGTGCTCCACCGCCTGGCGTTCCCGAACCACGGCCGACTTCTTCCCGTTCACCAGCACCTCCGTGGCCAGCGGACGCGAGTTGTAGTTGGATCCCATCACGGATCCGTAGGCCCCGGCGCTGAGCAGCGCGAGGTGGTCCCCTTCGCTCACCTTCGCCAGCGGACGATCCTTCGCGAAATAGTCTCCGCTCTCGCAGATGGGTCCCACGACATCCGAGGACACCGTCGCCCCGCCGCGCTTCGTCAGCGGCACGATCTCGTGGTAGCTGTCGTAAAACGCGGGCCGGATCAGGTCGTTCATCGCCGCATCGACGATCACGAAGTTCTTCCTTCCGGTCTTCTTGATGTACTCCACCCGCGTCACCAGCGCCCCGGCGTTGCCGGTGAGGAAACGTCCCGGCTCGAGCAGGACGCGCAGTCCGAGCGGCTGCAGCAGCGGCACCAGCGTCCGGGCGTACCGGTCGGGCGTCAGGATTCCGCGGCCCCTGCCCTTCGTCCACCAGGACGGATTCCCGCTCTCGAGGGCGGACTGGTACACGATGCCGATGCCACCGCCGATGCTGAAGAAGTCGAATCCGTGGCGTGCATTGAGACGGGTCACCAGCGGCACCACCTTCTCCACGGCGAGCCGGAACGGCTTCACGTCGGTGAGCTGCGAGCCGATGTGCATTTGCAGTCCGCGGAGCCGGAGGTTGGGCAGCTTCGCGGCGCGGGCGTACACCCCTTCGATCTCCTCAAAGGCGATGCCGAACTTGTTCTCGTAGGTGCCGGTCGTGATCTTGGCGTGCGTGCCGGCATCCACATTCGGATTCACCCGCACCGCCACCGGGGCGATGCGGCGGAGCTTCACGGCCACCCGGCTGATCCGGCGGAGTTCGGCCTCGGACTCCACGTTGAAGCTGTAGATCTCGTTGCGCAGCGCGAAGGCGATTTCCTCCTCGGTCTTGCCCACGCCGGCGAACACGCACTTCCGCGGATCGCCGCCGGCGGCCATCACCCGCTGGATTTCCCCGGCGCTCACCGTGTCGAATCCGCTCCCCAGGTCCGCCAGCGTGCGGATCACGGCCAGGTTGGAGTTGGACTTCATGGCGAAGCAGATCAGGTGATCCACCGGGGCCATCGCCTCGTCGAGCTTCGTGAAGTGGTCGGACAGCGTCGCCTGCGAGTACACGTACAGCGGCGTCCCGTGCCTCCGTGCGAGGGTGGACAGCGGAACCCCCTCGCAACACAGCTCCTTGCCGACGTACCGGAACGAATGCATAAGCGGCCGTTTTGCCAGAGACAGCAGTGGGTCGCAAGGGCATTGGGAAAATGGGAACTCCCGCCATCTACTGCGGCTCGGGAACGACCCGGAACATCATCTGAGGGTCTTCGGCAGGCAGCACAAACCCGAGGACATTGGTTCCCCAGGTCTCCCAGTCCACCAGGTTTTTGGAACGCTGGTTGAGGATCTCAACCCCGGTGATGCGTTCGTCGGGGAAGACCGTGACGCCATTGGGGAAGACCCTGCCCAATTCCAGGGTGAGCGCGGGCAATCGGCTCTTGGGGAACACCAGGAATGTTCCCGCGGAGGAGTACACGTACATGCACCCCTCGTCGTTCAGTCCGCTGGGGGACGTCCGGGCCAGATCTCCGTACCACTGGGGCAGAATGGAGTTCAGGGGACGCCAACCTTCCCCGCGATCCAGAAGCGCGACGGTGTTGTTTCCATTTCGGCCGATGCCGATCATCCAACCCTGGTTGTTGAGTCCGGTGATCTGGACATCCTGAAATCCTGCGGTCGGCAACTCCTCAAGGACGCCATCCCTCCAGCGAAATTCGCGTGAGTCGATGTTGCCGACGACGACACCGGGATTGTTGATGAACAGGGGTTCGATGGCCACGCCGGGGGTTGGGGCGACCAGGTGCGTGGCGACGCCGTCACGCCAGAGGAACGCATGGGACAGGTTGTCGGTGTCCAGGTAGTGGCCCACGACCTCTCCCCGATCATTCATGTTCGCCGCATGGACCTGTGCCCCGGCAGGGAATCCCGACAGTTCGGAGACCGTGTCCCCCTTCCAGAGCAGGGCCCGGGGGGTTCCGTCCGGCAGAATTTGCTTCAGGAGGATCGACGTGTCCGTGGAGACCGCGAGCGGGGTGCAGTTGGGATGGGTGTCCAGGGGTTGAATCGTCCCGTTCAGGACGCGGAACGCCGTGGGGGAACCGCCATCCGCGAGGGTTCCCGCGACGAGGCCGTCCCGGCTCACTGCGGAGATGCCGAGAGGCCTGCCCTCGACCCGGTATTGGTCCCGGGCACCGTTGAAGTAGATGACCTCGCCCCCGGAGAGATAGGCATTCGCATTCCCGTCGAAGTAGCCCCGCACCCGATTGACCCGGGCTTTTCTCGTGTAGAAGGGCGCCCGCTGGAAGGGCACGTCCAGATTGGTGGTGAGGAGCGCGCCATAATTATTCTGGAACTGGAGGGTGAATGTTTCGTTGGTGTCACTGAGGTGGTTCTTGAGCGCGAAAAGGTAGGCGGACGACGAATACGATTTGCGCTCAAAGAGCACGCCGTTGATGAAGAGGGAGGCGTTGGTGACCCTGCCATTGGGGTTCGGATCCACCGTCAGAACCTGAAGCTCGACCATGGCCGGGGTCAGAATCGGGCGGTAGTCGGAGTCGGGAATGGTCTCGACGGCCAGGAACGCGGTGGGGGGAAGACGCACTTCCGTGGGTTGGACGACCACGGGGACGGCAATGGACTCCTCGGTCGTGCCGTCCTCATACGCCGCCCGGACCGCCAGCGCGTGGTATCCCTTGGGAACATTGGGCCACGTTCCCGCCAGGAGCCCGGGATCCTTCCGGACGGCAATTCCGTCCGTCAGCAGGGTGATCTCCAGGACCCTTGATTCCGTGCGGCTGGACCGGGCTTCAAAGGCGATCTCGTTGGGAGTGTTGAAGCGGCTGTCCGGCAGGGGTTGGGTCAGCGAAATGCTCGCGCTCGCGGGATTCCCAGCAGCAAGAGCCAGTGCGGCAGTGAGGAGGAGCCAGACGGTTTTTGGGTTTTTCGTCACGACAGCGGGGAGATGGCACACGGGGATGCTGAATTCCAGTGGATTCTCCGGGGATTCCTACGAACCGGGGCTGGGGCTACTGGGGAGTGGGGGTGCGTTTTCGGGAAGGGACGACGGCCTTCCCGGGACGAAGTGGGTCAGCGCGGAAGTGGCAGCGGGTCTGGACTTGGTGACCTGCCATCCCGCAGGATTCAGGGCGCATGCCAGCCCTGCGCTCCCTCCTCATCTGCGTCATCGCGACCGTGGTGTCGTTTTCCGTCGTCCGGGCGGAGGTTCATTTGCCGTCCGGATTCTCCCTCGAGGTGGTCGCGGGTCCCGACGTGGTCCGCGAGCCCCTGGATCTCGCCTTTGCGCCGGACGGATCCGCCTGGGTGACCGGGCGTGCCGGCGATCTCTGGCGGGTGGACCCGGCGACCCGGGCATCCCACCGGGTGGGTGGGGTGGATACGGATGTCAGCGGTGACCGCGGCCTGCACGGCATCGCCTTCCATCCGGATTTCCCCCGGGTTCCCCAGGTGTTCCTGTCGTATCACGCCACGAACCATTCGCCGTCCCAGTATCGGGCCCGTGTCGCGCGTTTCACGGTGATTGGGGAGGGCGCGGCAGCCGCCTTGGACCCGGCGAGCGAAACGACCCTGGTGGAATGGGTGGGGGATCCGGCGGGGCAGCACATTGGAGGGGCACTCCTGGCGCATCCGAAGGAGCGTCTTCTGTACGTATCCACCGGGGAAAACAACCAGAATGCGCGGCTTCCCCAATACTGTGAGGACCCCTCGAACAAGGCTCAATCGTTGAGGGATCTCCGCGGCAAGGTGCTGCGCATCGGGTTGGACGGCTCGGTGCCGACGAACAATCCGTTTGCCGCGACGCCGGACGCCCAGGCGGCCGTCTTCACCGTGGGTCACCGGCAGCCGTGGTCCCTCGATCTGGATGCACCCACGGGATTCATCCTCCTGGCGGAGAATGGCGGTGATCTCTCCGACGACTACGAGGAGGTGAATCGGATCGTTCCGGGGGCGAATTTCGGATGGCCGAGGGTGTTTGGGGACAGTTGGTCCACGCGGACCCGCACCAACCGGGTGGAGGGGTTTGTGGCGCCCTGGTTTTCGTACAAACGCAATACCGGGGCGTCGTGCACCGGCGCCATTCTCTACCGTGCGCCCCGGGACGGGGGCGGGTTTCCCGCCAAATATCATGGGTCCCTGTTTTATTCCGACTTCGCCCGCAAGTCGGTCCGAAGCGCCCCGGTGGACCCCGTCACGGGGAAGCCGGGGGAGAGCGAAGCCTTTCTACAGGGGGGTGCGGCGGGTCCGGTTGCCCTTCGACTCGGGCCCGACGGCGCCCTGTACCTTCTCACGCACGGCGGGGCGACCAAGCCGTCGCCCGACGATGCCCTGGTGCGAATCGTGTGGAAGCCGTAGGGATTGGAAGTGGTGAGGGATCTCCGGGAGCGCATGGGTGCCGCATCGCGCTCCCGGGCCTCAAGACGACTCCTCGGGATGGGGCCGGGTAACCTCCGGGGAGGCCGCGTTTTCAGAGCCGCGGCCGTGGTCGGGGCGCCTTCACCTTGCCCGCGAGCTGGTCCAGGGCGTTGGCATGTCGTCCCTGGATCCATTCCTTCAGGGGAACGTTGTCGATCTCCACCTGGTCCGGAAAGGACCACGGACGATGCGGGACCTTGGCGTACTCCGAGTCGAAGCGGGGTTGGCGGGTGTCCCCTTCGTCGGGTTTCAAGGTTCCCAGAATCGTCCGCTCAAAATCGGCGCGTGCCCGCCGGCTTTCGGCGAAGACGACGGGCCGGGTCACCGCGGTGATGCGGTCAATGTCGGCCGACAGCCGGGAAGGCACGAAGACATTGGTCAGCAGTTGCGCACAGATCTCGCGGTACCGGGGCCCGAAGGTCGGGTCCGCCAGGAATCGTTCCACCAGCGGGTTTCCGTCGGCATTGGGTCGCAGGATGCTGGTCTGCATCTGGAATCGGGAGGGACCGGAGACCGGGTGCATTCCGAAGGACTCGTTGAGGTCCCAGGGGATGAAGGTCAGGCGGCGGGAGGCGGATCCGAGGAACAGGTAGTAGTTGTGGCCATTGCCGATGAAGGAATCGACATTGGCCAGCAGTGCGTTGAGGGCGACGAAGCGGAGGAAGGGTTCCGGTTCGAGGTACTTGGGGATTCCGGTCCCAAACTGTTCCGGTGTGGCCTCCCGGATGAACTTCGTCGCCTCGATGAAGCGCGCCGCATCGTCGGGCGTCGGGTCGGCTTTGGGGTGGTACCGTTCCTTGTAGTCGTCCCAATCACTTCCCATGTAGGGAATCCCCCGGATCATTTCCGGCTTGAGCAGGAGCCCCTCCTTGACGCCGAGGCTCCGCTTCAGGAAGTCGTTCTCCACGGCTTCCACCAGCGTGTACAGGCCAAGGTGTTGCTTGTCGATTTTCCCCGGGATCGTGAGGTAGACGCGGGCGAATGCGGTGCGGGACGCCGGCAGACCCGCGCGCCGGAACAGTTCATACGCCAAGGCCTCCCGCATCTGCGTGGCGTCATTGACGTTGTTGTTGAGATACAGCTCCTCGATGCCGAGGAATTTCCGCCCCTTGGCCCCCCGGTTGAAGTCGATCTTGAAGGGCATCTTGAACCCGTTGGGCGCGCGGGCCACGGAACTCACCCCCTTCAGCCGGATGGCGACATTGGTGAGGGTCTGGCCTGCCGCCTCAAAGGTGCATTGGGCCCAGGGATAGTGCGACCCCTCGTCGGTGCCGGCACCGGACCGGGACTCGCGGGAGGAGCCGCCCGTGAATCCGCGCAGGAAACGTTCGACAGGGTTTCCGCCATCGCCCCAACCGCCGCCGCCGCCGAAATCCCGCCGCACAACACCCCGGGACACCAGTGTCCGCCAGTCGGATTCCGGAATGGTCAGGTGCAGGGTCCAGAGGTTCGTCAGGCCGAAGAACGTCGAGGAATTGGTGTTCGCGGCGGCGGTCCCCGGGACGGCGGATGCCATGACGCCGAGGAGGAGCAGCACCAGTGGGAGGCGGCGATTCATGGCGATGCGGATTCGAGCGGGCACCATCGGGGAAGGCCCGGAGGATTGCAATTGGAGTGGAAGAGGAATGAGTGACGCGGGCGCCCGACGAAAATTCGGTGGGAAATCGTCCGGGGGTCGCCCGGCGTAAGGGCGCCGTGGGTGTGGACGGAATCAGATCAGGCGGACGCTTGCCGGAGGGCCTTGAGTCCGCCGATGAGCCGGTGCAGTCCGTCGTCGGCCGTCTCCGCGGTCAGGGCCCCGTAGGCGACCCGCAGGGTGCATGCGTCCGTCTCTCCGAACGCCGTACCGGGAATCACCGCCACGCGGTGCTGCTCAATCAGGCGCCGGGCGAGATCCATGGGATCCCCCCCGCCCGGAATGCGGAGGTGGACATAGAAGGCGCCATCGGCGGCCGGCCATTGCGCGAGGTCGGGAACGGACTCCAGATGCGCCAGTACCCGGCTCCGCACTCCGGCGACCTGGGAGAGCCGGTCCCGAAGCCACGCATCCCCGGCCTTCAGACAGCCGAGCGCGGCCAGTTGCGAGACCACCGGAGGACAGATCAGGAAGGTGTCCTGAATGGTGCGCATCGCGTCCCGAAGCTCCGAGGGATAGACGACATAGCCGACACGCCAGCTCGCGAAGCCGTAGGCCTTCGAAAAGGAAAACAGACTCACCGTATGCCCGGACGCACCGGGAAAGCCCCCCGGAGAGACGTGGGTGATCCCGCCATAGGTGAAATCCTCGTAGGTCTCGTCGCTGATGTGCACCAACCCCCGTTCCCTGCAGAGGGTGTTGATGGATTGGAGGGTTTCCCCGGGATAAACGGCACCGGTGGGATTGTTGGGGGAGACGGTGACGATGGCCCGCGTCCGGGAGGTGATCGCCCGTGCGAGGGCATCCACGTCCGGGTGGAGTCGCCGATCCCCCCGCACGTGCACCGCACGGACGCTGGCCAGGGCGAGGGCCATGTCCTGATTGAAGTAGCAGGGCAGGGGGAGGATGACCTCGTCACCGGGATCGCAGAGGGCGAGAATGACCTGCTGGAATGCGGCGTTGGCACCGGCGGTCACGAGGAGGGACCGGTCCGGACCGAGTGCCATTCCATTCCTGCGGGCAAGCTTGCCCCGCAGGGCCTCCAGCAGTTCGGGCAGCCCTTCCACCGATTGGTACCGATGAAGTTGCGGCTCGGATTGAAGCCGGGAGGTCTCGGCGAGCGCCTCGGGCGGCGGCGGGTAGCCGGCGATTCCCTGGCCGAGGGACAGGGTTCCCGGGTGGGTGCGAATCCATTCGGCCACCTGCGGAATGATGGGTGCCTGAACGGATCGGGCGCGACCGGATGTCAACGGCATGACCGAGGAAACCCCGCACGCCAGCCTGCGCAAGCCTCAACGCGGCTTCCGGTCTCCGACTCGGACGGCCCATCAGGATTTCCGGACGGATCCTCTGTTCCTCCTGGAGGACTCGCTTCAGGATCTCCGCGTGCTGCTGCGTTCCTGCCGCTTCGACGCCTGTGTCCTTTTCTGCCTGCTGACCTGCGCCGCCCTGGGCCAGAGGGACGGCGCCCGGTTGCCGTGCGATCCCGAGTCCGCGACCCGGTATACCGCCTACAGGGCATCGGGTCCGGTCGTGATCGACGGGTATTTGAACGACGCCGCATGGGCGGACGCGCCGTCGTCGTCGCCCTTTGTGGATCTGGTGAGTGGGGGTCCGGTGCGTTGGGATACCCGCGTTCGCCTGTTGTGGGACGATGAGAACCTCTACCTCGCCTATGAAGTGGAGGAACCCCGCGTCCGGGGAAGTTTCACCCGGCACAACGATCCGCTCTACGCGGAGAATGATGTCGAGTTCTTCCTGGCGGGCGACGAGGCGTACTACGAGCTGGAAATCAATGCGCGGAACACCCTGTACGAGGCCTTTTTCATCTGGGAGCGCGCCTACGAGTCGGGTGGATTTGCGGCGAGTCCCGAGTTTGCGCGAAGCCAGCTTCAGGGTTTTGACGGCGTCGGGTTTCACGGCCATCCGCGGGGAGGGCGACTCGGACACTTCAACTGGCGATTTCCGGGAATTCGCTCCGCGGTGCAGATCCGGGGCACGCTGAACCAGGATGCGGACCAGGATCGCGGGTGGACGGTGGAACTCGCGCTGCCGTGGCGCGGGATGGCGTGGCTCGCGAAGGCGGGGAATCGGGCGCTGCCTCCCCGGGATGGCGACGAATGGCGCATGGACTTCTCGCGGTTCAACACGGCGAAGGAACCGCCCCCGGCGAAGGACTCCGGCGGGTGGGCCCTGAGTCCGCATGGGATCTGGGATTCCCACATTCCCGAGTGCTTTGCCCGGGTCCGCTTCAGCACCGCGAACCGGGATCCCGTCGTCCACGGCGGCCCTCCTCCCGGAGTCGTCGTGGCCCATGCACCGGCCCGCAGCCGCGAGTACCTGGGTTCCCCGAGTCTGGCGGTGCTGCCGGACGGTTCCCTGGTCGCCTCCCATGATTTCTTTGGACCCGGAAGCACGAGCGACACCATTCACGTGTACGGTTCCACGGATCGCGGGGTGACCTGGCGGCGCCGCGGAGAGACGCACGGATTCTGGTCCACGCTGTTCGTCCACCGGGGCGCATTGTACCTCCTCGGGACGGGGCGTCAGGACGGTTTGGTGACGGTCCGGCGCTCGCTCGATGGAGGGCGCTCGTGGTCCACACCGAGCGATGCGACGACGGGGTTGCTGCTGTCCGATGGCCGCTATCACTGCGCCCCCGTCCCCGTGGTGGAGCACAACGGGCGTCTGTGGAGGGCGATGGAGGATGTCCTGGGGCCGGGGGGATGGGGCGCGTATTTCAACACGTTCGTCCTGTCGGTGCCGGCGGACGCGGATCTGCTTCACGCGACAAACTGGACCCAAAGCAACCGCCTTCCGCGGGATCCGCAGTGGCTGGGAGGAAGGTTTGGGGGATGGTTGGAGGGAAATGTCGTGGTCGCCCCCGGGGGAGGCATCGTGAACGTCCTGCGGGCGGACTATCGGGATCCGGACGAGAAGGCGGCGGTGGTTGAGGTCAGTGCGGATGGACGGACGGTTCGGTTTGATCCGGAGAATGGCTTCATTCCGTTCCCCGGCGGCTGCAAGAAGTTTGCGATCCGGCAGGATCCCGAGGATGGGAGCTACTGGTCGTTGGCCAACTGGATTCCACCCGAGCATCGGGGCGGTCCGGTGGAACGCACCCGCAACACCCTGGCGTTGATTCATTCCACCGACCTGCGGCGTTGGGAGGTTCGCCAGGTGCTCCTGCAGCACCCGGATCGGGAGCGGCACGGGTTTCAGTATGCGGATTTCCAGTTCGACGGGGAGGATCTGCTTGGATTGGTCCGGACTGCGTTTGACGATGCGGATGGCGGCGCGCATTCGGCGCACGACGCCAACTACATCACGTTTCACCGCTGGCCCGGGTTCCGCAGGCTGCGTCCGACGGCACCGCGCTGACGGGGTCGGCGATGGAGTCCCTGGCGGATCCGTGCGAGCAATCCGCTTCCGGTCGGGGGGATCCCCCGCTAAGTTCCCCCCGGTTATGCAGTCCACAAATGATCTCCGCGTCCTCAGCAACCGGCGTTTGCTACCGCCCCGGCAGTTGAAGTCCGAATTGCCCATCGGTGAGCGGGCCACCGCCTCTGTCGTGGAAGGGCGTGCGTTGGTCCAAAAGATCCTGCGCCGGCAGGATCCGCGCCTTTTGGTCGTTTTGGGACCGTGCTCAATCCATGATCCCCGGAGCGCCCTGGAGTATGCGCGGCGCCTGGTGGAACTGCGTCCGGCAGTCGAGGATCAGCTTTATCTGGTGATGCGGGTCTATTTTGAGAAGCCGCGGACGACCATTGGGTGGAAGGGGTTGATCAACGACCCGCACCTCGACGGAAGCTACGATGTGGACAGCGGCATCCGGATGGCGCGACAGCTCCTGCTGGAGATCGCCGAGTTGGGGCTTCCTTCCGCGACCGAATTCCTGGATCCCGTGGTTCCGCAATACATTGCGGACCTCGTGAGCTGGGCGGCCATCGGCGCCCGCACCACCGAGAGCCAGACCCACCGGGAGATGGCCAGCGGGCTGTCGATGCCCGTCGGGTTCAAGAACGGGACGGATGGATCGCTGCAGACGGCGGTGGACGCCATGTTGTCGGCCCGGCATCCCCATCATTTCCTGGGAATCGACCAGGACGGCGCGGTATCCGTGGTGCGCACGGCGGGCAATCCGGATGGCCATGTGGTCCTGCGGGGTGGCCGGGCCCGGACCAACTATGACGCCGCGAGCATCGCTGATGCGGCCGCGCAACTGGCCAAGTCCGGTCTTCCGACCGGGCTCATGGTGGATTGCTCCCATGCGAACTCCAGCAAGCAGCACGCGAAGCAGGAGGAGGTGTGGCAGAATCTGGTGTCCCAGCGCGTCGAGGGCTGCGAGCCGTTGATCGGCGTGATGATCGAGAGTCACCTGTTCGAGGGGAACCAGCCGATTCCGAAACAGACCTCCGATCTGAAGTATGGCATTTCCCTCACCGACGCGTGTCTGGGATGGGAGACCACGGAGCGGATGCTGCGTCACGGTGCGGAGCGTCTCCGGGCCGAGCGGCGGACCACGATTGCGGCCTGAGCCCGGATGAATCCGGACCTTCAGAGCATTGGTGTTGCGGTGGGCCTGGTGGTGGTCGCCCTGCTGGGGTTGGTGATCGTCTGGAAGGTGACCCAGTCGCTGGTCAAGCTGCTCTTCTGGATGGCCGCCGCGGCGCTTGTCCTTCTGGCCGCGTGGTGGCTGCTGGCCCGACAGGGCATTCTGCCGCCGATGCCGATCCTTTGATCCGGGGAATCGCGGCGGGTGCCGGACTAAATCTCCACCTGCATTCCGAGTTCGACCACCCGGTTGGCGGGCAGTTGGAAGAAGCTGGTGGCGCTCTGGGAGTTTCGGGCCATTACGGCGAAGAGGTTTTCCCTCCATCGGGCCATGCCGCTGCGCCGGGAGGGGATGATGGTCTCGCGGCTGAGGAAGAAGGAGGTCTCCGCCTCCCGCAGTTTGAGGCCGAACTCGGCGCAACGGCGCAGGATGTCGGGCACATTCGGTTCCTCCATGAACCCGAAGGAGGCCTTCACCCGCCAGAAGCCCTGTCCGATGTCCTGAACCGTGATCCGGCTCTCGTCATCCACGCGGGGCGTTTCCTGCACCACCACGGTGAGGAAGACCACTCGTTCATGGATGATCTTGTTGTGTTTCAGATTGTGGAGCAGGGCGATGGGGACGCCTTCGGGGTTGCCCGCAAGGTAGACGCCCGTGCCCTTGACCCGGGGAACCTCGCGCCGGCTGATGCCCTCCAGGAACTGGGCCGCCGGGAGGGTTGAGGTCCGGACCCGCTGCCATAGGAGCCGGCGGCCGGTTCGCCAGGTGGTCATCAGGGTGAAGACAATGGCTCCCACCGTGAGCGGGAACCATCCGCCGTGGACGATCTTGAGTGAATTGGCCCCGAAGAAGGCCAGCTCGATCAGGAATGCCGGCGTAACCACCGTCAGGGTCATCCAGGTGCTCCAGCTCCAGAGACGCTGCGCCGCGAAGTGGAACAGCACGGTGGTGATCAGCATGGTCACGGTCACCGCGATTCCATAGGCGGCGGCCAGGTTGGAGGAGGTTTGGAAACCGAGGACCAGCGCTACGCAGGCGAGCATCAACGTCCAGTTCACCTGCGGGATGAAGATCTGTCCCCGCTCCCGTTCGCTCGTATGTTCGATCGCCAGGCGCGGGAGGTAACCGAGCTGGACCGCCTGCATGGTCAGGGAATAGGCGCCGCTGATCAGGGCCTGCGAGGCGATGACCGCCGCGGCCGTGGCGAGTCCGACCAGGGGCAGCAGCATCCAGCGGGGCGACAGCCGGTAGAACGGGTTCACGGCGGCCTCCGGGTCATCGATGATGAGGGCTCCCTGGCCCAGATAGCTGAGAAGGAGGGACGGCAACACCATGCCAAACCAGGCGAGTCGCATGGGTTTGGCCCCGAAGTGGCCCATGTCCGCGTACAGCGCCTCGCCCCCGGTCACCACCAGCATGACGGACCCGAGCACGCGGAAGCCCAGCCAGCCGTTGTCCCGGAAGAATTCCACGGCGTGGATGGGGTTGAGCGCGCTCAGGACGGCGGGGTTCAGGGAGATGCCACGGACGCCCAGGATGGCGATGGTCACAAACCAAACGACCATGACGGGGCCGAACACCTTTCCGATGGTGCCGGTACCCGCGCTTTGCACGCCGAACAAGGCCACGACGATCAACACGGAGGTCGGCACCACGAAGGGGGCAAACCGGTGGGTCACCACTTCCAATCCTTCGACGGCGCCCAGCACCGTGATGGCGGGGGTGATCATGCCGTCTCCGTAGAGCAGTGCGGCGCCAAACAGTCCCAGCAGGATCATCACGACCGCCGTCCTTCCCGGCGGCGTGCCGTCCCGGCGCTCGGGAAACGCCAGCGACAGCAGTGCAAGGATGCCACCCTCGCCCCGGTTGTCCGCGCGAAGCACGAATACCAGGTACATGATCGACACGATCAGCAGCAGCGACCAGATCACCAGGGAGAGGACCCCGAGGACATTGGTCGGGCTGGGCTGCACCCCATGCAGCGGGCTGAAGCACTCCTTCAACGCGTACAGGGGGCTGGTGCCGATGTCCCCGTACACGACGCCGAGGGCGGCGAGCGTGAGTCCGGCGAGGCGGAGACGGGACGGGGGGGAGGAATCCATGGGGGGGCGTCCGGGCCTCAGAGAGCCACACCGGCGTTTCGAAGAGCTCCCAGCAGTTGCTCCGGCTCATCGGTTCCCACGGCGAACCTGCGCCCGCCGCACATTTCCACGGCCACCGCCGAAAATCCCGAGACGTTGTACAGGGTCCCAAACTGGGTGCCGTGGATTCCCCAGCCATCCTGCCAGGTCGTTTGCACCGCCCGTGCGTTGCGGATTTCCGCGAGTGGGACGCGGAAGCGCAACAGTCCCGGTCCAAATCGCCACTGCAATTCGCCGTGGGCGATGGTCACGGTGAGGGAACCGAACAGCCACATCATGAAGACGAGGAAGGGGATTCCCCAGGCGATGGCTTTCAAGGAGGAGAACAGGCTGGTGAGGGCAAGGGCTGCGGAGACGAGGGCCGGAATGGCCAACCATCTTCCCGCCCGCTGCCTATGAATATAGGTTCGCATGGCCGGCACATTGCGGACGCTCCTTTTCAGGGCGTCGTCCGGCCGCGTCCGGCGGGCTGGAACCACCCTTCCAAATGCCTGCGAGGTTAGCTGACGGGCTGGGGCCTGGAAGTGCCCCCGGACTGCGTCGAATCCAACCCCAAAGGTTGTCTCCGCCGCACCGTGCGCCCCGTCCGAAAGGAAAACTCCCCTCGGAAACTGGGTCCCCCGTGCCCGGCGATGGAATTCACCGGACTTCGGCTGCGGGCGGAGTACGCCACGAAACGGGGTGAACGTCAATTCAGGCCCAAGGGTCGGCACCCATCCGCTTCCCGTACCCGGGGCTTCGGGTCCGGGGAGGGGATGTCGCCATGGATCCTGGAAACGAGCCGGGGTGCGGTGTTCGTCGCCCTGGATGCTTCACCATCGGGCGTCGCGAGAACGGTCGTCCGTCGTGCAGCCCGCCGCAGCAAAAGGAGTGTGAATCATCGAGGTGAACGCGCTGGAACCGGGGTCCGGGGGGCGTGGTACTTCTCATTGACCTGGAGCTCAGGGTAGATCTCCAGATTGCGGGAGCCCGACGGATTCGTGCTGTACTCCAGGAGCGAAATCTTGGCGTTGCCTCCGCCGGGGGGAAGGGTGGCCACCTTCAGGTGGACGCGGGAAAAGAGATTGCCGCCGCGGGACTTCACGAAGAACCACTCACTGATTCCGGACAGGCTGTTGCGGCCTTCGACCTTTCCATCGAAGACAAGGCGGGACTGATAGCCGTCGTCTGGAGCCGCCGGGGGGCATTCCGATCCCGGCTGGATCCCGCCCCCGGGTACGGAGACCTCCACCCGCCAGTCGAACCAGCGCTGCAATCCCTCGCCCCGGACCGGCCCGTGGGAGGTTTGGATGACGAGGTCCGCCGAGGGGTCCTCCGGAGCCACCTCCCGTTGTCCCAGGAGGTCAAAGGCGACGATGCCGGGATCCTCCGATGCGCGGAACTCCTGGATCCGGTCCCGGTGAACGAGAGGCTCCGGAGGTCCCTTGCGGATCAACCGGAACACCACCGGGCGATTGGAGTCCGGCCGGTGGAAGGCCCGATCCGATGGATCGGCGTACTCGAAGCTGATGGAGCCCTCGCCACAGTCCCGGAAGCCGGGGCTCTTGACTCGGACACTTAACCCTTTGCCTCGCTTCTTGAGCAGTGCAAAGCGCCCACCCTCATCAGATTCACCAACATCATGGCTGGTTCCTTCGTTAGAGGCATCGCTCCACAGGAACTCAATAGTGGCACCTGCAACTGGTTTCAGGGAGTCGTCAATAATGATTCCCCAAAAATCTATCGGCTGTTTCCACTCAAAAAGTCGATCTAGCGCGATATTTTTCAGGTATTCTCTGACATTTGGGTCATTGGTCCAATCTTGAGACTCATTTCGCTGCTGCCACTCTAATTGTCTCTTTGGATCAAGGGACTCTGCAAGTCGGTACTCTCCTTGTTTGGAGACTTGATTGAAGGATTTTGTAACGGCAATTCCCGGACTTGGTGAATGCTTGGTGAGTTGCGGGATTAATCGGCCTTTGCTCAGGAATAAAATGGACAATAACAATACTCCAACCAGAAAAGAAACTAGGACCCGGAGTATCTTTTTCATAGATCGGAGTTGATTGTGTCGTACAAGTTGTAGACATCCTGAATAGTCCGCGTGAACTCGCCGCTATGGTCTTCTCGTGTTCGGCTGAGGCCAAATTTAAATAGGTCGCGAAAATCGGAAACGGCAAACTGGCCCATCACATTGGGCTCCGCTCCAAGTGCTCTTGATCGGGATCGGGCGACGAAAGCGAGAATCTCCGGTGATGCAAGAACCTCCCTGAGCGCCCTGAATCTGTTGGCGATCACCGCGAGATACGAAACGGGCCTTCGGTGAACGCTCTCAAGGGCGGAGAGCCAGACGTACCCCCGGGGTCTGATCGTGTCCGGAAGGTGTGGCTTCTGGGTCTGGTTCTTGACCCAGTTGGCGTCGACCAATCCTTTGACGTAACTGCCGGTCATCAGCGCAAAGTCATCCGCGTTGTAATAATTCTTGTAGCTGGCCGGGCTCGTAGGGAGGAGACCCCGGTATCCAGATCCCTCGGAGAACAGATCCGGCGTGTGGCGTCCCTGCGTTGCGGCGGCCTCCGTCGTGGTCAGCGGGGGGGTGAACAACGCTGTGCGGGTGTCGAAGATGCTTGCCGACGCGGCAGCCTGAAAGAACAGGACGGAGTCGGCCGCCATGCCTGACAGGAGGGCACTGGTGGTGACCATGGCTCCCATGCTGTGGCAGATGATCGAGTTTTGATCGCCGGCCGTGAGGGTCGCAGCGTGCATGGCAAGACTCCGGCCATAGACCAGGGCCCGGTGTTCGCTGTAATTGAAGGAATCGTAGAGTTCCGGGTCGAGGACTTCAGGCGTCAACAGCGCCCCCGTCGGCCAGCGAAACATGGCGAAGCGTCCTCGATAGCCGGCGTGCCAGAGGCGCTTGAACATGGTTTCCGAGAAGTTGATGGATTCCTTCAGCTTCATGTTCCAGCCGTGGACGAACGTGACGGTCGAAGGACGGGCTTCCGGATCGTTTCGATAGGCAAGCTCGGGGAGAAGTGGTGCGAGGGTTGGTTCGATTGCCGGGGGTTGCTCGACATGGAATTCGTACGGTTTTTGGAAGCCGCCCTCGGGGGAGGCCTGGATGCGGGTGTACATCTCCTTCACATCGAGGAGTTCCAGATGGATTGGGGCGGATTCCGTGACAATTCGTCCGTTTTGGAGGAGTTCAAGAACGAGTTCACCCCTGCCCCGGGCTGCGGCTTCAAAGAGGAGGTAGCGTCTGTTTGCCCCCCCGATCCAGAAGGAGGCCGGGAGGGTGAACCGGGTGCCGGGGGTGATCTGCCGCCGCGTGGGGAAGGGGGTCGCAATCGCGTACGGGAGCTCCGGGCTTGCGGGCTTGGGAGCGACCTGTTGCCCGGCAACCAGGGCATCGGTGAGGTAGCGAAGCCCCCCGTCCGCCTCCCGGGCAGGGTAGATTTGAATGGTCGGGGTTCCCTCCGTGACGTTCCTCCATTCAAAGGCCAGTTCGAAGTTCGCCGCGGATAGGCCGGACTGCAGTCCCTGAAGATCGATCCAGAGCCTGGAGAAATCCTCCAGGTCCCGGATGTTCTTGATGATGCCATCGAGGTGGTCGGGAACGGGGGCGTCCACCTCCTCGGGGTCCGAATTGGAACCGGAGAGATCGTTGTCGTTGTTCACCCAGAATCGATAGGGGCGTTCCGGGGATGTGGAGTCCGTCCCGTCAAAGAGAATGGTCCCGTCCCGATTTGCATCCACAGCCATGAGCGGGCGCCGGAGCGCCCGAAGGGTCGCCTTCCGGGTGGTGAAGGTGGCGGTGTCGATCGGGAGATTCCTTCCCAGCAATGGCTTCGCCGGATCGGATTCGAGAATGAGGAATCCCTGGGGGAGGGAGGGATCCATGGGTAGGATCTCCGCGGAGTAGGTCTTGTAGAGATTGGGGTTGGCCTTGTAGTTGGGCGGGAGCGTCAGCGCGACCTCGTAGGAGCTGCCCGGGGCAATCAGGATGTTGCGCACGGCGGCCACCCGGGCCTCAAAGGAGGTCATGGGGAGTGCCAGTTGCTCGACGCCGGCAAGAGTCATGCCCGGTGCATGGCAGTGATAACAGGTGCCGTCCTGTTCGCGGAGAACCCCGGAGGTTTGGAGTTGGATGGGGACATAGTCCCGGATGGAGGTCGCCAGCGCGGCATCCGGCTTGAGGGGATTGCTCCCGAGGAGTTTCTCCACGAAGTCGGAGATCCCGTCATTGTCGGAGTCGGTGTTGTCGATCTTGGTTCCCGCGGACAACTCCGGCAGGTCCGGTATCCCGTCCCGGTCGGTATCGCGCAGGTACTGGCTCGGCGTCAGTGGATCGAGGTCATGATCGAATTCATATGCATCGGGAAATCCGTCCTGGTCGCAATCCAGTGGAGGCAGGGGTATCGCGGTGCTGTCGCGGATTTGAACCGGCGCGTAGGGACGCGCCTGGTGGGAGGCATTGAGCGCCGACGTGAGCTGCGTGGGGGCGTATTGGAGAACCAGCGCTTCGCCGGCCTGTTCGGGGCGTCCGTCGGCCACCGCCTTGATCGTCAGGGTTGCGCTGCGTTGCGCCCCGGGGATCGGCGGTTTGGCGGGGATGAGGAGCTCGACGTAGCGGGAACCGCTGCCATCAATGCCCGTCCCGCTGGCACCGGTCATGGTGACGTCGGATGCGGAATCGGAGGATCCGCGGAGAAGGAATCGGACGGTGGTGCCCGTGGTGGCGTCCGGATCGGTCGCGGCGGCGGTGACCTTGAGGGACACCTGGCCGCCCTCGACCACGGATTCAGCGGTCGCCTGGAAACCGATGAGATGCCAGGCATCGAGGAAGAAGATGTCCGACTTGTCCTGTTGAAGCGTCCCCGGAGCGAGGACGAGGGATGCCCCCTTTACTTCCGCCGATGGAAGGGTTGCCTTCAGTCCGACCTCCATTTGAAAGGCGCCCTTGGGAATCACCAGGGTGCCCGGCGTGGTTCCGAGACGACCTCCGGTCACTGAGATCTGATAGCTCGCCGGCAGCCCCGCAAGCCGGGAGTCGTTGAAGGGGACGACGAGACCCGAGGGCTTCAAGATCCGCTGTCCAGCGACCTGGTACGGGATCGTCATATCGTTGAGAACTGTTCCGAAGCGGGTGACCTCGATCAAGCCCTCGGGACCGCTGGTTCCGGCGACGGAGGTGGGTCGGACAATCCGGGTGTTCCACACGGCGGGGTTGTTGTCATCGATGGTCACGGTGGCGGAATTGGCCGTCCCAATGGCGTAGTCAAGGGCGCCGCCCAGGGTCACCTCCACCGTCTCCAATGTTTCCAGCTCGCTGTCGGCAAGGGGCCGCACCTCCGCAAACGCCTGGATGCTCCCGGCGGGAATCGTGATGGAACCCGGGAGGGCGGCGTAGTCGCCGGGGTGGGTCTTGTACTCGGAAATGCCCGGCGTGGCGGTTCCGCCAATGTGGTAGAAGACCGTGAGTGGTCGCGAGGTTCCTCCCAGCCGGGTGAATTTGAACCGCCCGATTCCGAGGTTCTTTTCCTCCGCCAATGGGTCCTCCGCGGTCACGGTCACCACGGGCAGCTCCACGTCGCGGATCGTGACCGTGGCCGTGTTCCGCCCGGGAACCAGTGTGTATGCCTCTGCCGGAGCCAGCTCCAGGACGCAGTTTCTGGATCCGGTCAACTTGTGATTGTCGATGGGGAGAACCGCCAGGCGCGCGCGGATCTCCCCGGCAGGAATCGTCACGGTTTTGGGGAGCGCCTGCAGATCCATCCCGCTGATGGCTGTGTTTCCCGCGCCGGTCTTGAGCTGCACCACCAGGGGAAGATCGGTGAGTCCGGACCTCACGATCACGAATTCTCCCGGGTTGCCGCGGCCGAATTCCGGCTCCTGGGCATCGGCATCCGAGGCCTCTATGGAAACCAAGGGCAGGTCGTTGTCCTGGATCGTCATGGTGGCGGAATACACCGTGTCCCTTCCATGGAGTTCCCCTCGGTTCACGGTCAGCGTCACGGTCTCGTCCCGTTCGTCCCTGCCGTCCGTGTTCGGGGAAATGGCCACCGCCACTTCGGCCAGGCCGGCCGGAATCGTGATCTGGGACGGAACGGAGGCGTAGTCGTACCCATTGACGGAGGAACCGGTCAGCTCGATGCCGACGACGAGCGCCTGGGACGTGGAGCCTGAGCGTCTGAGGAGGAACTTCCCAGGGGATGAGCCCTCGCGGAGGAAGTCCGTGGACGTGCGGACCGAGACGAGGGGAATGGGATCCACCCGCGTCGGATCCTTGTGGTTGAGATACTCAAAGGCGTTGATGATCCCGTCGCCATCCGCATCGGCGAGACCGTCCGGCGACCGCGGGTCTAATCCGAATTGAACCTCCCATCCATCCGGCATTCCGTCCTCGTCCGAGTCGGCGAGGGCGGGGTTTGTCCTGGAAACGCGGCGTTCGAACTCGTCGCTCAACCCATCCTGATCGGAATCCAACAGCGGGGCCGCGTCGGTGAAGAGATTTTCCGACGCAGCGCCCAGAAGTGTGAACGCGGTCCAGGATTGTCCCGGGGTGCCAACCACCGTCTGATCCAGGCCCCAGGCGCCCTGAAGAGAGGTCGCGGTGAACAGTTCGTACCGAATGCCGGGAGCGGTTCCATGGATCCAACCGCCGGGCTTCCCGGTGAGGGGACCCAGGGCGCCCTCAATCCAGAGACCGGACCGGGCCGCGTCGGCGAGTGACGGAACGGGGAACTCCTGGTCGAGGGTGGGTGTCGATGCGGATGAGAGGGGCGCCGGGGACGTCGTTGCCGCCCTCGATGTGGTCAGAAACTGACCCCGAACCTCCGAGGCCGACAGGGGATAGTTCCCGGTGTAAAGCAGGTCGATGTCTCCCCGGAGGCGAAGTTGTCCGGTCCGATCCCCTCCGGCACCCCAACCGAGGGAGTCCCGATCGGATCCCGACGGCCAGTGGGTCGCTCCCACGCCGTTGGTCACGAGCACTCCGTCCACGAACAGGGCGCTGTTGGTGGGGGACCAGGTCAGGGCGAGATGAACCCAGCGGTTGGATTGGAGGGACACGGGGGCGCGGAGGTATAGGACCTGCTGTCCGCGGGCTTGTCCGAGGAATTGCAGCTCGGATCCCCCCGGGGGGATCAGCCATGCCCACCATCCGGTCCTGGCGGGGCTGTTGGTGGCGACCTCGACGAGCGGAACGGTCGTCCCCGGCGAGCCGGAGCCGCCGGAGTTCCAGTCCGGACGAAACCACAGGCTGACGGTTCCGTTGCGCACCGAGAAATCTCCGTTGGTATTTGCCTGCCGGGTGGCGAATCGGAGACACGCGGGTGAATCGGGCGCCAGTCGAAGGGCGGATCCCCAGGGAGAGGGGACGAGAAACAGGTTGGAGGCGAGGATGGGGGGATCGCCGCGGAAGCCCGTGAGGTTGGTGGGAGAGTCGAATTGCCAGATGCCCAGGGTTTGGGGCAGCGCATTGGTCGGCCAGGACGCTTGGTCGGGGGCGCTGACACCATCCGTTTCCCAGTCGTAGTTCGGGGAGGGGGGAGTTGCGGCGGGCAGGGTGGCGGACGGCAGGCTGGTGAACAGGGTCAGGAGGAGCAGGGAGTGGAGCAGGGACGCATTCATGGGGCGATTGGTTGTCCTCCATGAAAGCGTTGGCGCGGATCTCTCCGCCATCGCCACATGTGACTAGCCGCGAATGAAACGACGCGCTGACGTTCGGGCGGGTGTGGAGTTGCTGGAACGTGGGGTTCACCCGGGATCGAGAGAGCGCCTCCTTCCGTCGGCGGCTACGGGTAGCCGCGGAGGGGACGACGGATCCCATCAATCCTCGTCTTCGGGCGAAATTTTCTTGCCGGATCCGGGGGCGGGGTGGTTCCTAGGAACAGTTCCTTGAAGCGCCGGCTTCGATTGAAGTCGGCCTTGTTTCAAACACAGCCGGAAGTGCGGGAATCCCGTGAGAATCGGGAACGGTAGCGCCACGGT
>JAEUHD010000140.1 GCA_016793645.1 Verrucomicrobiales bacterium
GTGCAGCCATCGGGCGAGGGTGCCGCCATGCCCCAGCACCTCGGTGTAGAAGCCCAGCACCAGCAGGCCGGCGGCGGCGACCAGCATCGCGCCGATCACCAGGGTGACCGCCTGGTAGCGCCGGTAGGCGGTGATCAACTCGAGGTTGGGAATTGCGAGGAGAAGGGCGGTCAACAGAAGCCCGAGGGTTCCGAGGACCCGGTCGACAAAGACCGACACCGCCGCCTCCGCCCGGCGATGCGGCGCCGCGCGTGCGGCATACCACGCCTTCACCACGTCCCCTCCCGCGGTCCCCAGCAGAAAGGCGTTGAAGAACTGGGCAACGAGGGAAATCCGGAACACCTCCCGCCACGACAGCAGCAGCCCCTGTTCGCGGAGCACCCGCTTCCAGCGGACCGCTCCCAGGCCGACGAGCACGCCGCAAATCAGGAATGCGGACACCAGGCTGACGGCATCCAGGCTGCGGAAGGTTTCCCAAAGCCCGGACGGTCCCCGGGTCCAGGCGAGGCGACGCTGTTCCCAGCGGGAGAAGGAATCCCAGGCCGGCCCTCCGGACGCCTGGAGCTGCAACTGGACCTCGTTGCAGAAGATGGAATGGAAGATGGCGCCGAGGAGCAGCAGTCCGGCGACGGCGCGGGCGGCATTGGAAAACGTCGGGCGCCGCACGGGACCCTCACTCCGCGCCCCAGACCGAGCGGATGAACTCGTAGCTCTTCCGGACGGCCTCCGGGGGAATCCCGGGGCTCAACTCCAGCACCTTGATATGTTCCGGCCGCACGTAGGGACGGAGCAGGTCGTAGCGGATCGACCCGGTTCCGGGCGGACAATGGTCATGCTGTCCCTCGGCATCGGCCACCACGTCGTGGACATGGAATCCGGCGAGCCGCGGGGCGAGTTCCTCGACCTGCATGATGTGCTGGACGAATCCGAGGTTCTCCTTGATCTGGGCATGGCCGCAATCGTGCCAGTACCGGACGTTGTCCGGAAGCTGGGCGAGGAAGTGCGGGATCTCGTAGTCGAACGGGATTTCCTCGATGGCCTCCCGATTCTCGACCCCCAGCAACAACCCGCGGGGGGACGCCTCCCCCGCGATCCGCTGGATCATTTCGAGGGCAAGATGCACCGCCTGCTCCTTGCCGCGTTCGCGTTTGGATTCGGCCTCCTCCACCAGGCGGCGGTAGCGGGAGGAATCCTGATCCCCGCGCGCCACCATGGCCTCCAGCTTCTCGTTGTAATCCCGCATGGTGACCTCGCCGCAGTGGAGAACGACGAGCCGCGCCTTCACCCGCTCCGCCATCTCCAGCGTCTTGAGGGTGTGTTTCCAGGCCGACATCCGCTCCCGGGCATCCTCGGCGGTGAACTTGAAGATGTTGGGAGCGGGGTGGTTGATGCCGATGGGCAGCGGACAGAAGTTGTGCAGGGTGGAGATGCGGATCTCTCCGGCCTCCACAGCCTCGATGATTCCGGGCACGAGGCTGATGCGGATGCCGTGGCTGAGCTCCGCGTACTCGAAGCCCAGGTCGCGGATCTCCCGCAACATCTGCCGGCCGCACGTGTGGCGGCCCGAATTCCAACAGGTGGAAAGGGAATACATGAAAACGAATCGCCGGATGCAGTCCGAAGGGGACAGCATCCGGCGCGTGGGGTTCAATCCGTCGGCAGGACGCTTACAGGTCGGCGTACCGTGCGGACAGCATGGCGCTAAACCGGGCCACTTTCAATTTGCGGCGTCGGCGTTCGCTCGGCTTTTCGTAATGTCGCTTCGTGCGGACATCCTTGAGGGTGTTCTCACGATCAACCTTCTTCTTCAGACGGCGGAGCGCCCGATCAATCGGTTCGCCCTTTTTCAGCTTCACTTCGCTCAAGTCACGTTCACTTCCTTTCCGGATGACAGCCGCTCCCCGGGAGACGGTCTGCCCCTCCGCTCCCGCAGGGGGCTCGGAGGAACGCTGGGAGTCCAATCCGGACCCGACAGCGGACGGGTGAGATAGCGAATTCCCGCGCAGAGGCAAGAATCGAAACGGGTTCCGCAAAGAAATCCCCGGGCGTCAGGCCCCAAATCGCAGAATTTCCCTCCAAGGACCCGCCCGAAACCCCGGGGGCGGCGCCGGGTTGACCCGCTCAAGCCTCCCCGACGTAATTAAGCTCCTCGGAACAGGATACAAATCAGGATCACCGGAGGCTTCCCCGGGATTCCGGGCAAATTCCGGTGCCCGGCCGGCCGCCAGCCTCCACGCCAAACTTTCCCGGAGAGAGGTTGACCCTTGGAAGACACCCTGTTAATACGCACACGTATCATGTCGAACCAAGAGCTGTCCGCCGCATTCTTCCTGCAGATGGCCGTGATCCTTGGATCGTGCCGGTTGGTGGGAATGGCGGCGCGGCGCCTCGGGCAGCCCCAGGTGGTGGGGGAAATGATCGCCGGTGTCATTTTGGGGCCGTCCCTGCTGGGATGGAAATTTCCGCAGTTCATGGCCGAGATCTTCCCCAAGGATTCCCTCAAGCTGCTGTTTGTCGGGGCGCAGTTGGGCGTCGGCCTGTACATGTTTTTGGTCGGGACGGAATTCGACATCAGCACGTTTACACGCCGACTGCGAAGCGCCGCCGCAGTATCCATCTCGGGAATGTTGGCCCCCTTCCTCCTCGGTGCCGGTCTGGCGCTCTGGCTGTACCACACGCCGGGGCTTTTCTCCGCCAAGGCGACCCAAGTGGAAGCGATCCTGTTCCTGGGAGCCGCGATGTCCATCACCGCCTTCCCCATGCTGGCGCGCATCATTTACGAACGCGGCCTCACCGGGACTCCTCTGGGCACGCTGGCCCTGGCGGCGGGAGCCATCGACGACGCGGCGGCGTGGTGCGTGCTGGCCATCGTCCTGGCCAGCTTCGGGGCGGGACCCGCGGTCGCGATCAAGGCCATCGCGGGCGGCGCGCTGTACGGAGTCCTGATGCTCACGATCGGGCGGCGTCTCCTGGCCCATCTCGGTGCGGCGGTGGACCGCGCGGGCCGGCTCAGTCCGGCCATGCTGGGATTCGTACTGTTGCTCTTCGCCCTCGCGGCCTTTCTGACCGACACCATCGGGATTCATGCGGTGTTCGGTGGATTCATCCTGGGCGCCGCCATGCCCCGGGGCACGCTCACGCGGGAACTGCAGCGCCAGATCGAGCCCTTCGCGGTCGTGTTCCTGCTCCCGATGTTTTTCACCTTTTCCGGTCTCAACACCCGGCTCGACCTCGTGAACAACCCGCAGATGCTCCTGATCGCCGGGGCGGTGCTCGTGGCGGCGGTCGCCGGCAAGGGCGCCGCCTGCTGGGCTGCGGCGCGACTGACCGGGGCGGATCAACGCACGGCCCTGGCCGTCGGCACGCTCATGAACGCCCGGGGCCTGATGGAATTGATCATTCTCAACATCGGCCTGCAGCGGGGGGTGATCGAACCCGGTCTGTTCTCCGTGATGGTGCTCATGGCCATTGTGACCACCCTCATGGCGTCACCGGTGTTCGAGTGGGTCTATGGACGCCACGCGCGCGCGGCCGGAACCTTTGGAGCGGGTGCGTAGGAGTTCGTCCAAATACTCAGGGGCCTGTTCAAGAGCCGGTGGATACCCGCGTCGCCCACACGGAAAAGCGCCACGAATACCCACCAGCCCGGATCCCATTCGGAACCCGGACTTGATCGCACCCTACCCTCCGCACCTGCTCAAGCCGGGGACGGTGAAGATCCGGTGACAGGACTTCCCGGGGATTACTCCATGATGGTCACGGAACGCCGGTCCTGTGACTGCAACAATGCGGCGACCCGGTTGGTGTCCGATCCTCCGTCGGAACGGATCAGCACCTCCGGCTTCCCGGCCGGGGGAAAACCGCCTCCGCGCCAGATCCCCAGGGCCGCCACAGAGGCATCCTTCCGTTGTGACGGGCTTCCCAGAAAATCGTAGGCGAGTCCGGTGTAGCCGGGCAGCGTCCGCAGGGATCGTGCCGCGACGAACCGGACGGGGCCGTAGTCATCGGCCAGCGTCCGGGACAGCAGGGGGGCCATCCATTGGGTCCCTGAAGCCTGTTGCGCCGGCGGCCAACCCATCGCCCAGGCCGCAATGACCCGCTGGGCCGCATTTCCCTTAAGCAGCCAAAGCACCGCCGCCGCGGTGTCCTTCTGCTCCGAATCCAGCGGCACTTCCTTTTGTCCGTACTGCCGGACCAACTGCGTCTGGGTCCATTCCAGGGTCCGGTCCAGGTGACAGAGGTTGCAGGCGTTGGGAACCCCGAACCGCGCACTTGAGGCAATGTGGGGTGACGTGATCTGGTGGGTCCGAATCGCCTTGAACAGCGCGTACGTCACGTAGGGCATGTGACAATTCAGGCAGTTGCTGCCCGGGGAGTCCGCCCCATGGCCCGTGTGCTGCCGAAGCTCCGTGGTGAACCGGGCCTCCCGATGACACGAGGTGCAGGCCCCGGGGCCGTCCTTCCCCGGCTTCAACTGATCGTTGGGATCGCTGTCGTGCATCGAATGACAGGACAGGCAGGACATCGTCCCCTTCGTATAACACGGGGTCGCCAGGAGGGCGGTGTATTCGCGGCCTCCGGCGAGGACGGTGCCGTCGTCCCACCACCGGGAGGCGTAGAACTCGGGGTTCCTCCGCAAATCCTCGGAAGCCACGCCGCCCCCGCCCGCCCCGGGGTGCGTCATGTAATGGCGCGTCTTCGTCAACTCCTCCCCGGGGCGGTACAGCGGGCCGTTCCGGGCAAACTCCATGGCGTACTCGTCCCGCATCACATACGAGCCATGGCACTGGCCGCAGATCTCGGTCGAGTGACGGGAATCCAGTCGCGCGGGATTGATGATCGTCGGATCGGGTTCGGACGCCCTCGCCTCGGCCTTCTTCTTCTCCGGCTCCGGACTCGGCAAGGCCGCCGCGGCAGCCCGCCTCTGGTCCACATGCGCCTTCCCCGGACCGTGACAGGCCTCACAGGCAATGCCCAATTCCCCCACCGCCGACTTCAACTGCCCCTGGTCATCGAGGCCCGGGTTTCCCCCGGTGGAATGGCACCGGATGCAATGATGATTCCACTGTGTGACGATGTGCTCCGTGTCGTCCGGCCCCCGCATGAAGGCGTCATCCCGGGGAATCCATCGCTGTTCCTCCTTCAGGAACACCACCGGCAGGGTCTGCAACAGGCCGGGATAGCGCTTACTCGTGACCCAGTACGTCTGGTAGTGATGGGACCCGGTGGTCATCACCACCGGTCGCCGGACACGGGGAATCTTCTCCAGCGGAATTTTCCGCCCTCCCTGGAGTACGTACATCATGACGTCCGGGTCCGGCATCTCCGCCCAGAATCGCTCGCCCTCCTTCCCGAGGCGGTAGGCCAGGCCACCGCAATCGACCGTCGATCCATCGAACCGCCCGATCACGGTTGCCTCCGTCGCCGGTTGGGTCATCGTGCGGTGATAGCTGCGATGCCAACTGGAGTGTTCCTCCCGGTGACACCCCTGACATTGTTCGGATCCGACATAGCCAGCGTCCGGACGCGGACGCGGCAACTGCTGCTTGAGCCAGTCGACATACGGGGACGCCGATTCCGCCGCGCGCGCCCGATCCCCTCCAAGAAGGGTCGACAGCACCAGGGCCACGAACACCCAGCGGATCGGAATCCGGGAGTACCTCCTGTGCAGGTTCGATTCCCGGGCCACGGCAGGAGTCGGTCTCCGAAATGGGGTGATCAGCGGCATTGCGAACGACTGCTCCACTTCGCGAGCAACTCCGAAGCGGCTTTTCAGGAAACCTAGGGAGACCGGACATCCCCTGCAATCGCCGAGAGGGCATGTCACAGGACTGTTGCCCCGGGAGGAGGCGTCCCCGAAACGTCGGGGTCGCGCCCGCGGACAAACTTCTGCATTCCCGAGTTCCCCATCCGGCGTATAACCCCCGCATCACCATGCCAGCCCCCTTCCCCGCCTCCACCGCCCTGTCCCGACGACATTTCGTCCGCACCTGCGCCGCCGGAATCTCCGGCACCCTGGCTGCGCCGGCCCTCCTTCGCGGTCAGAATCTGAATGACCGCCTGAACATCGCCGTGATC
>JAEUHD010000156.1 GCA_016793645.1 Verrucomicrobiales bacterium
ACGCGGGAGATGCAGTGGTACACGGCGGACTGCTCCGCAGACGCCTTGAGTCGGGACATGCGCATGGGATGAATCGCGTAGATTCAGCAACGCCCACCGCCCCATCACAACCCTGAACCTGTCACCATATTTGGGTAGCCGCCTCCCGGACCGGCCCACTGACCCTGCCTCCCTGTGGATTCCAAAACTCTGAACCTGTCACCCTGTTTCCTGTTCCTGCTTTTCCTCCGCTGTCATGCGTGGGGAGAACGGACTTCAGGTCCGTTTTCGGCCCGCGAACCCACAGCGGCCGTTTCGCTGTCGCACCCCCGCTCATCCGCTCGGTGTTCCGTCGCACAAACGAAACTGGGGCGCGGCTTCCCAGGAAGGCGGGGCCCGGGGAACTCCGCTGGTCCGCCAACAAAGGCTTGCTTCGGAAGTTTCCTGTCTCCACTGAGAAGCGGAGTGTTGCCCGGATTTCATCAGAACGAAGCCGAAGATCTCGTTGCGCCCGCGACGCCACTGCAGGCCGGCATGGTTCAAGCAAGTCAGTGGGCCCCACAGGACGGTCTCTATGTGCAGCAACTGGTAATCGAGTTTCAGGAACCGCTCGACGCCGCCGCCTGGCACGCCGCCTGGGAGGATTCGATCCGGCGCCACAAAATCCTCCGCACCCAATTCCGAGCGTCCCCAGAAGGGAGACTTCTTCAGGAGGTGTTGCCGACGTTTCAGGCGCCCATAACCCATGCGGACTGTGCGGGACTGTCCCGAGATGAAGCAGAACTCCGGCTGGAGGCGTTTCTTGACGACGATCGCCTCCGCGGACTTGCCACGGAGTCGGGCCCGCCATGGCGGCTGCATCTGTTCCATTGGGGGCCGACAGAATGGCGGTGCGTCTGGACCTCGCATCATGCCCTGCTGGATGGGCGTTCCCGGTGTCGATTGCTGCGGGAATGGTCGGAGGCGTATGAGCGTCTCCGGTCCGGTCGCTACGTGGAGAGTCCCGACGGGGCGGATTCCTCACCGCTTTCGTTCCTGAACTATGCCCGCTGGCTGGCGGCCCAGGATCCGGGTGCCAGCCGGACCTACTTCGGGGACCTGCTCAGCGGTTTCAGCGATCCGACACCCCTTCCGATGGCCCGGCGCTCTTCTACGGATTCGGTGTCCGGATCCAGACACGCCGTGAGTCGACGGATCTTGGATGAAAATGCGAGCCGGCGCCTGGCGGCCCGCGCACAGGAGTGGGATGTCAGCGTCCACAATCTGATCCAGGGCGCCTGGGCGATCCTGTTGGGACAGTATTCCGGCGAGGATGACGTGGTGTTCGGGGGAGTGCGGGCTTGTCGGCATTCCGGTCCGAGCGGCACCGTCGATGTGGTGGGACTGCTGGTGAACACGCTGCCCGTCCGCGTCCGGCTTCCCCGGTCGATGGCGATTCCGGAGTGGATCCAATCCCTTCGCTCCCAATGGCAGACCTTGCGCGCGCATGAAACGACCCCGCTCGCCCAGATCCAGGCCTGGAGCCACCGGGACGCCGGACAGCCACTGTTGGAAAGCGTGGTGATGTTCGAGAACTCCACCCTTGAGGACGCCTTGCGGGACGCCGGGGGCGGGGAATCGGGACGGCGCTATCAGCTGCGGGCGGCCACGGGATATCCGCTGGTGGTTTCCGCATTTGGCGGCCAGCGCATTCGCATGGACGTCGTCCACGACCGGCGTCGCCTCGGTGACGCGGAAGCGGACCTCATCGCGGATGCGTTGGTGCATCTCCTCGATCGTTTGGTGGATGGATCATCGCAGGTGCTCGGGGACCTGTACCGGATCTCCGGATGCGAGGAGCGGCGTCTGGAGGCGTTCCAGAATTCCCTCCAGGGAGAGGTACCTTCCGGGGAAACCATTGCCGGGCGTTTTGAGAATCAGTGCGCGCTGGATCCGGACTCCGTCGCCCTGGTGCACGGCGGCGTCACCTGGAGCTATGTGGAGTTGAACACCCGCGCCAACCGCTGGGCGCGCCGATTGGTTCAACAGGGTGTCGTCCCGGGCCGTCCGGTGGCCGTCGGGCTCGAACGCGGGCTGGAGTGGGTGGCCGCCGTGCTGGGCGTGCTGAAGGCGGGCGGGGTCTTCCTGCCCCTGGATCCGGAGTATCCCGCGGATCGGATCCGATGGCTGCTGGAGGATTCCGGCGCGGCGGTGTGCGTGATTCCGGGTCCCACCTTTCCCGGAGTCCTGGAGGGAACCCTGACCATCGTATTGCCGGAGGATCTTCAGCGGGATCCGGACCCGGACCCCGGCAACCCACCCTCGCGGGTCACTGCGGACGATCCCGCATGCATTCTTTACACGTCGGGTTCCACGGGACGTCCCAAGGGGGTCACGGTCCCGCACCGGGGAATTCTCCGTCTTGTCGTGGACGCCGACTATGTGGATCTCGGACCGGTCCGGACGCTGCTCCAGGTATCGCCTCCCACCTTCGATGCCTCCAGTTTTGAACTGTGGGGCGCACTGTTGAATGGCGGTCGCTGCGTCCTCTACCCGGGACGCATTCCGACGCTCCCAGGTTTGCGCGCACAACTGACGGAGCACGGCGTGGACACCCTGTGGTTGACCGCGGCGCTGTTCAATCTGGTGGTGGATGAGGATGTCTCAATGCTCCGGGGTGTACGCCAGTTGCTGACCGGGGGGGAGGCCCTTTCGGTGTCGCATGTCCGGCGCGCCCTGTCGGCGTTGCCGGAGACGCGCCTGATCAACGGATATGGTCCGACGGAGGCCACGACGTTCGCCACGACCTTCAACATCCCACGTGAACTGTCAGCGGATGTGGAATCGATTCCGATCGGGCGGCCGATCCGTCAAACGCGGGTCCGCGTCCTGGACGCCGCCCGATGCCCCGTTCCGTTCGGAGCTGTCGGGGAGCTTTGGATTTCAGGTCCGGGGGTCAGTCCGGGCTATTGGAATCAACCCGAACGAACCGCGGAACGGTTTCATCCGGATCCGACCCCGGAACGTCCGACGGCGGTCTGTTATCGGACGGGGGACCGGGTGCGGTGGCGTCCGGACGGGGTGCTGGAGTTCCTGGGGAGAACCGATGGGCAACTCAAGATCCGTGGGCACCGGGTGGAACCCGGCGAGTTGGAGGAAGTGATGCGGAACCACCCGGAAGTTTTGGATGCCGTGGTCGCGGGACGGGAGCTGGTTTCCGGGGCGGGCCTGCAGCTCGTGGCGTACGTCGTCCCGCGGAATCCTTTGCACCCGCCCTCGCAGGAAGAACTCCTGATGCATTGCGGCGACCGCCTTCCGTCGTACCTGTGTCCGACGCACTGCGTGCTCCTTCCCCAGTTGCCCAGGACGGAGAATGGCAAGGTGGATCGGGCGCGCTTGCCGCAGCCTGCACCTCAACGGGAGGTGTCCGGGCCGGAAGCGGCTGATCCAAACTCCCTTGAAGGACGCCTTGCGGGTCTGTTCAGCGAGGTTCTGGGGGGCGGTCCTGTGCGGCCCGACGAAGACTTCTTCCGTTTGGGTGGCCATTCCCTTCTGGCCATGGTCCTGGCCGCCCGCGTGCGGAAGACTCTCGGCATCACGCTCGACCCCGCGGCATTGGCTCACGCGCCTTCGCCGGATCGCCTTGCGGCGCGGATTCGCCAGGGTTCCCACCGGATTGACTTTGTCGGCGGACCGGAACGTCGCGTTCCCCGGGATGCCTGGCATCCGCTCCTGCGGACGCAGTATTCCCTATGGAACGTGCTGAATCGGTATCCCGGACGCCAGATGGGGAACTTCCATCGGGCGTTTCGCCTCCAGGGCAAACTCGATTCCGTGGCCCTTCGCCAGGCCTGCGTCGCGTTGGTGGAACGTCACGAGGCGTGGCGCTCCCAGTTCCAATGGATCGAGGGACGTCCCTCGCAACGGGTGTTGGAGCGATTTCGGTTGGAGATTCCCGAGACGGATCTCAGTGCACTTCCCTTGGAGTCGGCCCTGGTGGAGGTGAGCCGGCGGCAGGAGGCGGATATCCGGCGTCCCTTTGATGCGGCCCAGGGCGCGGTGTTCCGCTCCGAACTGATCCGGCTGGGTTCCGAAGACCATGTGCTTCTGTTGGGCATCGACCATCTGGTGTTTGACGCCTGGACCTATGGAATCCTGGTGCAGGAACTTGGTGCCGCCTACGAGGCGTTTCGCCAGGGCCGCGATTGGTCGCCGGAGCCCCTTTCCTTCCAGCCTGTGGATCTGGGAGTTTGGGAACAGGAGATGACCAACTCACCCGGGATCCGGCGTCAGATCCAATATTGGCGGGATCATCTGTCCCAGGACTTTCGATGGCCCGCGTTACGTCACGACGGCAGCGGCCATCAATTCGGGAGTTTTGACAGCGACCGAGCTCAGCGTCGGATTTCGGAACCCCTGGTCGCAGTCCTTCGCCGGATTTCCGTCGAACAGGGCGTGACGCTGTCCCAAACGCTCTTCACGGTGATGAACATTACCCTGCACCGGTTGACCGGGCAGTCCGACCTGATTGTGGCGGCTCCCCTTGCGGCACGGCATCGTCCGGGAACGGAAGGAATCGCCGGATGCCTCCGGGTGCGCGCACAACTCCGAACGGATCTGGGGGGCAATCCCCCGCTGAACGAAATGATCGGCCGGGTGCGCACCACCTTTCACGGGGCGATGGCGAATCCGGACGTCACCCTCGAACTCGCGTTCCCGGAACGTGGCGTGGAGCATCCCGCGTATTGGACCCAGTGTCCGATCGATTTCAATTTCCGGGACGGCCTCGATTCGAATCCCACGCTGTCCGGGCTCACGGTCAGCGTCCTCACCCGCCCGTTGTGGACCATCTATCCCCAGATGAGTCTCCAGGTTCTGGTGAATGGCGGAGCGGTGGATCTGATCCTCCTCGGTCGAATCTGCTGCTACTCCGCCGCCACCCGGGATCGCATTCTGGATGCCATGCTGGACACCGTATCCCGAGTGGTCGCCAACCCGTCCGCTCGCCTGAACGACTTTGCCGGTTAAGTCGGGGGGGGTGTGTTCCCGCGGTGGAAGCGCAGGTCTATGTCCGCCGTGGCTGGCGCTCCATCCCTTGGAGACTGAGACTCATCGAGATTGCCTCAGGAACTTCCAACGTGTACTGAGTCCATTGTGACCCACAACCCAGCCCATGGAATACTTCAGATTCTAGGTGTGTTCGTCGTCGCGTGGTCGCTTTTGGGTTCCCCCGCGCGTTCTGCAGAGGTCTCGGCTGCCGGGAGTCTGATGGTGTGGGGCAGCGACGGGAGTTTTCATCCAGCCTATGTTCCCTCTACCGCCTTGGAGGACGTCATTCAGGTCCGGGCTTCGGAGAGGTATACCGCTGCCGTGAAATCAGACGGCCACGGGGTTGTGTGGGGATCCCGGTACATGGACCTCAGTTCTTCATTGGACGGATTGAACGACATTGCATCCGTCGAGTTCAGCGGTGGGTTGCTGGTTCTGACCCGTTCTGGGCGTTTGGTGCATCGTACCTACGCGGGCGTCAATATAGCGCTTCCATTTGCGCCGGACGGCTTCATCGGAATTTCGGGCGGGGAGCAGCATTTCCTCGCAATCCGGAATTCCGGGACGGTCGTCGGTTGGGGATGGGGTTCGGATACCTTTGGTGCGGCGACCCCTCCCCAGGATCTGGATCAAGTGATTGCCGTTGCTGCCGGGTACGGCCACAGCCTCGCGCTCAGGGCGGATGGGACGGTGGTGGCCTGGGGGAGGAATCTCGAAGGTCAAGCCGTCGTGCCTCCTGATTTGGGGCCCGCCAAAGCCATCGCTGCGGGACTGTCGATTTCCATGGCCGTTCGAAAGGACGGGACCGTGGTCGCGTGGGGGAACAACTATTACAGGCTCCAGGATGTCCCATCGGATTTGAACGATGTGGTGGCGATCGACATTGGTGCCTTCCATGCATTGGCGCTCCAAAGGGATGGGACCGTGGTCGCGTGGGGGGATCGATCCCGGGGCCGGGCGGATGTTCCCGCGGGATTGACGGGCGTCACCGCGATTGCGGCGGGAAGTGATCACTCGGTCGCCCTTGGAATCCCGGCCCTGCCCGAGATTCGGAAGCCGCCCGTGGCCGTCTCCGTGAAACCCTGGCAGACGGCGACATTGACGGTTGAGGCCGCAGGTTTCGATCTCCGTTACCAATGGTACCGGGATGGCCAACCCATTGCCCATGCGACGAACCCCACCCTGAGTTTCCCGGGCACGGTGGTCTGCAATGCCGCTGGAAACTACTCGGTCGAGGTCAGAAACCGGGCGGGATCGGTGACGACAGAGCCTGTGAGTCTTACCCTCGAACCGGGAACTCCGCCTCGGACCATTGTTACCTGGGGAGAATCCAACGGTCAGGGCCTTGGAGGCATACTCTCGGAGAAGGACAGCGAAATTGTGGCGGTTTCGGCCGGTGGGTTTTATGGCGAATGGTTCAGCGTTGTCCTGATGAGAGACGGAACCGTTCGAGCCTGGGGAGACAATGGTCGCGGACAGACCAATGTCCCTCTTGGCTTGAGAAACATTCGGGCCATCTCTGCCGGGGAGTTTCACACAGCGGCTCTTGACGCCGAAGGGCATGTCTTCGTCTGGGGTCAGAACGACCCCACGTTGCAACCTCCGAAGGGGTTGTCTGATGTGAAGGCCATTGTCGCTGGGGCCCATTTCACCCTTGCATTGAAGAACGACGGTACCTTGGTCGAGTGGGGTCATTACATCGGCCTCGCGTGGGCTTGTTTCGGCAAGCGCATCCGGTCCATCGCCACGGGCGGAGGGTTCGCCATTGCCATCACGGAGGATGGCTCCCCCATCATTCGATCAGTGTATATCCCTGAAGGGGGGCCGTATGACCCCGAAAAGGCCCCTTCACACCTACCCAACGTGGCGCAGGTCGCGATTGGAGGGAAAGCAGGCGGTGTCGTCCATAGCGACGGATCTGTGACGTTTTGGGGGGATCCCAAATGGGTAAACCCAGTCAATCAGGTCGCCTTGCAACAAGTGGAATCCATTGCGATCTGCGATCTTGGCATCTTGGTGGTCAAGAAGGATGGATCGCTTCTACACTATTCGCGAGAGTTCGAAGAACTGTATCCGCGTTTCGGACTTCCTCGTGGACTCTCCAATGTCCTTGCCATTTCAGGTTCCTATTTTAATTGTGCTGCGATCGGTCGAGCCTCATTGCCGGTAATTCGTTCGGCTCCCGATGTGCGGTCCGTGGCGTCTTGGACGACGGACACCCTGGAGGTGGATGCGACCGGTTTTGGCCTCAATTACCTGTGGTACCACGGGGACCAGGCGCTCCTCGGCGAAACCAACAGGACGTTGCTTCTGCCTTCGATTCGCGAGACCGCCGCGGGTGATTATTCCGTTGTCGTCAGCAACGCCGCGGGTGCCGTTACCAACCGGATTGCGTGGCTTGAAGTGGCCCAGGAGACCCGGCCGGGCACGGTGGTCAGTTGGGGAACCCGGAGGCCCAGCCCATACATTTATGATTTTCGCGGAGTGGCACTGGTTCCCGACCAATTGGTGGGCTTGGTTCAGGTCAGCGCCTGCAGGGATCACGACGCGGCGGTTCGATCCGATGGCACTACGGTCTCTTGGGGGATCTATGAGAATTCTATCTACGGAAAGTACCATGAGCCCCCCATCGTGCCGCCGACCGGCCCAAGTCCCATCAAGGCAGTCGCTGCAGGACCATCTCACGCCTTGGCGCTTCGATCCGATGGCACTGTGCTGGCTTGGGGCGGAGTCGACGGACTTGAGATCCTAGTACCTGAGGGGCTGACCAATGTTGCATCCATTTCGGCGGGAGAAAGCTCCTCCTGGGCGATCCGCGAAGATGGATCCATTGTAAGTTGGGGTCGGTATGGTTTTGAGCCTGGTCAAATTCCAAAGAATTTGGGCCTGATCCAAGCCATCGCGCCCCCGGCATTCCTCCGAAAGGATGGAACGGTGGGACTTTGGTGGGCGGGGGATCAGCTCTTCGAGTCAGGCATTTCCAATGCCGTGGCGGTCGCAGCCGGAATGTCGCATGTTTTGGCCCTGACCCGGGACGGGCTGGTCAAGTCTTGGGATCGTCGAAAGATCAGTCCGGACTTCCCGGTCCTAGACTTTGGTCAATCGGATGTTCCGCCCGACTTAAAGGATGTCGTCGCCATCGCCGCCGGATCCTGGTCTTCGATGGCCCTCAAGAAGGACGGGACCGTGGCAACCTGGGGAGCATTCACGGACCCTTGGACATTGAACGTAGAGTCGACTCAGCCTCCGACAGGCCTCATCGGAGTGACCGCGATCGCGGCCGGTGAAGCGCATGCCTTGGCGTTGATAGGCCCCGTGGCATTTCCGTCGATTCGAATCACCCTGGAATCCTCCGACGTCGTGATTTCCTGGCCGGCGATTGGTGCGGGTTACCGACTCGAAGTTTCCCCGAGTCTCGATGAGCCCGACTGGCACCCGCCTGCGAGCGCTCCGATCGTCCGCGATGGGTGGAATCAGGTTTCATTGTCCCCATCGGCTCGCGCCAGCTTCTGCCGGCTTGCAAAAACGATTGACTAGGCGGGGACGGATCCGCAGCGAGGATCAGGGTTCGGTTCGTTGCGCCGCGTCTCCCGCCGCGCACTTGGACTTTCCCCGTCCTCCTGATCCCCTGTGGGGGTGTTGCTGGCGTTTCATAAGCCGTATGGCGTGCTCTCGCAGTTCACGCCGGATGGCTCGCCGAACCGGACCCTCGCCGGGTTCGGTTTCCCGCCCCAAGTCTATCCCCTCGGTCGCCTGGATGCCGATTCGGAGGGACTCCTGCTGCTGAGCGACGAAGCCGGATTGAACACACGACTTCTGGATCCCACGCAGGCACATCGCCGGACGTATTGGGTGCAGGTGGAGCGGATTCCATCGCCCGAGTCCTTGGAGGCGCTGTCCCGCGGTCTGGTCATCCAGGGGCGCCGCACGCTGCCGGCGAGGGCCTGGATGTTGTCTCCGCAGCCGGAGATCCCGCCGCGGGACCCGCCCATCCGGTTTCGAAAAAATGTGCCTGAGTGCTGGATCGCTGTGGAATTGGTGGAGGGACGCAACCGGCAGGTGCGACGGATGACCGCCGGCATCGGGCATCCCACGCTGCGCCTGATCCGTCAGAAGATCGGGGAGTTTCGCCTCGCGGATCTGGCGCCCGGATCGTGGCGTCCGATCACTCCGGAGGAACGCCGCCTCATCCTCTCCCGGTAGGGCCGGCGTTCCGGCTCGCCGCCGGCCGGATCACTTTTGATTCGGGTCCATCGACTTGGGTTCGATGGCGAAGGGTGACTTGGGCTGGACGAAGGGGATGGGCTGGCTCCAGTAGAACGTGATCCGGTACACCACAAAGGCGATGAACAGGGTCGCCAAAGTGATCAGGGCCAGACGCTGGGTGGCCTTGCGGGTGGCTGGAGAAACCACCGGCTTCAAGGTAAGCTTGGGTCCGGACTTTCCGTCGAGGATGTCCCGGGTTCGTGCGAGCACCTGCCCCCGGTCGAAGCGCCCGGGTCCGGTGATTTCCACATTGAAGAACCGGGCTTCGCATCCGTTGCGGGGGCAAAAGCCCAGCCGAAGCCGCTCCAGTTTGGGCGGCAGGGCCCGGTCCCGCTCCTCCCCGCCGGGCACGGTGAGTTCCCCGAGTTCCGCACCGGTGACCGGCAATCCACACCCGGCGCAGACCGCGCGGATCCCGGAGCCGAAGAGCACGTTCAGTTCCTGTCCGCCGACGCCGGCATCCCCCAGCGCTCGCGCCAGGGCCTCGTGCACCCGGGGCAGATCGGTCACCGGGACACGGAGTTCGGACAGGGACGGGCCGGTCGCAACGACTGCCGCCGCCGGTGTCGGTTCAGGGTCAGGCATTCCGAATGCGGTGTACCGGGTTGTCCGCTATTTGTCAGGCCCCTTGTACCACATCCAGTCGGTGGTCTCCTCGTACGGATGGTACGGGTCGGTCGTCAGCGCCCGGGTGAAATTGTGACGGCGGGTGTGGCCATCGACGAAGAGGATGGGGGAGATGAACCGTGCGGGTGCGCTGCGCGGGTCCACAAACTCGGCGGGTCCCGCCGCCGCATAATGCCACTGGTACCAGCGGGGTCCGGACTCCAGGCAACCGTAGATCCGCGCCGGGGGTTCATGCATGAGGATGAAGCGGGAGGGATCGGGGACCCATCCTTCCGCCTGTCCGGCCAGCGTGGCCGGCAGGACCGGTGAATTCTTCCAGGCGAGGAAGCCCCCGCCCGCCAGCACCAGGGGTGTTCCCCCATTGTATTGGTAGCTCATGCCCACCACCTTGAAGTTGGACGGGGCGAAATCCGGATCGCAGGCCCCCCCGCACGGGAGAATCTTCTGTCCGCGATCATCCGGGCACCGGAAGACGTCGGACGGCTTGATGTACCCCCAGAGCGGACGCGACCGCGCATTGGGGTAGCAGTTCATGTTCATCGGCTCGCGTCCACCCAGGGCCTGGAGGGTGCCCCGGGGATTGGGATCGACGGGTAGACCCGTTTGCGGATCCAACTGGGTGACCGACGCCGGCGGGAACCGCTGGAGGTGGTCATCGGCGTACATCTGGATCGCCAGACCAACCTGACGCAGGTTGTTGATGCACAGGATGATCTTGCCCTGCTGCTTCGCCCCGGAAAGCGAGGGCAGCATCATGCTGGCGAGGATGCCAATGATGGCGATCACCACCAGGAGCTCAATCAGGGTGAAGCCTCCCGTCCTTCGCGGGACTTCCCGAAATCCGTAACAGCCCTGGGAGGAGCGGTGTTTCACGGGAAAAGAGTCACTATTTTGTTTACGGTTGTAAAGTGAAATTCCACCCATGAGGTTGCGTTGACGCCCGGGCCTACTTTCCTAGCCTTCGCCCGGTGACATCCGGAATTGCGAAGACGATCTGCGGGCTGGGAATTCTGTTGGCGATGCTGCTGGGGAGCGGCTGCGACCGATGGGAGAGCGGCTCCCAGAACGAGGCCCACGAGGCCAACTACATTGAGGGAAACAATCTGCGCATGCAGGGCCAGACCAACCGCGCCATCCAGAGCTTCGAGCGGGCGCTGCATGCGAATCCGGCCAATTCCCTCGCCCACATGGCCATCGCGGACCTGTTCCGGGAGACCGAGGACTACACCAGTGCCGCGTACCACTACAACCGGTGCAGCCGTCTGCTGGCGGAGCGCGGCGTAAAGCCGGATCCAGCGCTTCCGGGCCTGCTGGAGCAGTGCGAACTTCGACTCGCGCTCAAGTATAGTGACCGCCTGGGTCGCCAGCAGACCGATGCCCGCATTGACGAACTCCGGCAGAAGGTGGCGGAACGGGACGACACCCTTCAAAAACTCCAGCAGGAACTCGCCCGCCTCCGTCTGGCCACCAACGCGGCGGCCCCGGCGCCCGGGATCGGCACCCTTGGAACCGTGGCCCGGGAGACCACCCCCGTCCCGGTCCGGACCTCGCCGGCCCCGGTCAGTCCGTCCTCGAACCCAACCGCGGCGGACGCCACCCCGCCATCCTCTCCCAACCCCGCGACCGCCCGGCCCGCGTCCACCCGCACGCCGCCCCCCGCCGCCACGCCCTCAGCCACCCCCCGGGTCCGGACCTACACGGTCCGGTCCGGGGATACGGCCTCCTCCATCGCACGGCGTGCGGGGGTGACCACCAAGGCCCTGCTGGCCGCCAATCCCGGACTCAATCCGACTCGAATGAGGGTGGGACAGACGGTGAACATTCCCAATCCGTGAGGGCCGAACCGAAATCTCCGCGGTGGGTGTTCCGAGGACATCCCGGCTCGTCCGCCCCGACCGGGAATCGCTGACCCCATGGCCGCCCGGATCTTCCTGACCCTCGTGACCGCCTTTTGGCTGGTCATGAACGTCCTGTTGTGGCGGGCGGAGTTCGGACACGGCCCCGACTCGCTCTCCGAAATCCCCATCGAGACGGTGCTCGACCGTCTGCTCAATGCGCCGGATCACTCCGTGCTCGTGGTCCGCCATCGGGGAACGCCGCTCGGGCTCCTGCGGTGGATCCCGACCGTCACGGAAACCCAGCCCGCGTCCGAGGAGTCGGTGGCGCCGGAGGGAATGGTGACCGCGACCGGGTACAACCTGGACGTCGATCTCAATCTCACCGGAGGGGTTCCCTCGGACCGCTGGCGCGTGCTCGTCCACACCGAACTCGACACCAACCGGGTCTGGCGGGAGCTGTCCATACGGTTCCTCCAGCGACCCTCCGCCTGGGAAATCACCGCCCGCAATGGGGACGACCGAATCCGGGTTCGCTTCGAGGAGGGGAAAAGCAGTTGGGAACAGGTCTTCACTCCCCGCGATCTCCAGCAGGCCGGGGCGCTCCTCGGACCCTACGCGGCGCTGCTTCCCGGACCGCTCAAGTCGAACCTCGGCGACCTGGATCCGGCCCTGTTGCGCAATGCCATCCGCTGGGAGGCCCGCAATGACTGGCTCAAGGTCGGACGCAACCGCGTCCGCGTCTTCCGTGTCCATGCCACGGTCCTCGGCCGCTACGAGGGCGTGGTGTACCTGAGCCGTGCCGGGGAAGTGCTTCAGGCAAAACTCCCCGACAATCTTCTCCTCTCGAACGAGGCCCTTCCGCTGCTGGGCAACGACGCCGGACCTGCTCCCCGCCCATGATCGAACTTCAGAATGTGGTGAAACACTTCGGGGATGTCCGGGCCGTGGACGGCATCACGCTCACGGTGCCCCGCGGCGAGTTCTTCTGCGTCCTCGGTCCCAACGCCGCCGGCAAGACCACGACGATCAAGATGATCGTGGGATTGATCCGTCCGAATTCCGGTTCGGTGAAGGTGGCGGGCTTCGATGTCCAGGCGGAGCCCCTGGAGGCGCGCGAGCGGCTGAGCTACGTCCCCGACTTCCCATTTCTCTACGACAAGCTCACCCCCTGGGAATTCCTGCGCTTCACCGGACAGTTGTTCCGGATGAGCGATGCCGCGATACAATCCGGGGCGGCGGACCTCGTGGACCGGTTCCACCTCGGGGAGTGGCTGCACAAGCCGATCGAGGGACTCAGCCACGGCACGCGCCAGCGCGTCGCCATTGCCAGCGCCCTGCTGCATCAGCCGGAGGTGTTTGTCATCGACGAGCCGATGGTGGGGCTGGATCCGCACCATGCGCGGGTGGTGAAGGACCTGCTGCGGGAGCGGTCCCGCGCCGGCATGACCGTCTTCCTGAGCACCCACCAGATCAACGTCGCCGACGAACTGGCTGATCGCGTCGGAATCATCCATCGCGGGCGCCTCCTCGCGGTCGGAACTCCGGACGAAATCCGGCGCCGGGCCGGAACGGACGGCGAATTGGAACGTGCCTTCCTGGCGATCACGGAGGACGAGCCGGTTTCCGGTGTGGAGGAGGCGCAGGGCGGGACGCGGCGGCCGGGAGGACCGGTATGAACACCGCCTCGCCCCTGCGGCTGCTGCTGGGGGTCGCCCTCCTGTCCCTGTGGCGCCGTCTCGTGGCGCTGCGCGATCAGTCGTGGATCCTGCTCGCCCTGATTGTCTCCTTCCTCGCCGGATACGCCCTGCTGGCCTTCACCCTCTTCTACAAGGGACTGCTGTTCCTCTCGCGGTTCCCCGGGCTCGGCGGTCTCCTGGTGGAGCGGCTCCTGTACCTGCTTTTCGCCTTCCTCTTCTCACTCCTGCTGCTGTCCAACCTGGTGATCGGATACACCAATCTCTTCCGAAACCGGGAGACGGCGTTCCTGCTGGCCCTGCCCATTCCGTGCCGGACGGTGCTGCAATGGAAAATGATCGAGTCCAGCCTGCTGGCCTCCTGGGCATTCCTGTTCCTCATCGCACCGCTGATTGCCGCGTACGGCCTCGTCAGCCGGGTGGACTGGCACTTCTATCCGGTGGTCCTGGCCATGATCGGAATGTTCATCGTGCTGCCCGGGATCGCCGGAACCTGGCTCGCCATCAACGTCGCGCGGTTTCTGGATCGGAAGGGATTCCAGATCCTTCTGGCGGGCGTGCTGATCGGATTGATTGGATTGGTCCTCTTCAAGTTCCGTCCGGAGCCCATCACCGACGACCTGCTGGAAACCCGCGTCCTGGCGGTGATCGACCGGCTGCTCGACAACACCCGATTCGCCCAGTTCCCGCTCCTGCCCAGCTATTGGCTGAGCGCCTCCGTCCAGAACTGGAGCGAAGGCGCGGTGCCCACCGCCCTGTTCTATGCGCTCGTCCTGGCAAGCTACGTCCTCTTCTTCGGCACCCTCGCCGCCACGCGCCTCGGAAACGCCTTCTACGAGGCATCGAGCACCGTCCACAGCCGGGGCAACATCTTCTCGAACTGGACCTGGTTCCAACGGATGGAGGAACGGCGGCGGCGGCTGCAGCGGCTGAGCGTGCTGTTGCGTCCGCGGGACTGGCTGGACGCATTGCTCTCCTGGCACGGGTGGGTGCCGTCCGATGTCCGGGCCCTGGTGGCGAAGGATCTGCGGGTCTTCTGGCGGGACACCACGCAATGGGGGCAGACGTTGATGCTCTTCGGGCTGCTGACGGTGTACATCATCAACCTGCGCCACTTCACCCGACAGTTGGACTCCCCGTTCTGGATCTCCCTCGTCAGCTATCTGAACCTCGGCGCCTGTGCCCTCAACCTGGCAACCCTGACCACCCGGTTCGTCTTTCCCCAGTTCTCGCTCGAGGGCAAGCGGGTGTGGGTGGTGGGGCTCGCGCCCATCGGACTCGTCCGCGTGGTCCGTCTCAAATTCTGGCTCGCCGGTTGCGCGACCCTGATCGTGACGCTGGGACTCATCCTGCTGTCGTGTTCGATGCTCGGGCTGGACCTGGCCCACCGGGTGTTCTTCGGGGTCACGGTCACCGTGATGACCTTCACCCTCAACGGCATCGCCGTGGGCCTTGGCGCGCTGTATCCGAACTTCCGGGAATCCAATCCGAGCAAGATTGTCAGCGGATTCGGCGGCACCTTCTGCCTGGTGCTGAGTTTCCTGTACATCGTGGGTTCCGTCGTCCTGCTGGCCCTCGGGAGCCCCTGGGGCTGGCATCCGGAGTCCATGGATCAATTCACGCCCGCGCGTGCCGCCACCGCATGGACCGCATTCACGCTGATCAGCATCCTGTCCGGCTGGCTGCCCCTGAAGCTGGGCCTTCGGAAGGTGGCGGTGACCGAACTCTAGGAGAGTGCGGGCGGACCGGCATCCGGGATTGCGGACGCCCGATAAAGCAAGCTTCCCAACCTCCCCTCGGTGTGCGACAGACTTCGAAAGGTTCGCACCGGGTCCCGATGCGTGCCTTGTTTATCCCATGAAGACGCTCTCCGCCGTTTCTCTGGCTGCCGCCGTGCTGGCGACCTCCTGGATCCCGTCCGCGTCCGCCCAGTCCATCGGGCGCATTCGCAAGTCCCTGGACAAGGCCACGGGCGGTGCCTCCGCAGCCTCCGCTTCCGGCGCCCCGGTGGCGCCGCCTCCCGCCTCGACGGCGGCCCAAACCGCGGCCAACGAGGCCGCCGCGAACCAGCGCAACAAGGCGGCGCAGGTCGGTGTCGAGGACCGCGTGGTCGCCTTCCTGCGCCAGCGGGTGGACGACGGATCCGCGGATGCGGCGTTCGATCTCGGCAAACGCTACGAGGAGGGCAAGGGCGTGACCGCGGATCCCGCGGAGGCCCGCCGCCTCTACGCGCTGTCCGCAGAACGCGGCAATGAGGAGGCAAAGGCGTGGCTGGCGGCCAACCCGGAGCCCGCCAAGGAGGCGACCGCCGGGAAGGCCGCGGCGGGCGGGACGTCCGCCACCGGCGCGCCCCCCGTCCCGGAGACCGCGGGCGGATCCGCTCCCGCCAAGGAAACCGCACCGTCACCCACGCCGGCACCGAAGCCCTAGATGATGCCAGCGGAGGTTGTCCGCGGCGCCGTGCGACCGTACCGGTTTGTGGACTGGGCGTCGCAGGCGTTCCTCGCGGCGGTTATTGTCCTGTTGCTGGTGTTTCACCGGACGGCCCCGGCGGGCTGGCCTTGGGTGATCCTGGGCCATCTCGTCACCATGGCGGGAATCCACGCCCTCGTCCACGCGGACGCCCGGGGATCTCGAAATCCGATCCTGGGATTCCTCCGCGCCGTGTATCCGCTCGTGCTCTACACGCCGTTCTTCCGTGAAACCGAGCTGATCAACCGAGCCATCGGCGCTCCCCGCCTGGATCCGCTGTTTCTGGAGACGGACCTGCGTCTGTTTGGAACCGAGCCCAGCGTCACCCTCATGCACCGGTTTCCGCAGCCCTGGATCAGCGAGCTGATGTACGCCGCGTATTTCAGCTACTACATCATGATCGTGGGCACCGGCCTCTGGCTGTGGTTCCGCGACCGCCCGGTCTTCCGACGCTACATCAGCGTGGTCTCCTTCGTCTTCTACTCCTGCTACTTCTTCTACTTCTGGGTGCCGGTCATCGGTCCGCGCCTCCTGTTTCGGACAACCCCGGAACGGGACTGGTACCTTGCCCGCCTGCCGGCCCTGCCGGACCTCGCCATTCCCCCGGGGGTCGGAAGGGGCCTGTTTCACCACCTGATGGCGTTCGTCTACCGGAACTTCGAGGCCATGAGCGCGGCCTTCCCGAGCAGTCACGTCGCCGTCGCCCTCACCACGCTGTGGTTCACATGGCGCCTGTTCCCCCGGCTTCGCTGGATTCATCTGATCGCGGTCTCGCTGCTCTGCATCTCCACCGTCTACTGCCGGTACCACTATGCGGTCGATGTTCCGGCGGGGATCCTGGCGGCCATGGTCCTGATCCCCCTGGGGAACGCCCTGACCCGCCGGGTGGATGGGGAAGTTCCTGCGAACGCGATTTGCGCCCCGCCGGATCGCGGATAGAATCCCGGCCCGAACCAGGCCGTCACCGGATGCCCCGCCCACCACTCCTCGGAAAACCCCCGGAATCCGGGACTTTTCAGGGGGTGATGGAGGAGGCGCCCCACCGGAACCCTCAGACTCCCGGAGGCACCCACGGCGCCTCCGAAGCCCTGGATCCGGAAAGGCTCCCGGTCCCGGCCCTGGATCCAGTTCCCCGCAATGGAAACCCGACACGAAACGGCAACGGCACCCGGGCAGGCAATGGCCCGCGACGAACGTCTGACGCTCGAGACGGCCATTCACCACCTCGCGGTGGACTGCGGCTTCGAGCCCGATGCCGGAGCCACCCGGCGGGCGGTCAGGACGGAGTTGAGTCGGTCCGCAGAGGCGGACCTGGAGCCGTTGGAGCGGCTCCGGCGCACGGTCCAGTCCTGCGGAATGCGGGCGGAAATCATCCAGATGAGCCTTCGCGACGCGGTGCATCACGCGCGCGATGAGCATCCCCTGGCGGTCAGTGTTTCCCAGGGCGGCCAGGTCTCCTATCTGACCCTGGTTCGCCGAAGGGCCGGACGCACCCGGGTCCGGGGCCTGGAATCGGGAGACATCACGGTGGGCATCCAGGGCCTCGCGAAACTGCTGGGAGGGACCGCGGACACTCCCCGGACCTGGCTCGCCGTCCAGCGCGACCTTCCCGCCCAGGAACTCTCCCTTCGGGCACCTCCATCGGGGGGAGAGGGGCCTCCGGAAGGCCCTGACGGGGAATCCCACGGGGGTTCCGACCACGGCCACCCCACTCCATTCCAACGGATCCGCGCCCTGGCGCGGCTCGAGCGGGTCGACCTGTGGTGTCTCCTTGGGTATTCGGTGGTGACCGGGCTGTTGTACCTTGCCGTTCCCCTCGCCGCAGATGCCCTCGTCAGCAACATCGCGTTCGGCGGACAGCAGCGGGTTTATGTCCAGGCGCTCCTCGTCCTGGCCGGCGTCCTCGCCACCTTCCTCACCCTGCACGCACTCGTCCGGGCGCTGGCCTTCACCGTCATCGAACGTCTGCAGCGGCGATTGTTCGTCCGGTTCACCTCCGACTTCGCCCTCCGGCTTCCGCGGGTCCACCAGTCCGAGTTCGACCGGCACCACGGTCCGGAACTCACCAACCGCTTCTTCGACATCATGACGCTGCAAAAGGCCGCCGCGCAGCTCCTGCTCGACGGACTGGACGTGCTGCTGACCTTCCTGGTCGGGTCGGTGGTTCTGGCCTTTTACGACTGGACGCTCTTCTGGTTCGACGCGGGCATGCTCGTGCTGGTGTTCCTGGTCATCTGGCGCCTGGGGCGGGGCGGCATTCAAAGCAGCATCGCGGAATCGCGCGCCAAGTACGCCACCGCAGGCTGGCTTCAGCAGGTCGCGCTGTTCTCCACGGTGTTCAAGGCGCCGGGCGGAAAGGAACTGGCGGCGGAGTGGGCCGACGGTTTCACACGCCGCTACCTCCGGGAACGCCAGGCGCACTTCCGGGTCCTGTTCCACCAGGTCCTCGGACTGCTCGGCGTCGAGGTCGCCGCGGCCGTGGTGCTTCTGGGATGGGGCGGATTCCTCGTCCTGGAGGGACAGCTCTCCGTCGGACAGCTCGTCGCGAGCCAGCTTATCCTGACCGCGACGCTGGCGGCGGTGGCGAAATTCGGCAAGCAGTTGGAGACGGCCTACGACTGCCTGACCGCCATCGACAAGGTGGGACACCTGGTGGATCTCCAGGTCGAATCCGACGACGGCGAAACGCCGCGACCCGGCTCTCCCCAGGGTTCGGATCTGGTCATCGAAAACCTCTCGTTCGAGTACGCCCCCGGATCCCCGGTGCTGAAGGGACTGAACCTGCGGCTGGAGCCCGGCGCGCGCGTGGCCTGGATTGCCGAATCGTCCAGCGGCAGCACCACGCTGCTCGACATTCTGTACGGACTGCGCGAGCCCTCCGGCGGCCACGTGGACATCGACGGACTCGACCTCCGGCATTGGAAGCGATCCGAACTGCGCCGGCATGTCGCCCGGGTCCACGGGGATGACGAAATCTTCGACGGCACACTCTTTGACAATGTCCGGTTGGGAAATGAGTCGGCCGGACTGGCGGAGGTCCGCGAGGCGATGGCCGCGGTCGGCCTTCTGAGGAAGGTTCAGGCCATGAAGCTCGGACTCCGGGAGCCCATCTCCATCCTGGGCCGGTCCCTCTCGGGCACCGAACGACGCCAGGTGCTGCTGGCCCGGGCCATGGTGGCCCAGCCCCGGTTGCTGCTGCTGGATGCCACGCTCGACGGCTTCGAACCGGAGGTGATCGAGAAGATCCTGGCCTACCTGTGCGCGCCCGCCCGCCCCTGGACGCTGCTCGTGGTCACCCGGGATCCGGACGTCATCCAGAGGTTCCAGCGTCGGATCACCCTTCGTTCCATCGCCAGCACCGGCGGCGGCTCCGCCTCTGACTCCCATGGGATCTGAAACGCGCACCACCGTGGCCGGAGTGAAACCGGCCCATGCGTCGACGGGACACCCGACGACTTCGAACGCCGCACTTCCGCTCCAAACGGGAGGGGCTCCGTTGCCGCCCCTGTTGCTCGTCGATCCTGCCCGGGGCCTGGACTGGATTCACCGGGGCCTTCCCATCGCGATCCTGCTGGCCCTGCTCCTCGTGGCCTTCATGCCGTGGCAGCAGTCGGTCTCGGGGACCGGCCGCGTCATCGCCTACGATCCGCTGGAGCGCCGGGTGAATGTTGAGGCGCGCGTGCCCGGCGTGGTTCGGAAATCCAACATCGTGGAAGGCCAGCGCGTCCGGGCGGGCGACGTCCTGATCGAACTTGAGGACAACGATCCCAACCTGATCGACAACCTTCGCCAACAGCTCACGGACGCCCAACGCCGACGCCGGTCGCTGGCCAGTCGCACCAATGAACTGTCCTCGCAGATTCGCCAGCAGGAGGCATCGCTCGGGGCGGCGATCGCCGCGGCGAATGAGCGGATCAACGCGTCCCGGATCGCGGCGGAGACGGCCGAACTCCGGTTCAACCGGATCCGCGACCTGTTCCAGGACAAGCGCGGGCTCGCCTCGGAGCAGGACTATGAACTCGCCGTCCTGGCCCAGAAGAGCACCGCCGCCGACCTCGCCGCCGCCAAGGCCAACCTGTCGCTGCAGGAGGCCACCATCGGAGGGGCCATCGCCAATTCAAAGTCCCTGCGGGACAGCGCCGAGGCGGAACTGGCGGCGGCGGATCAGCAGATCGGCGCCCTGACCGTCCAGGTGGCCCAGGCCCGCCGCCAGTCCGTCGAGGCACCCCGCGACGGCATCGTGTTGTCCGTGCAGGCGACCCCCGGGACCTATCTGCGTCCCGGATCCCCCATCTGCGTCATCATCCCCGAAACGGAGAGCCGCATGGTGGAGCTCTGGCTGGACGGCAACGACATGCCCCTGGCGCGTCCGCGGACCACGACGACGAACGGCGTTGTGATTCCCGGGAGCGATGTGCGGGTGCAGTTCGAAGGCTGGCCGGCGGTCGCCGTCCTGGGACCCTTCCGGGCACCGCGGGGCACCTTCGGAGGCGAAGTCGTCTTTGTGGACCCCACCGACAACGGCAAGGGAAAGTTCCGCGTGGTCGTCGCCCCCCATCCGGATCATGTCACCGTGGACGGGAAGGATACCCTCGAACTCTGGCCGCCCGGAAATCTCCTGCGACAGGGGGTGCGCGCCCAGGGCTGGGTCCTCGCGGCCCAGGTGCCCTTCTGGTATGAAGCCTGGCGCCGCATGAACGGATTCCCCGCCAGCCCGGCGGACAAGGGTTCCGACCTCTGGGATGGCTCTCCCATCCGGTGAACCCATTGCTTCAGTCCATGACTCCAACGCGCCCACTGCCCGCCCGCCGCTGGCTTCAGGTCATGACCGCGCTGGTCCTCGCATGGATCGCCGCTGGACGCCCTTCCGCGGAGGAGGCACCGCCCCCGGCCGTCCAGTTCACCCTTCCCTGTCCGCTGCTGCTGGACCATGTACTCGACTCGATCACGAACCAGTATCCTCCCCTCCTGGCGGCACTGATCGAGCGGGACATCGCAGCGGGACGCCTGAAGAGCGCCTCGGGTCCCTTCGATTTCAACGCCTTCGCCAAGGCCTTCGGCAACCCGATCGGCTACTACGAATACGGGACGGCCGACGTCGGGTTCGAACAGTTCACCGGCGTGTGGGGCAGCACCGTATTCGGCGGATACCGGTACACCGGGGGCAACCGGCTGCCGGACTACTATCCCAACCGCACCGAGAGCGCAGGTGAGATCCGGCTCGGAATGGAGGTCCCCCTGCTGAAGGACGGTTCCATCGACCGGCGCCGGGCCGCGATCCTCAAGGCGCGGCTCGACCAGAAGCTCGCCGATCCGGTGATTGCCCGGCAGCAACTGGACTTCGTCCGCGCGGGTTCCGTCGCCTACTTCAACTGGGTGGCCAACGGACAGCGCTACCGGATTTCGTCCAATTTGCTCCAGGTCGCCCGCTCCCGGGCGGTCGCGCTGACCAACCAGGTCCAGTCGGGACTCATCCCCAGGATCGCCCTCACCGACAACGAACGCCTCGTCGTCGCCCGCGAGATCACCCTCGTCCAGTCCCGACGCCGCTTCGAGGCCGCGTCGATCACCCTCTCCCTGTTCTACCGCGGACCGGATTTGTCGCCGATCACTCCCGGACTCGACTGTCTTCCCCCGGCGTTCCCCGAGGCGCCCGCCCTTTCCGAGCAGGGGGTCGGCCCGGATATTGAACTGGCCCTGCTGCGGCGTCCGGAACTCCGCCGCATCCGCTTGAACCGCGAAAAACTGGAGGTGGACCGCCGCCTCGCCCGCAACCAGATGCTTCCGAACCTCAATGCCGGGGTGAACATCAGCCAGGACTTCGGCAAGGACATCTACTACGACCTTGCCGTCCCCAACCTGAAGGCGGGACTGGAATTCAAGATGCCGCTGCAGCGGAGCGAGGCCAAGGGTCGTCTGGCGGAGGTGGATGGCCTTTTGGAACAGGTCTCCACGGATGAGCGGTTCGCAAGGGACCGGATTCGCACGGAGATCCAGGATGCGTTTTCCGCCTATCTGGCCGCGTTCGACCAGACGCGGCAGACCCGCCTCAATGTCGAACTCGCCGAGGACCTGCTGGCGGCCGAGGAGGACCGCTTCCGGCTGGGTGCCACCGATCTGCTCGCGATCCAGTTGCGCGAACAGGCTGCCGTGGATGCGCGGAATCTGGACGTCGATGCGTCCGCCGATGTGTTCCGATCGCTGGCCGACTACCGCGCGGCCACCGCCGCCGGCCTCGCGCCGTAGGGTCCGGGCGGAATTCAGGGACTCTTGCCGGCGGCCTTGGGCGGTGCGTCCTCCTCAACCACGGTCAGCCGGTCCACCGGCACTCCGGTGAGCCTCTGCTCACGCCCGCCCGGCCAGGTGATCACCACCTCGTCCACCGAGGACTCCGGCCCCAGTCCGAAGGTGACGGGAAGTTCGCTCTGCGACAGGTAGCTCTTGGTCGGCATCACCTGCCGGGACATCGTCCGTCCTCCCGACCGCACGGTGACCCAGGCGCCGATCGCGTCCCGATTGGAACCGTTGCCCTTCAACTTCAGGCGAAGCCAGTGGTGTCCGAGCTTCTGGTCATTGCGCAGAATCAGGGGCGGTCCCGAAAGTTGGGTGATGATGACGTCCAGATCCCCGTCGCCATCGAGGTCGGCGTAGGCGCTGCCGCGCCCCACCACCGGAGTCAACAAATCCCTGCCCGCCTGGGCCTCGCCCACCGGCACAAACGACGGCGCCCCGCCCGCATTCCAGAACAGCTGCGCCGGCTGCCGGTATTTCGCCCCGGGTTGCGCCTTCTCAATCTCCTCCTCGATGTGGCCGTTGGCCGTCAGGACGTCCGGGCGCCCGTCGAGGTCCCAATCGAAAAAGAAGAGTCCGAACTTGAGCAGCGCCTGGCTGGCCGGGCCGATGCCTTCGGACACCGCCTCATCGGTAAACAGAAGCTGGTCATGCCGTCCGCCTTTGCGGGCGACGTACAGCGCGTTCATCTCGTTCGCGAAGTTCCCGATCGCCACCGCGACCGACTCGTCATTCCGCAGCCGCGCGGCGTCGATGCCCATGGCGCCGCGGGCTTGTCCAAAGGTGTCGAACGCAAGGCCGGTCAATTCCCCCACCTCCGCGAAGGTGCCGTCGTGACGGTTGGTGAACACAAAGTTCTGGACGGTGTCGTTGGCGACCACGAGATCCATCCACCCGTCCTCGTTGAGATCCATGGGCGCCACCGCCAGGGTCTTCGCCGCGGGCAGACCGGTGGCGGCATTGGTGACCTGAAGTCCGCTGGACTTGGAAACGTCCGTGAAGCGGATCTGGCCCGGCTTACCGCCCTCATTTCGGAAGAGCCGGGGGACGGTGCCGGGAAAGTTCCACGGGCGTCCGTAGGCGCGGCCCACGCCCACGAGTTGGTTGTTCACCTTGAGATCCATCTCCGGGGACCAGCCGACGTATCGCCCGATGAACAAATCGAGGTCGCCGTCGTTGTCCACATCCACCCAGGCAGCCGCAGTGGACCAATCGCCCGGCGCGCCGCCCACACCGGCAGCGGCGGTGACGTCCTCAAAATGTCCACCACCCCGGTTTCGAAACAGCCGGTTCCCGCCGACCCCGGTCAGCAGCACATCCACGGAACCGTCATTGTCGAAATCCCCGCACGCCACACCCATCCCGTAGAAGTCCCGGTCGAATCCGGAACCGGCGGTGACGTCCACAAACTGCAGCGGCCCCCCGGGCGCGGTGTCATTGCGGTAAAGGGCGGCGGTGGGCGCCCGGCCCGAGGCGCGGCGCGGATCGTCGGGCCACCAGGTGGAATTCACGAACAGAAGGTCGGCATCTCCGTCCCCATCAAAGTCAAAACACGCCACGCCACCGCCCATCGTTTCGGGCAGCAGCTTGCGTCCCCGGGCACCGTTCTCATGACGGAACTGGACGCCCGACGCGGAGGCCACGTTGGTGAACGGTGCGAGCGGCGGCGGGGAACCGCGGTGTCCGGGCACCCCGGCCCCGTGATCCGTCTTCACCACCCACCACACCGCCGCCGCGGCCAGGACGGCGATGCCCGCCAACGCCAGGCGCACCTGACGAAGGGTGCGTTCACTGGACGATGCCCTGGACGGAGTCGGGGACGGCGCAGCCATGCCGCGCAACGTTGCGGAAGCCTGCGCGGCGGCGCAAGAGCCACCGCCTTCAGTGCCCGTGCTCGTTTCCGTCCCGGTCGTGGCAGATCTGGTCGATGACGACCGCGCTCGCCAGGATCAGCACCTCGTCCTCCCCGTCGGCAATGTCCACGGCATAGGTGTCCCGAACCGTGAGCCACTTCTTGGACACGGTCGCGACGGTCCGGTCCCCGCGGGTAAACCGGTAATCGTGATCCAGAAAACTGCCCTGCGCCTCGTAATCGTCGGGTCCGGGAACATCCACCGTGAACCGGCAGCGGAGAAAGTTGAACAGGTCCCTGCGAACGGTCGCCACATGCCGTCCGTCCCGATGGATCTCATAGGCCTTGCGCAGCGAAATCAGCTTCTCCCGCAAAAAGCCCAGCTCGTTTCCGTCGGCGTCCTTCAGGACGAGCTTTTCGCGGAGGAGCGTGAAAGCGCGTCCGTCCACGAGATACACCCGCCGCCCCGAGTCGTCCTCGATCCAGAAATCGTCGCCAAAGGAGAACAGCTTCTCCCGGATGAAATAGCGCATGGCGCGAAGGGAATCCCGGCGATCCGTCCGCGGCCAGCACGGAATTCCTCAGGGGAGGATGGCAAACGCGCGTGCCGGGAATCCGAGTCCGTCCTTTGGCTTGGGCCACGCCACGACGATCAGGGCGCCGGTCTCGGGCACCTGGTCCAGATTCGCCATCACCTCGACCTGCCAGTGTCCGTGGTGGAGCAGCCAGGTCTCGGACTTCAGGTCGGGCGTCGCGTCGGTGTCCATGGATTCATGCCCGTTGGCCACGATCCCGCGCTGTTTGTAGAGGAACTCGATGGCCTCCGGAGACCACGCGGGAAATGGCTGGCGCTTGAAGCGCTCCGGATCGCGTTCCCAGTCCTTCGACATATCCGTCCGAAGGGCCGCGAACGCGCCGCTCGGGACGCGGCCATTCCGCTGCTCCCAGGCGAGGAGGTCGGCGACGCTCCACGCGTGATTGGGATCCCCCCGCAGCAGGGGCGTCATGTCGAAGACCACCAGCGGAAGGATCATGTCCTGGATGGGAAGCTGATCGAGGGTCCGGCCTTTGGGATCAAAATGCGCCGGCGGATCCACATGGGTGCCGTACTGCCCCACCAGGGTGTACTGCGTCGTGTGGAATCCGTCCTTCGCCACGGTGTAGGGTTGTCCGGTGGCCGGATCCCGGGCGGGGGCGAAGATCGCCGGCCCGAACCCGGCCCACACCGGGGTGTCCGGACTGAACGCGTGGGTGAGGTCCACAAACCGTTTGCCGGACAGGATGCGCCAGGCGTTGGACAACGATGCGGCGTCCGCCCCGGGACCGGACGTCGTGGAGGACGCGGGACCCGGGCGGTGGGTCAAGCAACCGCACGTCGCCAACAGGGAGACCGACCCCAGGACAACCCAGCGGGCAGCGGCGAGTTTCATGCCGTCATGAAATCGGGGCGCGATCCGTTTGTCAGCAGTCCGTCCCCCGGGGATTCCGGGCGGTCCGCCGCGCCGGGTTCACGACTTGAGATCGCGCAGCCCGAAGGCGACGGCACCCAGGGCGAAGAACGTGGCATTGAAGCCGGCCAGCAGGCTGAGCGATTCCCCGATGCGTGGCCAGGGCACGGGCTGCACATACACCTGCTGCCACAGGTTCAAATGGTAGGTGAGGAACCAGGGCTTCAAGTCCGCGAACCACGGAATGTTCATCAGGATGAAATTCAGAAAGATGAACGAAAGCGCCAGGATCGTGGCCGCTGCGGGCTTGATCGGAAGGCAGCCGAATCCGAAGGCGAGTCCGGTGATGGTCACCGCCTTCACCGCCATCAGCGCATGCGCCGCCGCGTACCGGCCGAGTCCCTCCATTGCCGGGAAGACGCCGAATAGTTCGCCCGGCACAAAAACAAACAGCCCGCCCCAACGGAAGAACAGGAGGCCCAGGGCCAGTCCCGTCACCGCCATGGCCGCCGTGAGTACGGCGGAAAACAGCACGCCCGCGACCCACTTCAGGGTCAGCAACCGCACCCTCGACACCGGGCGGGCGAGGATCATCCGCAGCGTGCCATCCTCCGCCTCCTTGGCGACGAGATCTCCGCCCACGAGGCTCCCGTACAAGGGCAGCAGCAGGTAGGCGAGCCACAGGTTGGTGAAGGCGGCCGCGGTGAGCGGGGAAAGAAACGAGGCGACGTCGTATCCGTTGTTCTGGAGCACGTCCCCCATGCCCCGGGACGCCCGCGAGAACCGGAACACGAGCAGAATCACCGCCTGCGCGAGGATGAACATGCCGAAGCCCAGATAGGTGCGCTTCTTCCCGAAGAGCTTCCAAAGTTCATGGCGGAGCTGGAGCAGGAACATGGGGATGCGGATCGGAACCGGCCGGTCAGGTTGGGGTGAAGGGAGGCGTCTCGCGGTTCGCGCCCGGATCTCCCGACCCGGTCCTCATGAGTTCCAGATAGAACTCCTCCAGCGTGGGTTCCTCGGGTGCGATGGCGTCCACCGGAATCCCCAGCGCCACCAGGCGACAGACCAACTGGGACACGACGACGCCCTCCGAGGGAACGAAGCGTCCGCCCGGGCGGGTTTCCGTGATCAGTCCGGAGGCCTGGAGGGCCGCGAGGGCCGCGTCGGGATCCGCGGTGTTCAGGCGAACCCAGGGGCGTGGCGGACGCGCTTCGGACAGCAGTCCGTCGAACACCTTCCGCCCCTGGTTCAACACCGCGATGCGCGTGCACAATTGTTCCACCTCGCGCAGGAGGTGGGACGACAGCAGCAGGGTCAGACCCAATTCGGAGTGCAGCCGCCGGATGGTGGCCCGCATTTCGTGTATGCCCTCGGGATCGAGTCCGTTGGTGGGCTCGTCGAGGATGAGCAGGTCCGGATCAGGAAGCAGCGCCTGCGCCAGGGCCAGTCGGGCCCGCATGCCGTGGGAGTAGGTGCGAACCACGCCGTGCTCTCGTCCGGACAACCCCACCCAATCCAGCACCTCCCGCAGCCGCGCCGGAGATGCGGGCGCGGTGTAGGCGGAAAGAATCTCCAGATTTCGCCATCCGCTGAGGTAGTCGTAGAACGACGGCGCCTCGAAGATCGCTCCGATCCGGGCGAGCGCCCGGGCGCGCTCCCGGAGGACGTCGTGTCCGGCAATGCTCGCCGTCCCCGATGTGGGCCAGACCTGGCCCAACAACATCCCGATGGTGGTGCTTTTTCCCGCGCCATTGTGTCCGAGCAGGCCAAAGACATCGCCGCGGCGGACCTCCAGATCGAGGCCGTCCACGGCGAGGCGGCGTCCGAACCGCTTGGTGAGTTGGCGGAGCTGGATCATCGTTCCGGTTCGAGCACGAAGAATTGCTTCACCGCACCGTCGGCATAGAGGTGGTTTTGAGCGCGGCCCGGCCCGAGCAGTGCGTGATACCCCGCCTTGTCGCTGAACACCGGGACGCCGGGTCCTGAAACAGGAATGCCCAGAATCCGCACGCGGTCCGAGGGCTGGTCATTGAGCAGGAAGTTCCAGAAATAGCTGTTGCCGGTTGCTTCGAACTGACGACGGTCCGAGGGACAACGCCACACCTCCGACATCCCGAGCTGCGCAGCCAGCACGCTTTCCGGGGAATTGGTGACGGTGAGATTCGTGTTCGCAGAACGATTCTGCATTGCGGGAAAAATGCCCCGGTGATCGTCGAGGTACATCCGGAGCCCGAGCCCGATTTGACGGAGGTTGGAACGGCAAAGAGTGGATCGGGCCCGCTCCCGGGCGCGCCCCAGCTGCGGCAGGAGGAGTGCCGCGAGGAGTCCAAAGATGCCCAGGACGACCAGAAGCTCCACGAGGGTGAAGGCGCGGATCCCGGCCTTCATGGCGGACCCTTGCGCATCCGGAAGCCGCGTCCGCTCTCCATCGACCGCTGCAGCTCGCCCACCACCGGCGCCAACTCCGCCTTGAGGTCCGGGGAACCCGTCTCGTAGAAGCTCTTCAATCCCATCGTCACCATCTTCTCCTGCAGTTCCGGACTCAGCTCCGGCGGACGGTTGGTGCCGTCGGAGGCCGGGGCGGGGCCTTCGGATTCCAGGCGCTCCCGGGCTTCGCGCAGTCTTCGGACGGACTCCGCCACGGCGCGTCGGCGCCGGTCCTCAGGCATCTCCTCAAACGCGGCCAACATCTGGCGGAAGCCGGCCGGAACCGTGAGTTCCAGGAACTCCCCCTTTTCCGAGTCCTCCAGTCCGCGAAACCAGGTGGCAAAGGCGGGATTCATCCGGACGGTCCTGCGATCCTCCGGGGAAAGCTTGTTCAGCAGGCGCGCCACCTCGCGGAGGAGCCGGGACCGGTCTGCGGCCGCGAGGGAGGTCCACGGCGCGGACTGAATCAAGCGGACGATCCGGTCCGGGGTGGCCCGAAAGGCCCGGGCGACCGCCACGCCTGCGAGCGCCAGGATCCACACCGCGAGAACCGCCAGGGAAATCGTCAGGACCAGGCGGCGACGCGGTGACATGGTGAAAGGTTAACGGGGAACGCGGCGTTGACCAGCCTGACGACGCGCCGCCGAACCTGGTTCCGAACTCCGACTTTGGTCGGATTCACCTCCGGCCGGGCTCATGACACTCTCACACCCGGAAATACATCCAACCCGATGAACTTCCTCTTCAGTACACTCTTCATGGTACAGGTCCTGGTGGCGTCGCTGCTGGGATTCTGCATCGTGGCGACTCTCCTTCAGCTCGCGCCGGGCGCCGCATTGAACCGGCGCGAGCTCGCGGCGGTGTCGGTCGTGACCGCGGTGGCCGTGGCCTCCGCCTGGTCCGCCTGGGAACTCAAGGAGGCGGGTGCCCTTGACGGGGCCGTTCTGGCGCTTGTGGGATTCTGGGGCGTCGGCGCACTCGGGGTCTTCCTGTCGGCGGCTCGTGCCCGGTGGAACTGACCGGACCAGGGTTCGCTGCTACTGCTCAGGACGGACGGCTTGCCCCGGTGATGGTCGAAGGGGCAGGGACGACCCGTTCGCGTCCGTCCTTCCGCGCTCCACCGGCGCCGGGAGGAGGAATGCCGTAGCCCCCAGCAACGACGCGATCACATTCCCTGGACGCTACCGCCGCCCCAAGGCGTCGCCAACGCGGCACAGGGCGCCCGCCATCAGCGCATAGCTGGAATAGGCGACGGCCTGGGCCAGGCCGCTTCGACGACGGAATCCCCAGACGTCCTTGAGAAACGGGCCAAAGTTCTGCCGGTTGAGCAGGTCAAAGGCGATCGACATCGTCGGCTCAAGACTCTTGGTCGTGTGCCAGAGCCCCACCGGAATGTAGAGGGTTTCACCCGCACCCACGATGAAGGTGATGGGCGTCGCATGGCGGTAGAGCGGGAACTTCGAAAGATCCACGTTCTCGACATCGGGGATCGTGCTCTTCCAGTAGTCCTTGGGATCCGGATACAGGTACTGCTCCTGTCCGCGAGGCCAGACGGTGAACTCCTTGTTCCCGTAGAGCTGGTTGATCCAGGCGCTCAGGTGATAGTAGTCGAGATGGGCGTAGGGAAACTTGCCACCGGTGCCGCCGATGAACAGCTCCGTGGCGCTGCCCCAATACCCCAGCTTGAACCATCGACGTTCGAGCCAGTTGGGACAGGCATACCCCAGGTTCAGTGGACTCAGCATCGGCAGGAGTTCCGGGAGCTGGGTCGGGACATCGTATTTGCAGGGGTACGGAATCGGCCGGCTCGTGTCCTTGCCCTCCACCAGATCCAGAGCCTCGCGCATGGTGTAGCTCACCCCGCCCACCATGGTCTTTCGGTCCCCAAAATTCTGGCGGAGCCAGTCCGGGGTCAGTTTTCCATAGGCACCCCAGACCTTGGTGGCGTCCTGTAGCACCAGCGGCACCCCGGGCACCCAGTGCTCCTCATAAAACTCCTCGTAGGTGAGCTGGGATGCGTGGATCCGCTTCACTTGAAACGGCGCTGCGGTGCTGGACTTGGGGAGGGTGTCCGGGGTGGAGTTAATGACGTACCGAAAAACGGGCGCAGATTATCCGGGAGCGCGGTGAGTTCAATCCATTCCGGGTCTCCGGGCAAGCAGCGAAGTGTCCCCGAAGCGGACTTTACAAGGGCTCCACCGGATTTCTCGCCCCCGGCCGGACTTCTGAGCTATCCTCACCGGCTCGGCTTCGCGCCGAGCCGCATGCTGACCATTCGTGACCTCAAGAAATCCGTCGGAGGACGGACCCTGTTCGAAAACGCCTCGCTCCAGATCAACTACGGCGAACGCGTCGCCCTGGTGGGTCCCAATGGCGCGGGGAAATCCACGCTCTTCTCCCTGATCCTGAAGCGGGATGTTCCCGACGCCGGCACGATCGAGCGGGACGAGTGGACCACCGTCGGCTTCCTGCCCCAGGAGGCCGAGGCGGTGGGCGACGAAACCGTCCTGGACGTCGCGACCGGACGCCACGGGGAACTGCCACGCCTCGAGCGGCGCCTGCACGAGCTGGAGGCCGCCGGCGACGTGTCCTGCGCCGAATATCTGGAGGCGCACGCGAAACACGATGCCCTCAACGATCCCGAGGCCGAGGCCCGCGCCAAGAAGATGCTGCGCGGACTCGGCTACCGGGAGGGCGACTTCCTCCGGCCCGCAAAGGAGATGAGCGGCGGCTGGATCATGCGCGCCCATCTCGCCCGCCTGCTGGTCATGGAGCCGGACCTGCTGCTGCTCGACGAACCAACCAATCACCTGGACCTGCTGTCCCTCCTCTGGTTGCAGCGCTACCTCAAGAACTACCCGGGGGCCCTGCTGATGATCTCCCACGACCGCGGGTTCATGGACGAGATCGTCGGCCAGGTGCATGAGATCTCGGAACGCAAGGTCATCGCCTACACCGGCAACTACACCGCGTTCCTGGAACAGCGGGAGGCCAACTACGAACGGCAGCTCGCGGCCTACAAGAACCAGCAGAAGGAGATCCAGGCGCTCCAGGAGTTCGTGGACCGCTTCCGGTCCGTGACGTCCAAGGCCTCCCAGGCCATGAGCAAGCTCAAGCAGATCGAGCGCATGGAACTCATCGAGAAGCCGCTGCCGCCGCGGAAGCCGTTCCGCTTCCAGATCCCGCCGCCGCCCCGGGGTGGCCAGCGGGCGATCACGCTGACGGGCATTCACATGGCCTACGGCACCCACCCGGTTTATGCCGGACTCGACCTCACCATCGAGCGCGGGGAACGCACCGTGCTGGTGGGACCCAACGGCGCGGGGAAATCCACGCTGCTGAAGATCCTCGCCGGCGTGGTGGAGTTCCAACAGGGGGAGCGCGTGCCCGGACACAACGCCAAGATCGGCTACTTCAGCCAGCACCGCACCGCGACGCTGAATCCCAACCACACCGTTCTGGAGGAGGTGATGTCCAGCGCCCCGGCCCTTCGGGAGGATGAGGCCCGCGCCGTTCTGGGTTCCTTCCTGTTTCGCAAGGAGGAGATCTACAAACCCACCTCCGTGCTCAGCGGCGGTGAGAAAAGCCGGCTCAATCTGATCAAGTTCCTCGTGGACCCACCCAATCTGCTGCTCATGGACGAGCCCACCACGCACCTCGACATCCACAGCGTGGAGTCCCTCACCCTGGCCCTGGAGCGGTACGAAGGCACGCTGGTCTTCATCTCCCACGACGTGCACTTCATCCGCAAACTCGCGACAAAGGTCCTGCACGTGTCGGGAGGACAGGTCCGTCCCTACGCCGGCGGATACGACTACTTCCTCGAGAAGACCGGTGCGCTCGACGACGAGCGCGGGGCGCTGACGGCGGGTTGAGCGACGTCCCGCAGGGCGTCAGGGCGCGACCGGCGGAAGCGGACCCCGGTACACATAGTCGCGGTCCCGGCCCGCCTTGACGTGGCACTCCGCGCACGCGGCGGATTTCGCCGGCGGGGTGAGATACGAGCCGTCCGGACGATACTCGACGAACTCCCATGGCCCCGCCCGGTTGGTGCCATAGGCGACCCCAAAGTCCGGTCCGCGGCGCATCACGTGGAGGCCCACCACCGTTTCCTTCTCGACCCGGCCATCCGGGCCCTTGCGCCGGACTCCGTTGGAATCCCGGACGGCATCGGCGGTCTCCATGACCAGAATCGAGCCGTCGGGAAATGGAAGGTTGGTCATCCCCTTCACCTGCGCCGCCTCCGCGTTGCCGTACACCGTGACCACCTGTCGTTCGCCGCGGTCGAAGGTGCGCAACACGGTGAATCGGGTGGCGTACTCCTTCGGAAACCCGACCCGGTCGCTGGACGGTGCGGGTTTGTCCGAAGTCGCCGAAACTCCATCGCCCGCGGACATCGGTGTCGCGAGAAGCGCCATTGCAAGGAGGAGGATGCGGTCACGGCGCACGGTGCGATTCATAGGGAAATGGGCCTGAGGTTCGGGAGTGAGCATGCCCCACCGGGATCGGTTGTCATCGGAATCCCGCGGGAACGGGGGCATCCCGCCACTGCCCCTGTTGGTAGTCCAGCCTTCAGGCTGCTCCCCGCCCAATGGCCGCACTGGCGCCTCCCAAACCACAGGCTAAAGCCTGCACTACGAACCCACAGGCTGAAGCCTGCACTACGAGCGTTCCCAGAGGCGATCCCACAATCCGGAGGCCCGCTCGATGCGACGGTACACCGCGTCTCGAAACACGGACTCGCGGCTCCAGAGGACGGCCCGTCGCCGGGCGCGGGTGAGTCCGGTGTACACCAGTTCCCGGGTCACCACGCGGGAGGGCCGCTCCGGCAGCACCAGCAGCACCTCGTCAAACTCCGAGCCCTGGCTCTTGTGCACCGTGAGGGCGAAGGCCGTTTCGTGGGGCGGGAGGCGCGCGGGGGACACCCGTCGCGGCGTTCCGTCCGGATCCGAGAACCAGACGGCGAGGCGCCCCTCCGGATCCGGCAGCACCACTCCCAGATCGCCGTTGAAGAGTCCGGACTCCGGATCGTTGGCGGTGACGAGCACCTGCCGCCCCGCATACCAGGTTTCCCCGCGGATCCAGCCCGATTCCCGCAGCAGTTCCGTGATCACCTGGTTCATGCCCTCGACGCCGTAGGGACCTGCGCGGATTGCCGTGAGGATCCGAAAGCCGTCCATCGCCGCGAGCGCGCTCCGCGGATCGGTGGTCTGGAACAGGGGACCGAATCCGGCCAGGACCACGGAACGCAGGGCTTCCCGCAACCGGTCCCGGGCGGGAAGCGTCTGCCAGCAGGCGTCGTCACCCGCGGGCTTGGACGTGGTGGCTTCCTGGAGAACGGCAAGGGCGCCGGAAGCGTCGCCCGCATTGACGCACCGGCTCGCCCGCTGGATGGCACTGCCCTCTCCAAATCGATGGCTGGCCTGCAGTTCAACGCAACGATCCGCGAGCGCGGGCACCCCAGGTTCCGCCTCCTGAACACGGATTCCCGTCGCCGCAAAAATCCCGTCGCACACGGCGGGGGAAAACCGGTTGCCGCCCCCGGCCGGGGCGAGGTCTCCCAACACGCTGCCGGCCTCCACGGCCGCGAGCTGGTTGCGGTCCCCGATGAGGATCAGCCGGGAGGTCCCCGGAAGCGCCGCCACCAGTTTGGTCATCAGGGCCAGGTCCACCATGCTGGCCTCGTCCACGACCAGCACGTCCGCAGCGAGCGGATTCCGGGCGTCGAATCGCGGGACGCCGGTTTCCGGGTGAATCCGCAGGAGGCGGTGAATCGTTCGGACCTCGTCATCGAGGCCCGCCATCGCCGGCACGGTTTCCGCCAGCTCCTGCTTCGCATGGCGAATGGCCGACCGCAGCCGCGCCGCCGCCTTTCCGGTGGGTGCGGTCACGGACACCCGGAGCGCGGGTCCCTCCAACGCGAGCAGCAGGGCCAGGGCCCGGGACACCGTGCGGGTCTTGCCCGTCCCGGGTCCGCCGAGGAGGACGGTCAGGCGGTTCCGAAACGCGAGAAACGCCGCCACGGTCTGCCAGTCCGGCGTCTGCGGGCTCGTTCCGGGAAACAGCTTCGCCAAAAGGGTGGTGACGCGTTGGGGCACCTCCACGGAAATCGCGGGTTCGGCCGCCCGCACGCTGAGCATCGTGGCGAGGCGATGCTCGTAATCCCAGTAGCGCTGCCAGTAGAGCCGGGTGCCGTCGAGGATCAACGGCCGCCGCGAACCCGGATTTCCGACCACGGCCGGACATGCCTGGAGCGCGGGGATCCATTCGGCGAGGGACGGCGTCCGGCCGCGGTGTCCGGCGTCGTTCTCCACGACCTCGCCCGCGACCCGGACCAGGTCCAGACAGACCTCCCCCTCGCTCCGGCGTCGACTGACCAAGGCGGCCGCCAGACGCAGCGCCGGATTCGGCGCGCCGGAGAGCCGCTCCATCAGGCCGGCAAACTCGGCGTCCAGACCGGCAAACGGGGGCGCCGCCAACAGGGATTCAACCTCCGAGGCATTCATGGCGCGGCCTCCAGAAGTTCCCCCTCGAGGGTTTCAATCAGCGCCCGCGGCGGACGATCCGCAAACACGCCGAGGCCCGGGCGTCCCGGTGTCACGCCCCGCACGAACACATACCGCACGCCTCCAAAGTCCCGGTCGTAGTCGTAGTCAGGAATCCGCGCCTTCAGCAGCCGGTGCAGGGCGAGGACGTAGAGGTGGTACTGAAGCCCGTAGTGCTCGGCGTTCATCTCCCGCGACAGGGCGCCGGCCGAGTACGCTTCGACGGAACTCCCCAGCCAGTTGGATTTCCAGTCCACCAGCCACCAGCGGCTCCCGGACCGGCACACCAAATCGATGAAGCCGCCGAGGACACCCCGAACCTCGGGAAACACCAGGCGCGACAGCGACGGCGCCAGCGCGGTACCCAATGCGCCCGGGGGCCCCGATGCAAAGGCCGCCGCCAGTCGGGCGGGCGAGAGGGACCGGAGCGGCAGCAGGAACTCCAGTTCGCGCCAACCGTCGGCCTGGGGAACGTCCCGAAGCGGACTTCCATCCAGCAATGGCGCCGCGAGCACGCGGCCCACCCACTCGCTCACCGGATCCCCCAGGGTCTCCTCCGGGAATCCATTGGACCGGAGACGATCGCGGACGCAGGCCCGTACCGCGGAGTCCGATGCCGCGAAGTCGAGCTGTTCGAGGATCTCGTGCAGACAGATTCCGGCGCGCGAGCCGCGAAATGCGTCGAGCGGACCCGCGACAAATTCGGGCGCCTCGGAATCCTGCCGGTCCGCGTCCGCGGATTCCTGTCCGGCCTGTTCCTCCGGGACACCGCGCACCAGGGCGCTGAAGCTCGACGGTCCCCAGTCCCGTCGAATCTCCCCCCGGAAAACACGGGCCGCCCCGAGTTTCGGTCCGTGGTCCGACGGCACCCATGGGGTTTCCCCCACCCGGGGCAGATCGTCCACGGCAATGCCCAGACCCGTCCAGCGACCGGCGGCCTCGCGCTGTTCCGCCACCGTCTTCGCCTTCACCAACGCTTCAAGAGCCTCGGGCGCATCCGCCAGGGCGAGCGTGCGCACATCCGGGGGCGGGCACAGCAACCACGACCATGCGCGGCGTCCGGAATCGCCACCGGCGCTCCAGCCCACGTAACACCGGTGCCGGGCCCGGGTCAGGGCGACATACACAAGCCGGAGATTCTCCGCGAGCCGCTCTCCCACGGCCATGCGCCGATGGGACTCGAACTCGGGAGTTCCCACATCGTGGCACAGGGCATACTCCGCATCCGGGTCGTGGAACAGCACGTCGTCGCGGCCACCCGTTCCTCCACGTTTCAGCCCCTGGTCCACAGCCCGCCCGGGAAAGGGGCAAAACACCACGGGATACTCGAGTCCCTTGCTCCGGTGGATGGTGACCAACTGGACCGCCGCGGCATCGCGTTCCAGGCGCAACAGGGTCTCCTCGGCGCCCTTGGGTTCCGTCGCGGCGCGGGCGCGCTGTTCGGACAACCATCCCGCGAGGGCGTGCGGCGGGAGTCGTTGCACGGTGGCCGCCTGCTGCAGGAGTTCCCCAAGGTGGAGGTAGTTGGTGAGGCGACGCTCCCCCTCGGCGGTGGCGAGCAGACGCGCCCGCGTGTTCCGCGTCCGGAGCACGCTCTCCAACATCGCCAAAACCCCATCCCGCATCCATCGGTCGCGCCAACGTCCCAGCCGTTCCCGCCAGGCATCCCAATTGCCGTCATCCGCGCCGTCCCGCTGCGCCGCGAGTTCCTCCGGCCCGACGTGCACGAGCACCGTCAACAGGGCGGCCCGCCGTTGCGCATCCCCGGCGCCCTCGGACAAGGCGTCGAGCAACATCTGAAGGTCCTCGGCCTCCCGGGTCGCGAACACGCTTTCCTGGGTCTGGCGCACGCTGGGAACCCGGCGCTGCGCCAGTGCCTCGGCCACCGCCGCCGCCTGCTCGTGCTTGTCCACGAGCACGGCGAGGTCCCCTGGAGCCAGGGTTCGCCCGCCGATCCGGGCGCCTGACGACAACAACCGAACGATTTCCTCCGCCGTGGCCGCGGCCAGCCGCGCCGTCCACGCCGGCTCGCTTTTGAATCCCTCCGCCGCCGGATTCCAGAACCAGAAGCGCAGCGGCTCCGTGGAATCCCCGGGGATCTCGAGCGGCGTCGCGTCCGCACGCCCGGCGGCGGTCACCGGACGATAGTCGATCTCCGGAAGGGCAAAGGGACTCGGATGATCGCCAAACAATCGGTTGACCGCCCCGACGAGGGCGCCGGAGGACCTCCAGTTCTCACCAAGCGAATAGCAGCGGTCGGCCCGCGTTCGCGCCCTGAGATAGGCGAAGACGTCGGCACCCCGAAAACTGTAGATCGCCTGCTTGGGATCGCCGACCAGATACAGGTGCGTGCTCGGGCCGGTGAAGGCCCGTTGAAAGATGGACCACTGGAGCGGATCAGTGTCCTGGAATTCGTCGATCAGCGCCGCGCGGTACCGTTGCTGAAGCCCCTGCGCGAGGGCGCTCCCCTGCGGACCGCGCAAGGCGTCCGCCACCTGCCGCAGCAGGTCGTCAAACCCAAGGGTGTGGTCCCGGTCCTTGATCCGCAGCAGTTCCGCGGGGGCGCTGGACAGCAACGCATACCGCAGGGCCGCGGCCACGGGCTCCAGTCGCTCCTCCAAGGTTTGGCAGAGCCCAAAGAATCGATGGGACGGGACCGGACGCTTCGCCCGTTTGGAAGCTCCAGCGGACAGGG
>JAEUHD010000160.1 GCA_016793645.1 Verrucomicrobiales bacterium
CTCAATTGGGTGACCACGCGACGACCTCCAGCCGCGGAGCGGCGAAAGACAGTAGCCCACGGCGTAAGCCGTGGGTTGGGGCGGGAATCCCGCTCAGCCCCGGAGGGGCGGAAGAAGGCAGCTCCGTCGTGTGGGCCGGGCCCTCTGCCGCCCCTACGGGGCTTGGGATCCTGCCAACACCCACCCCGGGCTCACGCCCGGGGCTATTGTCTGGCGCGCCTCCGGCGCTAGCCCGGATAGTTCACAAGCTTTCGTCACGAGGCGGAGCGAATGCCCGTCTGGCAGGGCGGCCGAAGCGATTCCGAACCGGGCTGTATGGGGACATACTGTCCGGTGAGAAACGCGAGGCCAACGCCGCCAGACTGGCGTGCAGCCAGCCGCAATAGAAAGAGTGTGAACTATCCGGGCTGGGGAATTCCAGCCACCGCAGGTGGGGATTGTACGTCACCCTTTTGCGCGAGTCTCAATAGGAGTCGGAGTGCCTCCGGGACCTGCCACCGGGTCCGGACGAGTGCGGTCTGGGCGGCTTCCGCCGAAGTCCCCGTCAAGTCCTGCAGGATCCGCACAGCCCGGTCCCGGAGTTTTACGTTCGAGGGGTTCAGGTCCACCATGAGGTTCCCCACCACCTTGCCGAGTCGGACCATGGCGAGGGTCGTGATCAGGTTCAGGATCAGCTTGGTCGCCGTACCCGCCTTCAGGCGCGTGGATCCGGTCAGGATTTCCGGCCCCAGATCGGGAGCGAGGATCACGTCCGGTTTCCAGCCACCGCGAAAATCCAGATGCGGATTGAAGCACAGCAGCGCGGTCCGGGCGCCCCGCTGGCGAGCCGCGGTCAGGGCGCCCCACACAAAGGGGGTGCGACCGCTCGCGGCGATGCCGATCACGAGATCCTGCGCTCCCACGCCCCGGTGTGCCATGACCTGTGCCCCGGCGTCGAAGTCGTCCTCCGCTCCCTCCACTGCGGAATGAAGCGCGGAGAATCCTCCGGCGATGACGCCCTGAATCAGTTCCGGAGGGGACCGGAAGGTGGGGGGACATTCGCTGGCGTCCAGAACCCCCAGGCGCCCGCTGGTACCGGCTCCGACGTAGAAGAGGCGTCCGCCGGACTTCAGGGACCGGACCGACAGTCCGATCAGTCGCTCCACGGTTGCGGTGTGATCCTTCAGGATCCCCGGAATCCGGCCCTCCTCCTCCAGCGCCAGTGTGATGGCTTGGCGGAGCGACATCCGGTCGAGCGTCGCCGAGCGGGGATTGCGGCGCTCGGTCGGGGAGAGTTCACGGGAGGTTGGCACCCACGCACGGGTGGAGGCCGTCCGTCCGGACTTCCTTCCGGGAGGCGATGGCTGCGGCGGGGGCGTGACCCGTGCGGTGACGTTCAGCGCCTCGCGGGCCATGGCGACGGCGCCCCAGACGGATTCCCGGGGAAGGGGACGGATCGTGGATCCGGGGCGTTCCGAGCGGATTCGACGCGCGACGGCGGCGGCCAGTCCCTTCTGGCGCAGGAGGACGCTTCCCGCGAGCGCGAACTCCACGGTTCCGCCCCGCGGGTGAAGGTGGCGCGCGCAGGCGAGGGCGTCTTCGGCCAGGATCCGGGCGGTCTCGGCCAAAACCCTTCGGGCTCCCCGATCCCCAAGGCTCGCCGCGGAAAACACCTCCGGGGCCAGGGCGGCAACCTCCGTCTTCCCGGCGGATTGGAGCCAGGCGATGAGGGCATTGGGTTCGTTCAGGGACAGGGCGCGCAGGACCTGTTGTCCGAACCGGCTCCAGGTTTGGAAATGATCGAACTCATGGGCCGCCTCCCGGAGTGCCCGAAAGGCAATGTCGTAGGCGCTGCCGCGATCCCCCAGCAGATGCCCCCAGCCTCCGACCTTGGCGGTTTGCCCGCGCCGATTGCGTCCGTAGCAACAGGAACCGGTCCCGCTGAGAATGATCACCCGTGCGTCCGGGGCGGGGGACCGGGGCTTTCGCCCGGGGTCCGGCTCCGCGGCGGCGAGGGCGGATTCCAGGTCGTGATCCACGCGGTGGGGAACCCCGGGCCAGACGCGCGAAAGGACACCCTCCACCCGCGCGCAGTCCTTGCGGTCCCGAACGCCCGCCATGCCGACCCCGATGGCAGCAGGGGACGGCAATTGTGAGGCCAGCGAGCGGAAGAGGCCTTCCAGCTTCCGGTCGTCGAGCAGACGCAGGTTGGCAGGACCCGCTTCCTTCCGGAGCTGCAGGGAACCCCCGGTGGTCGCGGCCAGCGCCACCGTCCGGGTGCCGCCACATTCGATTCCCAGCAGGATCGTCGATGTCGCCATGCGTGGAGAATGCGGTGGACCCCCGGCGTTCGCCAAGCCCTCCAAGCTCCCGCCGTTCGCAGGGTGTCCGGGTGCGGCAGCCGCCGAATGCCCATCGTCCTGCCCGGACGCGCGGCATCGAATGCCACTCCCGGTTCAGGATGAGCTGCGGCTTCCGTCTGGAGGAAAGGTCGTTATCGTCCACCGCCGTGCATCTCCCGTGTGTCGTCCGTATCCCGTGGTTGGCTGCCGTGGCGGCTGCCGTCTTCCTGCTGAAGGCCGGCGCGGCCGAGGATGAGGAACTGGCGCTCGGGGTGCGCACCACGGAACCGCTCCCTCCCGCGGAACAACAGTCGAGGTTTCGCCTTCCGCCCGGATTCGAGATCCAGTTGGTCGCCGCCGAGCCGGACATCCACAAGCCGATGAACCTGGCGTTCGACGCGACCGGACGCCTCTGGGTCACCACGAGCATCGAGTATCCCTGGGCGGCGCCCACCAACCGGCCCGGACGCGACCGCCTGATGATCTTCGATGACTTTGGTCCCGACGGACGTGCCCGGAAGGTGACGCAGTTCGCCGATGGCCTGAACATTCCGATCGGCGTCTATCCGTTCCGGCGCGCCGACGGCCATTGGAATGCGGTGGTGTGGTCCATCCCCTACGTCTGGCTTTTTGAGGATACGGATGGCGATGGAACCGCGGATCGGCGCACACCCATCTATGGGCCGTTCGACGTCACCCGCGACACGCACGGAAACCAGGCGTCGTTCCGCCGCGGCTTCGACGGCTGGCTCTACTGCACCCACGGCTTCAACAACGATTCCCACGTCACCGCTCGCGATGGCAGCCACGTGGACCTCAACTCGGGCAACACGTACCGGATCCGCCTCGACGGTTCGCGAATCGAGCAGCACACCCATGGGCAGGTGAATCCGTTCGGGCTGACGTGGGATGCCAACGGGAATCTCTACTCCAGCGACTGCCACAGCGCCCCCATTTACCAACTGCTCAGCGGCGGATGGTATCCGAGCTTCGGCAAGCCC
>JAEUHD010000178.1 GCA_016793645.1 Verrucomicrobiales bacterium
ACGGCGCCTCCGGACAAAACGAGCGTTTGTTGTGCAGGCTTGAGCCTGGGGTTCGCCGGGGGAGCAGCCTGAAGGCTGGACTACAAGCCAGCGGGAGCGTTTGTAGTGCAGGCTTGAGCCTGGGGTTCGCCGAGGGGGGGAGCAGCCTGAAGGCTGGACTACAAGCCGGCGGGAGCGTTTGTAGTGCAGGCTTGAGCCTGTGGTTCACCGGGGGGTGCAGCCTGAAGGCTGGACTACAAGCTGGGGAGGGGTCCGGACAAATGGAACCGCCCGGAGGGGTCGCCTCCGGGCGGCTTCGATTCCGCGGCGCGGCGCCGCGGCAGGGGAGGGCACGATTACTGGCCTTCCGGCGGAGCCTTCTGTCCGCGCGGACCGCGCTTGCCGCCCTGGCCCCGGCCTCCCTCGGGAGCGCCATCCGGACGTCCCGGGTGCAGCTCATCCGAGGTGAGCTGGCCATCCGAGTTCTTGTCGAGGGTCGCCAGCGCCGCCGGGGCTCCGGCGATCTCGGACGCGTCGAGGGTCTGGTCCTGATTGACGTCCAGCGCCTTTACCAGGGGGGATCCGCCACCGCGGGGTGGTCCGCCGGCCGGGCCACCGGCGGGTCCGCCTTCGCGGGGTCCGCCCTGGCCGTGATCGGCGGCGCCCTCGGGGCGCTGCGGGCGGGACTCCTCCGACGTCACCTGGCCGTCGCCGTTGGCGTCGAGGGTGGCGATGGCCGCCGCCGAACCGGCGATCTCGGACGCATCAATCACCCCATCACTGTTCGCGTCGAGGGCCTTCACCAGCGGCGGAGCCTGGCGGCGGGGGTGATCCCCGGCGTTCTGGGCGACGAGGGTGAGGGACGCCACGCTGAGGGCGGCGAGCACGAGGGACTTGGTCTTTGCATTCATGGGATTCGTTGAATTCGTTTTTTGTTTCTTGTGGTTGCCGACGATCGATGTCGTCGCGCTTCACCCACAGCAGACGCCCGCTCTGTTAAGAATCTGTGTGCGCCGGTGCGGAAAAGGGTAAAGGCCGGGTAAAAGTTCGGATTCCCTTCGGGAGGTGATTCCGCCGCCGGAAGCAAGCGCCCGCAAAGATTCCGCAAGGTCCCGGCAGGCGATCTTGCGGCGGTGGGACATTCTGGGGACGTGATGAACTCGATTCGCGTGGGGTTGATGCTCCTGACGATGGCCTTTAGCGCCGTCCCCCTTCGGGCCCTGGATTCTGTGGCGTCCCTGCCGGAAGCGGCCACGAGCTTTGGCGCCGTGGTGTCCGGCGGGGAACTGTTCCTCTACGGCGGGCACACCGGGGAACGGCACGTGTATACCGCGGACAAGGTGTCCGGGGCGTTTCATCGCATTGCGCTGAAGGATGGCGCCACGTGGGAGGCGTTGCCCCGCGGACTGGCGGCGCAGGGGACGGCCCTGGTCGCCGTCGATGGTCGCCTCTACCGCGTCGGGGGCATGGCGGCCCGGAACCTGACCGGTGAGACCGCGAACCTGCAGTCCCTCGACAGCGCGGCCGAGTACGATCCGGCCACCCGGAACTGGAACGAACTCCCGGCCCTGCCGGCCGCACGCAGCAGTCACGATGTGGCGGTGATCGGGCACACCTTGTATGCGGGCGGCGGCTGGCGGCTGTCCGGAAGTCCCACCGCCGGGGTTTATCACACCCATCTCGCGGCCCTCGATCTCTCCGCCGCCAACCGCGCTTGGACGTCGATTCCCCAACCCTTTGCCCGGCGCGGCCTGGCCCTGGTTGCGGCCGGCGGACGCCTCTACTTCATCGGCGGCATGACGGGGAGCAACGAACCGACCCTCGCGGTGGACATCTACGATCCGAAATCAGGGGCCTGGACCTCCGGTCCGGAACTGCCCAAGGGCAAGCTCAAGGGATTTGGAAACTCCGCCGTCACGGTGGGAGATCGAATTTATGTGAGTGGACTCGGCGGGGACATCCACGCCCTGTCCCCGGGAGCGACGAACTGGGAGGTGGTGGCGCGCCTGCAGCGTCCGCGGTTCTTCCACCGGTTGCTGGCCGCGGATGATCAAACCCTGCTGGCCCTGGGCGGAGAGGACGAGGAGGGCAAGATCGCCAACGTGGAGGTCATCCACCTTGGTCGGGGCACCTCCGCCGATCCGGCGACGCCGGCACCGAGGGCGGCCACCGGAACCCCTTCGTCCACGCTGTCCGGTTGGCCCCAATGGCGGGGCCCAAACCGCGATGGCCGTTCGACAGAAACCGGCTGGAGGAAGGACTGGGCCGCCGAGGCGCCACGACAACTCTGGAAGGCACGGGTGGGGGTCGGGATGAGTTCGCCGGTGGTGGCATCGGGACGCGCCATCCTGTGCGGGAACGATGGACAGGACACGGACCGCATTGTGGCGCTGGATGTCCTGACGGGAGCCATCCTGTGGGAGTTCACGGCGCCGGGCGCCACCAAGGTGCATGAAATGCCGATCGTACCTCCGGGTCCCGGCGCTACGCCGACCGTGGCGGGCGACCATGTGTTTGCCCTGTCCCGGGATGGCATTCTCCACGTACTGGACCTCCGATCCGGAGTTGAAGTCTGGAAGAAGAATCTCGTCGCCGACCTGGGCGGGAAGCGTCCGGTGTATGGGTACACCCAGTCCCCGCTGGTCGCGGATGGGGTGGTCTTTCTGGACATCGGTGGCGCTCCGGAGGCGACGGGATCCACGGTGGCGCTCGATGCGGCCACCGGGGCGGAGCGTTGGCGGGGCGGTTCGGGGGAGGCGGGCTACAGCTCGGCCCGGATGCACACCGGGGACGGCCGGCGCTCGCTGGTGATGTTCAAGGGCGAGGCGCTTACGGTGTTGGATCCGGAGAATGGCCGCCTGATGGGATCCTATGCGACCACGTCGCGGGACTACTGCAATTCCCTCACGCCGGTCTTCGTGGAGAATCGCATCCTGGTGAGCAACACGGGGGCGAGTCCCGCAGCGCTCCTGGGTTGGGAAGGTGGCGCGCTCAAGCCGGCATGGACCAATGGTGCCTTTGCCCTGCTGTTCAACAATGCGCTGCTCCACGAGGGGTGCCTGTTTGGATTCAACGAACAACGGCGGGGCGTCAACGAGTTCACCTGTCTGGACGCCACCACCGGCGCGACGCGGTGGGTGAGCGACACGGTGGACCTCGGCGTGTTTGTGCTTTCGGACGGCCAATGGATTTTCTTCACCCGCAAGGGCGAGGTGGTGCTGGCCCCGGCGAGCCGGGAGAGCCTGGTGCCGGCGGCGAAGTTCCAGGCCGTCGGTGGGAAATGCTACGCGACCCCGGCGCTGGCGGGCGGGGTGCTGGTCGTCCGGAACAACGATGGGGACACGGCCGCCTACGATCTCCGACCCCATGGAGGCGCAACGGCGGGGACCCCGTAAACGAGGGTGAGTCCTCGTCCGCAGCGGCGCTGCTGCGGACGGATTCCAGAACCGCGCGCAGCGCGGCTCCACCCCCCCCTCCAAGGTGCGGTGGCTGCGGGCTGCGGCCCGCGGGTGACTCCTCCGACGCACCCCAGTGCGGAGGACCCTCGCGCAACCACATCCCCACCCCCTTGTCCGCAGCGGCGCTGCTGCGGACGGATTTCAGAACCGCGCGCAGCGCGGCTCCACCCCCCTCCAAGGTGCGGTGATCCGCGGGGCGCTTGCGGTGGCCGGCCGGTTCCGTAGCCTCCGCCCATGTTCGAATCGTTGAGCGGCCGGCTGCAGGGGGTCTTTCGCAACCTCCGCGGCCTGGGCAAGATCTCGGAGTCCAATGTCAGCGACGCCCTGCGCGATGT